>NZ_JAYGJQ010000001.1:1019650-1359534 GCF_035013165.1 Bacteriovorax sp. PP10
TAAAGGTAAATAATATTTTTCGTAAAAAAGGAAAAAGAAATGAGTATGTACGACCCGCAGTATAAAGAAATTAGAGATCTTGTTTCTAAATTTTCTGATTCTGAAGTGGCGCCACTGGCCGCTAAAATCGATCACGACGGAGAAATCCCGAAGGATTTGATCAATAAACTTTATGAAAATGGGTTTATGGGGTCGTATATTCCTGAAGAATTCGGTGGTGCTGGAATGGACTATACGTCTTATGCCATCATCGTTGAAGAAATCTCTCGCGGATGTGCTTCAACTGGAGTGCTTATTTCTGCACATACATCACTATGTATGTGGCCTATTTTAAAATACGGATCAACTGAGCAAAAACAAAAATTCCTTCCAGGCCTAGCTTCTGGTGGAGTGATTGGATGTTTCTGTTTATCAGAACCAAATGCCGGATCAGATCCTGGAACTCTAGGTACATTTGCTGAAGACAAAGGTGACTACTACGAATTGTCTGGAACAAAAAACTTCATCACTAACGGTAAAGACGCTGGGATTGCTATTGTTATGGCAAAAACAACGAAAACGACTGACCATAAAGGGATGACAGCTTTCATCGTTGATACAACGACTGAAGGATTCCAGGTTCAAAAACTAGAAGATAAGTTAGGGATCAAAGGATCAACGACTGCTCAAATCTGGCTGAACAAAGTAAAAGTTCCAAAAGCAAATATCATTGGTGAAGTTGGAAAAGGGTTTACTGTAGCTCTATCAACTCTTGATGGTGGACGTATTGGAATCGCGGCCCAAGCTTTAGGGATTGCAGAAGCTGCTTTTAGATATGCTAAAAAATACTCGAAAGAACGTATTCAATTTGGAAAACCAATTTCTGAACTTCAAGCTATTCAGTTTATGTTAGCTGATATGTCGACAGAGATTGCAGCTTCAAGACTTCTCATCATGCACGCGAGTTACTTAAAAGATAACAATCTTCCGTACTCTAAAGAAGCTGCTCAAGCGAAACTTTTCGCTTCAGAAGCTTGTATGAAAATCACAACTAAAGCGATTCAAGTTTTAGGTGGAAATGGATACACGAAAGAGTACCCGGTTGAGCGTCACTTTAGAGATGCAAAGATCACTGAAATTTACGAAGGGACTTCGGAAATTCAAAGAATCGTAATTGCTGCTAATGAATTGAAAGGCATGTAATTAAAAATTGTTAAAGGTTATATAATTGATAAAAAAAATATTGGAGAATCTTGGAATGAAAAAGCCTGTTAAACCGGCCGCTAAAAAAGCGCCAGCTAAACCTGCACCAAAAAAGGCCGCAGCACCCGCTAAAAAGCCTGTGGCAAAAGCTCCAGCAAAAAAAGCTGCTCCTCCTGCAAAAGCAACGGCTAAAAAGCCAGTTCATGCAGCTAAACCTGTCGCAAAAGCAACGAAAGTTGTGGCAAAGCCAGCTCACAAAGCTCCAGCTAAGCCTGCTGCAAAACCAGTAGCAAAAGCAACGAAGGTTGTAGCTAAAAAACCAGAAGTAAAAAACAAGTCTCAAGCTGGATTACAAAAGAAAATCCAGGACAAGATTCAAGCTTCTAAAACGAAGTCAGTTGAAAAAGCTAACAAGCACGCCGCTATCGCTAAGAAAGCAGCACCTGCTCCAGCTCCTAAAGTTGATACAAAGAAACTTGATAAAGCTAACAAAGAAAAAGAAAAATTAGCAAAAGCAGCAGCGAAAGAAGCTGAGAAAATTCAAGCTAAAGCTGATAAAGCAGCAGCTAAAGAAGCGGCTAAACCACCTAAGAAACTTTCTAAAAAAGAAGAAAAAGAACTTCTAAAAGCAAAAGGCAAAAAAGGCTCAAGCTTTGAAGATGAAGAAGAATTAGATGAAGACGGAACTCCAATCAAGAGACGTGTAGAAGAAGAAGACGAAGATGATGACTTCGAAAAAGACGCTGCTCCGAAAAAAGTTAAAATGACTTTTGACGAAGACATCGAAGAAGAAATCATTCCGGTAAGAAAGAAAAGCAAATCGCAAATCGATGACGATATCAAGGAAAACCTTGCTGAAGAAATCCTTTCGTTATCTGAAGACTTCACGATTGAAGATGTATTCGCTTCAATCAGAAGCATGGAACTCTTCAAAGTTGAAAGCGATGAGTGCGTGGTTCGTGGTTGTGATAACCCGTCTACGACAAACGGTTACTGCCGTTACCACTACATTAAACTTTGGAAAGATGTGAAGAAGAAAGAACTTATTCTTTCAGAAGGGCGCCTTGCTAAGATTATCGAAGAACTAGTTGGGAAATACCCAATGAAGTATATCGAAACTATCATTCAGGATTTAGCTGATGATAAGGCCTTCAACCACGTTCTTAAAGATCTTGATATCGAGACTGATGAGACGGAAATTGATGGATTTGATGATGATGAAGTTCTTGACGATGATCAGGATATTGCATTTGAAACTAAAGTTGTTAAGCCGTCGTTTGACGATTAAATAAGAGCTTACGAAATTTATTGAAACAATAAAAAGCTCCTTCGGGAGCTTTTTTTTGTTTTATCTTGCAAATTATTTTAATTGCCTCAATTATTATACTTTATTCTTTTGATTGTTGAGGAGAGCTTATGAAATTTGCAATGATTATTATGGCCATGCTTCTTAGTTTTTCAGTAGTCGCTGGAGAAATTCCAACTCCGACCGGAGACACTTTTATTAATCCTACACTTCAAGGTTTTCCTTTCTTAGCAGTTGAGGGCGTTGAATATTACCAAGCTGCGATAAGTGGTACTAGGCCTGATTTATTATCCAGAGCAGATCTTTTTTGTAAAATGCTAAATTACAAAAGAGTCTATCGTGCTGATGTTGAAGTATTAAGTGCTTACTCTACTACTGTAAATGCGATGGATGGTGTATATGCCAATGTAAGAGAGACAATTAGCTATGGAGGCCTTAACTCTTCAGTTTATTCTCTGATCACATGTATTTATTAAGATAAAAGAAATGAAATAAAAAAAGGCTCCTTATGGGAGCCTTTTTTTGCTTAAAATTTTAGTTTTTCAGAAATAATAAAAATACAGCTGCAGCTGTATTTTTTAGCTCTACTCATCAGCTAAATCGCCAAGTATCAAGTTAGCTTCCATAGTCAGCATCACATTTTCACGAGTCACTTTATAGAAAATCTTATCACTTCCAAACTCAGCATCTTGCCAGTCTAAAACGTAGTCATCCCAGATCTCATCTTCACTTTCTTCAGTAGCAAAATAAGAATCGAAGAAAACACCGGCACTATCAAACATAGTGTCCATAATTTTGTCTGTTGCTGTTTTTAACGTCAGGTCACTTGATAGAAATAGTGTCACAGGACTTTCGAATTTATCTAATCCGACATAAGAGATGATTAAAAGAACTTCGTTCGGGTATGAAAAACCGAAAATTTCGAAAGTTTTTTCGTCTTTGATGCATCTTTCGCCATAAATATTAAGAAGGATTTGTTTTAACCCGTCGGCCCAATCTTTAGGAAAAAGGACGGCTTTTGATTCGTGATCTAAACGTGAAAACATAGAGGATCTCCAATGAAAAAGAGTTTGTTTTGTACCCTAAAATAGGGAGCTTTGCAATGTTTCCAACTGGCAGCTTTCATGGTTTAATGGATGAAATTTTTGAAATATTAAGTAATTAAGACAGGAGACTATCATGAGCGTTTATATTTTATCTGGAGCACGTACACCGGTTGGAAGTTTTATGGGATCGTTATCGTCGGTATCAGCGCCGAAACTAGGTGCTGTTGCAATCGAGGCCGCTCTTAAAAAAGCAGAAATGGATTTCAATAAAGTAGACGAAGTCTTCATGGGGAACGTTGTTACTGCGGGTGTTGGACAAGCTCCAGCTCGTCAGGCCGCAATCTTCGCTGGTCTTCCTGAATCAGTTCCATGTTCAACAGTGAACAAGGTTTGTGGATCAGGACTTCAAACAATCATCATGGGAGCTCAATCAATCCTTGCTGGAGACAACAAAGTTGTTGTTGCTGGTGGGATGGAAAATATGTCGATGGCACCTCACTTACTAATGAATTCTAGAAATGGAATTAAATTTGGTGACGGAGCTATGAAGGATTCTATGCAATGGGATGGACTATGGGATGTGTACTCAAACCGTCCAATGGGGAACTGTGCTGAAGAAGCAGCGGCAAAATTTTCTAACCGTGAAGAGCAAGACGCTTACTCAATTGAGTCTTTCAAGCGCGCTCAAGCTGCTCAAAAAGATGGAATCTTTAACTCTGAGATCGCAGCAGTTGTGATCAAAGGGCCAAAAGGTGAGACGACAGTATCTAGTGATGAAGGTCCGGGAAAAGCAAACTTCGAAAAAATGCCTTCTCTAAAACCTGCTTTCGATAAGAACGGGACAATTACAGCAGCGAACGCTTCGACAATTAACGATGGAGCAGCAGCAGTTGTTCTAGGTGGTGAGGAATACAAATCACAAGCAAAATTTAAAATCGTTTCATACGCTAGCCACGCTCAGAACCCAACATGGTTTACGACAGCTCCAATCGAAGCTGCAAATAAAGCTCTTGCTAAAGCAAACCTAAAGCTTGATCAAATTGATTTGTTCGAAGTGAATGAAGCTTTTGCTATAGTTGCATTGGCCGCTATGAAGGAGTTAAAATTAGATCACAGTAAAGTAAATATTTACGGTGGTGGAGTGAGCTTAGGCCACCCAATCGGATGTTCGGGTACTAGGATTGTTGTGACTTTGATGACCGCAATGGAAAACAAAAAAGCAAAATACGGTATGGCCGCAATTTGTATTGGTGGTGGAGAAGCACTTGCTCTAGTATTAGAAAGACTCTAATACTTAATTTAGGCCATCTTCAAGGATTGAGATGACAACTGGAACTGCAACGACAGCTAAAAAATCAGGAATTAAAACTCTAGCACCTGGAGAAATTCTTTTTAATGAAGGTGATAATGCAAATTCCATGTACATCATTCAGAAAGGACAGCTGAGACTATTTCGTCCGAAAGGAAAAGGATTCGTCGAGATAGCTGTCCTTCGTGCTGGAGAAGTATTAGGTGAGATGGCCTACTTCGATCCGGATACAAAAAATAGAAGTGTTTCAGCTGCGGCGATCACTTCAGTCGACATCATCGAAATTTCATTCAATGCTTTAGAAAAAACCATGGCGGGATTAAACCCATGGTTTAAAACTTTAATTAACACACTTGCAGAACGTTTGAGAAAAACAAACGAAAGAGTAAGAAATCTTGAAAATAACTCAGTAGGTTTTTCTTCTGATTATAAATTCTTTCAATCGGCCGACGTTGTAAAAATTCTTTCTGTTCTCTTTTTAACTTTTAGAAGTTTAGGAGAAAACAAAGAGGGAAGATGGTATTTAAATTACAATCGAATTAAAACGTATGCGCTGGAAATTTTCAACATCAATGAAGCGAAGATGGAAGAGTTCATTCAACTCTTAACTGATGAGCAGATTATCGAAGTGACTGTTGATGATCAGGATGCTTCAAAAGTTTTATCAACTCGCGAGCCGGATACATTCAGAATGTTCCAGGTCTTTTTTAATACGCAAAGATCTCTGCGCGATGAAAAGAAACTTCATATTTCTTCGAAGTGTGAAAAGTTCATGGTGAGAGTGATGGAGGAGTGTTCATCTCTTCCGATCGTCGATGGGAAAGTTGATATTGAACTTTCTAAAATCGTAAGTCATTTCAAAGAATACAATCTGGGAATTACTCTTGATGACTTTCAAGGGGCGAAGAACGCAAAGTTTTGCGGAGAGTATCGCATGGGCGAAAACAATTCGATCAGCTCGACAATCAACATTGATTATATGAGAAAGATGTATCCGGTAGTGCGTTTTATGAACGCCCTCAACCGCGTGAACGAGTTGAAGGCGAAAGCTTAGATTCTAATTATTTCGAAATGTAGTAAATCGTAAATGTGTTACTAGCTGTATTGCTCTTTTTAGCAGTTCCATTCAATTTTAAAAAGTAACCTGAAGATGTTCCTGCTGGAAGATTGGCTACTTTTAGATTTGAATCAAGACCATTTGTATATTGTAGTCCCATATAACTCCAACCATTGTCTGAGTTTTGTGGAACAACGGCACCGTTAATTCTAACTTCAATTGTTGATACACTTGGTTCACCGTATTGAAGATAGATGTATCCGTATGTTGATTTAACTTCTGTGTATGTGACAGTTAAACAATCTGGGTAAACAAGTTTATCGTTTCCTTCAGCACCAAAAAGTTTGATTAGCTTTCCAGAAAATGGTTCACCGGCAGTTGGAGCGTAACGAGTATTGATTGTTGTGTTCAGAGCATTTCCTGATCCATCCATAACAACTTCAAATCCATTAGTCGCACTGTTATCAAATCTACGGTTAACTAAAAGTTTTCCATCTGATCTGATAACTCTAACTGTATCTGGATCAACTGAAGCTGTTGAAGCGGCCATTGGCCAGTAGTCGTATTTGTGTTTTAGTAATGTTTGTTTAATAGCAGTGTTAACACCATCAAAGATGTGTGAGAAGTCGAGTGAGCAAAGGTTGTAACTATCTGGTGCTCCTACAAGATCCGGGCTTAGGTGATCATTTGATGTTGGCCATCCGTTTGTATACGGTGCCTCATACATAGTTTTTGCCATCGCTTTGTACATGTAGTTTGTTTTATAGCTACCACTTGCACAAGATGTTAATGGAGAGATGTTAATAAATCTCATCATTGATGAATTTAAGATTCCTGGACCACCATTGGTAGCAGTAGAGTTACCACGAAGGTTAAGAAATCTGTTTATACGTGGAGCTAGGTATCTATTGTAATCTGCTGGTGAGCTACAAATTTGACTATAAGGATTTGTTTCAGCATCCATACTACATGCTTTATCATCTTCATTCGAAATAACGACAACTATAGTATAAGCACCAGGTCTAAAAATACCATTGCCTCTATTTTCATTAATAACGTTATAAGCGCGGTCAACACCTGATTCAGATGAACCTACACCTTGAGTAAATCCAAGACTGGCGATTGCGTTTTCTTTTGTTCTTAAAATATTATAAGCAGCTCCTGTGATGCCAGTTGGTGTTTTGGCAATTAGTTGAGCTTCATATAAACCGCCTGACTTCGCACCACCACCAGCGGCAGCTGGAACAAGCGGAGCAGAAAGTACGTGGTAATCGAAATTTTCCGATACACTCGAAATTAAATTCGACATTGATGATTTAGTCGCGCTGTTAACAAAGTTAAAACTTGAAGTGTTATCCCATAACATCAGGATATCTACTTGTGGTCTAATCAAAGTTGATTGAGCACAAAGTTTAGCTGATGTGGTAATCGCTTCACTAGTTGAAGAACTTTGTTTCCCTTTATTCGTCGCAAATTCTTCTTTCGCGCATGATGAAAGCACGAGTAGAGAAGTCGTGAGAAAGAGTGTTCTTTTTAAAAGTCGCTTCATATTTTACCTATATCCATTGAAATCAACTAACTAGTTCATAAGTCTACCTAAGACCTATCGGTCATTTGACGAATTCCTTGAGATACCTGAGAGAATTAGTTTAAAGAGGGGAAAAATGTTCAACCTTTTATTGTAATTTCAAACCGTTAAAATAGAACTAGAAAATTGTATATAAGGATGAGAACGATGGAGACTAATATGGTTAACTGGTATTACGTTATAGGTAGCGAGCGTGTAGGGCCTGTGAGCGTATCAGCTCTAAAAGTTCTTTTTTCAACCGGTGAAATAAATAACGATACATATATTTGGAAAAAAGGTTTCGCAAATTGGGAACGTTTAAAAGACGTGAGTGAATTGAAGCTTGATGAAATGGAAATTGAAGGTGCACCAGTGGCCGCACCAACTTCAGCTCCAGAAGTTGCTCCTGCTCCAGCTAGAAAACTAGATTTAGTTGCAGAAGATAAATTAGAATTAAAAGCACCTGTAAAAAAAGAAGTGACGAGAGAAATTAAAATCGATCAGTTGAAGAAAGAAGAAAAGACTTCACCTGAAGTGCATTTTTCTTTTAACTGGCACACGGTAAAAGAGCAGGAAGAATTATTTTTTCTTAAAATCGGTAAAGACCGCAAACATGCTGCTGATGATATTTACGGGCCTTATTCATTGGTGGAATTAAAAGAAGCACTGGAAGAAAAACGTGTGAATCTTCATACATTAGTTTTTTCACCAGGAATGAGCAGCTGGACGAAACTGCAAGATACACCGGTGAATCCTGATTACACTGGGATTGCTTTATCAAGTGTATCGTTAACAGAAATTCCGTTGATGTTGGTATTTGATTCTTTCCCACAACCGCTTACAACACTTGTAAAAAAGGCCGGCGTGAGAGGAGGACTTCTTTTAGGTTCAGGTCCATTTATTGAATTCCAAAATAAAACAGTACTGGCTTCACTTTATGTAGGAAGTGAAATGAAAGTTAAAAATGTGCAAGTTGTGGTTCAGAGTTATGACAAAAAAGACCAGTCTATAGAGTGCCTGTTTGTCGATTTAACGACTGATGCTAGAAAGATAATGCTTAACCATGCAGTCTAATAAAAATGATGAAATACTAAAATGGAAAGAGTTAAGTGGGGGGACATCTGTCACTCACTTTTCTTCTTTTTTACCTAATCAACAAATCTATCTTAAAAAAATAAAGGCCCACAAAAAAACTGAGAATCCTATCACGGTTTTTTTGTTTCATGACCTGGCCTCTTATCATGGGCGTTTTTATAATTTAATGAATTGGTTTAAGGCCCATTATCCGGAAGTTAGTTTCGTGATGATGGATTTCTTGGGGCATGGACTTAGTTCAGGAACGCGCGGGCATATTGAGCATTTTAACCATCTGGTTAATGATGTGGCCCACGTTTTTAGAATCATGGAAAAAGCTCCCGGTGAAAAATGGATGGCCCTAGGCCAGGGGATAGGTGCACTCAGCCTGCTTGACCTGGTTAATCGTTTTGATGAATCACTGAAAAATAAAATCGATAAGTTAATTCTTTCAAACTTTATTTTAAATTTTGATTCTCCGGTACTAAATCTTCAAAATCTTTTACTTGAAAAAATGAATCCACTTGAATCGTTGATGAGAACAACCAGACCGATGGAAATTTATCTGCCGGAAGAAGTCCTGACTCACCCAAGAGAGCAGGGGTTGTATATGGAAGACCCGCTGATTGTGAGAAAACCTACATTTCAGACTTTTAAATGTATTAATTTAAAAATGAAGAGTGTTTTTCAAGATTCTTATTTTCTTGATCGTCCTACTCTGATTTTACAAAGTGAAAGTCCGTACCTACTCACAAGAGGGATGGATTCATTCTCGAAAGGTCTCAAAAAAGGATTATTGTCAGAAAAGAAGTATTCAAATCTGAAACATGACTTGTATAATGAAAAAGACAACCTTCTTGTTTTTAACGATATTGCTGAGTGGATCCAATCATGAAAAAAACTATCATCCTACTTCTTACTCTTTTAACTCTTACTTCGTGTGCAAACCTGTCAAAGAATACAGTTAAAGAAGGTCCTTTTCTGGTAAGAAATGGAACGGCAGCAGATAAGACTTGGTATGAAACGTTAACGCTTAATCGCGTGTCTTGGTACCATGAATTGACTTTAGAGTTCGACCTGATGTTGGCGCCCATTGCTCCACAATCTAGTTTTAATTTTTGGTTTTCAAAAGATGAACTAGAAGCGATCGGTAAGTGCGGGGACTTCAAACTTGTCCTGGCCTACTCAAGGGATACTAAAATACTCCCGTACTCGTACTTGAATGAACAATTGGATAACTCTGGGTACAGAAAACTGGAGCTTCCATCGTTCAAAAAGAACTTTTTACAACACCCGGATGCTGAGATGAACTCACTTCGTTTATACCAAGTCTACGGAATTTGCCGCCCAGATCAGAACAATAAGCCATTGATTTTTAACTTCCCTGGCTTCAGCGAAAAGATCGTAAACTAAACAAGTTATAAATTTAAGTTTTTAATGCTTTTTACCGATATAGAGATCGGGAGCATTAAAAATGTCATCAGAAACTAAACGTGAACGCTTCGGGCGTTATCTTATCCTCGACCACCTAGTCGATGGCGGTATGGCAAAAATTTGCCGTGCACGTTTCTTAGGTGAGCAAGCGGATAAAGTTGTGGCCATTAAGATGGTCCAGCCACAGTTTTCTAAAGATGAAGCTTTCAAGACTATGTTCATGGACGAGATCAAAGTTACTTTTGGTCTGATTCACCCGAACGTTATTCAAACTTACGATTACGGTATGAACAAAGGGCAACTTTTCGTTGCGATGGAGTACTGTGACGGTCGTAACTTAAAAGAATACCTGGATAAATTAAAAGAAAGAAAATTCGTTTTCCCAGTCGAAATCTCGACTTATATTATCTCTCAAGCATGTCAGGGGCTTTATTACGCTCATACATTCAGAGATAAATTAACTGGGCAGGAAGCAAATATCATTCACCGTGATATCTCTCCTCACAACGTTATGCTTACGTACGATGGATCAGTTAAGATCATCGACTTTGGTATCGCGAAGTCTCAGACAAATTCAGAATCAACTCAAGCAGGAACAATTAAGGGAAAACTTTCTTACCTTGCTCCTGAATATCTTGAAGGGTTAGAGCTTGATGCTAGATACGACCAGTTCGCACTAGGAATCACTCTTTGGGAAATGTTATGTTCAAGAAAGTTATTCAAAGAAAATAACGATCTTGCAGTACTTAAGAAAATTCAGGAGTGTAAAATTCCTGTGCCTTCATCGATCAATCCAAACGTTCCAAAAGAGCTGGATGAAATCGTATTAAAAGCACTAAGCAAAAACAGATCTAAGCGCTACGAAAATCTAGACCAGATGAACCGTGCACTTATGAAGTTCTTATACGCTAAGTATCCAGACTTCAATGCTACCGATCTTTCTTATTTCGCTCAGGAATTATTCAGAGATGAAATTAAAAAAGACCGTGAGAAAATGTTTGAGTTCGGTAAAATCGACATCAAGCCTTTCTTAGATGACATGAGAAAAGAAGTAGAGCGTGGATCTAATAATCCAGAGTTTACTTCTGGTGGATCTCCTGCGAATTCTGCCGTAGAGTCTCCAGCGATTAAAAAAGAAGCAATCCTTGATTTTGGTTTTGAAAAAACTGAGAAAAAGAAAAATACGATTACTGTAAAGAAATCGGCCGTTGCTCCAAAAGATAAGACGAATTCTTCTGAAGACAGCACAATGTCTAGAAGAATTGCTGATATCAATGACAGTACGATGACCAACCTGAAAAGAGGTGCGGGAACTAAATCGTCGTCAGCTACGTCAGCGAATATTAAAAAAGAAGCGACGAAAGTTATCAAGACTGATACTAAAAATCTTGGTAAGCAAAAAACATCAATTGGAACTTATGCAGCGATGCTGGCGTTCTTGTTTGGTGGCGGATTCTATTTCTACACAAGCTTTATTGCTGAACCAGAAATGGAAGCAGTTGTTGAAACTGCAAAACCGAAAGCTATTCATGACAAGAGCAGAGTACCAGCAGCACAGACTGCGGCCACTGAAGAACTGAGTGGAACAGCAAAGATGATGCTGACCCATTTTGACAAGCAGAAGATGCAAGTGTTCATTAATGGAACGAGATCTGATGTTGACCTGTTAAATTCTGTGATGGTTCCGGTTGGAAAACCGTTTACTGTGAGAATTCAGATTGAAGGAAGAAAGCATTTTATTAAAGAAATGAACTTAGGAAATAATTCTACGTTTGAAGTGGAAATTCCAGAGACTCCAGCAATCGCTTATGGATATGTTTATACTTCTCCAGAGTGTAGTGCGAGAGGGGAATTACGTTTTGAAATCTATGGTGAAAAGAGAGTGAGTCCAGTACCAATGAGACAAGAATTTGGTGTGGCCTTCCCACTTAACCTGGATGAATACGGAAGCCTTGCTCCAGCAAGCTATGAAGTCTTCTTTAAGAAAGCAGGTGAAGATATCGAACGTAAGATCGAAATCAACATCAAGCGCGAAGATCAATCTATTGATTTATGTGAATTCCTTTAAGGATTTTCTCTCAAACTCAAAAAACTAAAAATTATGATCATACGAAGAATAGTCCAAAGGACTATTCTTTCGTTTGTTTGAAAATATTATTTTTTCTCATGCTTAAAAGTTTCATAATATCGGCAGCAGTCTCTTCAAGTGCCTTATCAGTCACATTAAAAACCGGCCAGCGTTTATTTTCTTTAAACAACTGGGTTGCCCATTCAACTTCTTCAACAATTTTGTTGTGTTCAGCATAGTCGCCCTGGTGCTTCTCGGCCCCTAATCTTTGCAGACGGTTCTTTCTGATTTCTCTCAACATTTCAGGGTCAATTGTCAGCGCAAAAATCTTTCTTTGATCGACCTCAAATAACTCTGTCGGCAGAGGCTGATCTTTAATCAGAGGGATATTTACAACCTTAATTCCGTGCTGAGAAAGATAAACTGAAAGTGGAGTCTTAGATGTTCTTGAAACACCTACGAGAATAACGTCAGCTAAGTGAAGTGAATTTAAGTTTCTTCCATCATCATGGTTTAAAGTAAACTCCATCGCTTCAACACGACGGTAGTATTCATCGTTCACGGCATGAAGAAGACCTGGCTCACTCATGGGCTCTTGATTAAAATAATTTGAAAATGCAGTAAGAGCAGGACCGATCAGATCCAGAGTTCTTACGTGAGTCGAGCGCGATAGCTCGGCGATATACTCTCTTAGTTTTCCAGAAACAATTGTGTGGATAATTAAATCGTGGTGAACAGCAGCTTCGTTAAAGATGGCATCAATTTGTTCAGTCGTACGAATGTTTTTATAGCGAGTGAAAAAAACTTCGCGTTCTTTAAACTGCGCCATAACTGCACGTGAAATGGCCGTTGCCGTTTCTCCCGTTCCGTCTGAGATAATAATGATCTTTAAGCGTTGAGTTTCGCGGTTCATTTTTTATTCCTTTAAAAACGATGTCACTCTTTCTTTAATCTTACCCTGATCATGAATCGGATTAAAACTTTCTTTTGGGGTAATTTTATTAAAAAAGGTTCTTTGTGCTTTTGCCAATTGGCGGGTAGAGATGGCAATACGCTCAATGCATTCTTCAATGTTGGCAAAGAGGCCATTCTTGAATTCCAGTGCTTCTTTATAACCAATAGAAGCGAGAGGCTTCTCAGTTAAGAAAAAACCAGCTTTTTCTAATTCAAGGACTTCTTCCATTAAACCCTGATCAAACATCTCTTGTGTGCGCTTTTTGATGATTTCAAAATGCTCATCTTTAGGAAGATCCAGATAAAAATGTAGTACATCCCAAGGATGACTAATCGTAGAGAAGTCGTATGGATTTAACTGATCATGCTCTTTTTTCTTATCCGAAATCTTAGTCCCGGTTAATTGAAAGTATTCTACGGCCCTCATCAGGCGGTAGTGATCATTTTCATGAAGATTGATAAGTGATTGAGGGTCATTAATTTTTAAAAATTCAATGAAAGGTGCAATCCCTTCATTTTTATACTGCTCAGTGATTCCTTCTTTTAATTCTTTGGGAGCAGTAGGGGATTCATACATACCCTTTAAGATGGCACGTAAGTAAAATGCACTTCCACCAACCAGGATCACAACTTTATTCTGCTTAAATAGCTCCAGAATAACTTCTTCACCTTTTTTGATGAAACCTGAAGCATTCATTGGGCTGTTGATTGATTCAATATCGATCATGTGATGTTCGATACCGTCTCGCTCTTCTAGCGTAGGCTTGGCCGTACCAATAGAAATTTCTTTATAAAATAAAAGTGAGTCGAAATTTACGACTGCTGCTTTCATATGAAGTGTGTTCTGAATATGTTTGGCGATTTCAATACTGGTTTTTGTTTTTCCGCTGGCCGTCGGCCCTGAAACAACAATTAATTTATGATTCATTTGAATAAACTCTTTAAACGATCTGCTGTCAGCTCAACCATCGCTTCGGGACAAGCGTTCTCCGCAACCACTCTTTCAATCCACGCACTAGGTGCTTCACTTAAAAGATTGTCAGAAAAATTCTCATCGAAGAATTTTTGGAAAGAAGCACTTTCAAATTGCTGAGTCTTTGGCAGGTTAAAATACTTAATCAGGACTTCAGATAATGAAGCCAGTAGAGCTTGTGGAAGAAACTTTGGAATAGTTCTTAAAACAATATACTCAGCATTCAAGCGATCGAATTCAAATCCCAGGGATTTAATCGTCTCAAATTGCGTATCAATTTTTCCTTTAAGGATCTTAAACGGTTCACTGATTAAAAGTGGCCCGGTTGATTCATCACTTAGAGAAAAGCTCTTTAATTCTTTTGTAAAATAGGAAACGATTAACTTCTTTAAATCGATCAGTGTCGGTTGTCCCAGATCAGCAATTAAAAACTGATTTTGTAAGCGTTGAAAACGAGGAGCTTCCTGGGTAAGGGCCGATTCTCTGTTAAAGAGATTATATTCAGACTGGTCATTATATGATGACGATGAATAGTTAGATCCTGATCCATTTCCAGAATCATTCACTAAGTTCATCAGGTCAAAGTTTTGATTATCAGCACGTGAGAAAAATGAAGGAGTCGACTCAAGAGAGATAGACTCAGTCGGCATCTGACTTACTACTTTTTTGATACCATTTTTAATGGCCGTAACTAAAAGCGAGTACACAACATCCGATCTTAGAAATTTCACCTGAATTTTATTCGGGTGAACGTTCACATCGATTTCTTCTGGAGGAGTATCAATCTGCACAACATAATGCCCACTTTCACCAAAACGCCAGAAGACATCGAGATTTCTAAGAAGTGCAGAGTGGAGTGATTTATCCTGGAAGAATCTTCTATTGGCAAAAAGATAATGGTGACGGTACTGAGGAGTCGTATAAGTTTCTTTTGTAAAATAAACTCTCACTCTATAGTTGTCGTACATTTCTTCTGAGAAAATTAAATTCTGTGTTTCGGCCTTTCTACCAAAGAAGACCTGAGCGATTCTTTCAGCAGCGTTTTCTTTTGCTACTGCTTTGAAGATTTCTTTTTCTTTTTCATCCCATTTTATCGTGAAAGTCACTTCGGGGTGGCAAAGAACAAATGAATAAATCATTTTCTTAAGAGCAGACTTCTCACTCACTTTAGATTTAATAAATTTTAAGCGAGCTGGCGTATTGAAGAAAAGGTCTTTGATATAAATGGCAGTTCCCTGAGTGCTTGCCTGTTGAGCAATCAAAAGTTCTGTGTGGCCGCCGGCGATAATAATCTTTCCGCCTTCAGCGTTCAGATCTTTAGGCTGAGTCGTACAAGTCACTCTTGCAGAGGCCGCAACAGAAGCCAGAGCTTCTCCACGGAATCCAAAACTATGTAAGCGGTAAAGGTCTTCAAATGTTTTTAGTTTGCTGGTAGCGTGGCGAAGAAAAGCGTAGGGAAGGTTCTTAAAAGTCATCCCGTGACCGTTGTCTTCAATCGAGAGTAGATCCATTCCGTTTTCAATTAAATGCAGATGAATTTCAGTTGAACCAGCATCGAGAGAATTCTCCAGCAGCTCTTTTAACAAAGAGGCAGGACGCTCCAATACTTCACCAGCTTTAATCTGGTCAATAATGTGTTCCGGAAGAATTTCAATTTTAGGATTAGTGTCTACTGTCGTCATTAGCCCCTATAGAATTGCACCTGATTCCTGCCTCCTTCCTTAGCTTTGTAAACAGCTTCGTCAGCTCTCTTAAAGAGATCTGTCCCAGTGATTACACCCTGGCGGTAATCTGCAACTCCAATAGATGCGGTTACGGGAAGTCGTTTCCCGTCGTACATGAATTCTTTGCTCTCAATTAATTTTCTTAAACGTTCAGCGATCTCGAAAGACTGCTTTAAATTCGTTTTAGGAAGGAGGATAACAAACTCTTCTCCACCGTATCTGGCGAAGACGTCCTGCTCTCTAATTCCGTTAGAACGAATAACCTGTGCCATTTCTTTTAGTACATAGTCACCGGCATCATGACCGAAGCCATCGTTTAGTTTTTTGAAATGATCCAGATCGAAAATGATAAGTGATAGAGGATCACCTGTTACTTTTGATTTATTAACTTCTAACGTGATGCGATTGTTGAAATAAGTTTTGTTATAACAACCTGTATGCTTATCAGTGTTAGCTTCAAGATTTAGTTTATCGTAAGTCAGTCTTTCAGGATCTCCCTTTGGAAGATACTTAAGAGCGATGCTTCCGATCTTAATGATGTCACCTTTTGCTAAAGGAGTGTTGCCTTCAACTTTTTTATTATTTAAGTAAGTCCCGTTTTTTGAACCACAGTCTTCAAGCACATGTGTTTCACCAGAAACGTGAAGTTTAAAATGGTAACGAGACACACCGTTAAATTCCAGCGCAATTCCATTGTCAGCATTTCTACCAACACCAGTCATTGATTCAATTAAATCAAATAGTGTTCCGTTAAGATCACCACCAACAACTAAAAGTGCAGCAGGCTTTTGTTGAGCTTCTTTTTCTGAAGCTTGCAAAGCAGCTCGTATGTCAGTTAAGACAATTGTTGTGTCGTCAGTACTCATTTTATCAGGGTCCTTTTTTCTAGATTTTCTTAAGCCTAATTTTAGCTAAGAGACTAACTTTTTACAACTGGTTCAAAAATTCAAATGCGTAGATCTTCCCGGCCTCTACACCTGGTTGATCAAAAGGATCAATCATTAAGTAGTCGCCCATAAGAGCTGTTAAGCTTTCGAAGAAGAGAATCAACTGTGCCAGGTGATATTCGTCGTTTTTAGCGATTTTTACGTGGATAATATGGCGTTCATTTTCTCTCAGCGCTTTAATTGTCCCTTCCATCTCAGCTTTCATTAAATTTGAAAGACTAAAAGTTGAGAGTTTTGAAAGGTTATTACTGCTTAAAACTGAGTGAAGAGGGAAGTCGTGAGCAAACTTTTCAACTTCAACGATGATAAAAGCTTTATCGTTTGGCCCTTCCATGAAAAGTTGAACTTGTGAATGCTGGTCAGTCGCCCCGTATCCTACGATAGGAGTGAAACCAACATTAATCATTTCGCCTTTTCTATTTTTCTTTTTCCCTAAACTCTCTGCCCACAATTGTGTAAACCAGAAAGAAAGTGATCTAAGTTTTGATGAATAAGGCATAAACACAGTTTGTGAAATCCCTTTTTTCTCTTTTAAGTGATAAAGAAATTCAGCGGCAGCAAGAAGTTCATTTGTACTTCCATCAGTTGATAGAAGATCTGCCTGAGCGTCTTTAGCTCCTTTAATGAATAGATCTAAATCCATTCCAGCAAATAGAGCAGGTAAGAATCCAACAGGTGTAAGTGCCGTAAAACGTCCACCAACATCACTTGGTACTTCAAGAGTCGTGATATCCCATTCGCGGGCAAGAGTTAGTAATTCACTCTTAACCGGATCAGTAGCGAAGACGAAGTAGTTTTTATATTCAGAAGGGCGCACACCGCGAGCTTCAAGAAGTTGAGTGATGATAGCAAGAGCTGCCAGAGTTTCAGCAGTTCCACCTGACTTTGATACGAAATAAAATAAACAGTCTTTTAATTCAACGTTCTTTAAGAAATTCATTTGCGAGTGGATTTCTTCAGGATCGATGTTGTTTATGAAGATAAACTTCGTATCGTTTTTTTGAAGAGCACTCACCATCATTTCCGGGCCAAGGCTCGATCCACCGATACCAACGTGAACAAAAACTTTTCTATCAGAAAACTTTTGGTACACAGTCTTCGTTGTTGTTTCTAGTTCTGTACGATTGAACGTGTAGAAGAACTGCGTGCGAGCGTTGTTGATGATCCCTTTAAAGATATCAATCTTAGTTGCAGCAAGGTCATTCGAAACATTTGGACGCTCTGGAAAAAACTTAAACGATAAAGACATATAAATTCCTAGTGTGTTTGGTATTCTTTCTTTAATTGACGAGCGATAACCACTCGTTGAACTTGATTCGTTCCTTCTACAATTTGCAGAACTTTTGCATCTCTCATGAAGCGCTCAAGAGGGTATTCGCGAGTGTAACCCACGCCTCCTAAAATCTGAACAGCATCAGTTGTCACTTTCATTGCTGTATCAGTCGCTTTTAATTTTGCAAACGAAGCGATCTTTTGATTTGGTTTTCCAGAATCATAAAGTCTTGCGGCCTCTTGAACTAGTAGTCTTGAAGCTTCAATTTCACAGGCCATATCGGCCATCATGAATTGCAGACCCTGGAATTCAAAAATAGCATGATTGAATTGGTGACGAGTAAGAGAGTACTTCACTGATTCATCCAGTGCTCTTTGAGATAACCCAACAGCAACTGCACCAATTGTGATTCTTCCTTTATCTAAAGCGGCCATCGCTACTTTAAATCCTTGTCCTTCACCGATTAAAATATTTTCTTCCGGAACAAAGCAGTTCTCGAAAATCACTTCGCGAGTAGGGCTTGCTCTCCATCCCATTTTCTTTTCTTTTTTACCGAATGATAAACCAGGAGTTCCATCTCTTACGATGAATGCTGTGATCCCTTTAGATCCTGCTTCTCCCGTGCGTGCCATAACGATATATGTTTTTGCGATACCACCAGAAGTGATCCACATTTTTGTACCGTTAAGAATGTATCCACCTTCAGTTTTTTTAGCAGTCGTTTTTAAAGCGCCAGCGTCTGATCCTGCACTTGATTCACTTAAACAGAAAGCTCCGATCTCTTGGCCTGCTGTTAAAGCGGGAAGGAAAGTTGTTTTTTGTTTTTCTGTACCGAAGTCATTAATGATTGCTTGAACCATTGTCGAAACTGAAACGGTAACTGAGTAAGACACAGAGTATTTTGCAATCTCTTCAAGAGCGACTGCGCAGTCTTGGTATGATAATCCTGCTCCACCGTAGGTTTCTGGAATAGTCATTCCACAGAATCCCAGGTTTCCAAGATCAGTGAAAATGTCCATGCGGAACTCTTCAACTTCATCATCGTGCTCCATATGAGGCTCGATCTTAGCAAGACAGAATTTTTCTAATTGTGATTTAAGTTCGACTTGTAATTCATTCATGGTTTTGAACCTTGATTAATTTGTTGAAGAAAAAGGCCGATGAAAAAACACCGGCCATTAAATATTTCTAATGCTTCATATCTTTTAATAAGTGTTTCGCGATGATCGTAATCATGATCTCGTTAGTCCCAGCACCAATTTCGTTAAGCTTGTTATCTCTCATCATACGCTCAAGAGGGAACTCGCGAGAGTATCCGTATCCACCGTGAACTTGAATAGCGTCCAGTGCAATTTTCGTCGTCATTTTTGGAATAGCAAGTTTAACCATGGCTGCTTGAGCAGGTCCTCTGTCGCCTTCGTCATATGCTTTTGCGATTTGGTATAAAAAAGCTCTCATCATTTCAGTTTCAGTCGCCATCTCAGCAATCATTTTTTGGATTAACTGGAAGCTTCCGATATTTTTTCCGAATTGCTTTCTTTCCATTGAGTACTTAATACATTGATCAACACACGCTTGAGCGATCCCAAGTGAGATACCAGCGATAGTGATGCGTTCGATATCAAGGTTTTTCATCATGTGGTAAATAGACTCTCCCTCTTTACCAACAAGAGCAGACGCGGGAACTTTAGCGTTATCAAAAACTAGTTCACCTGTAGGACTTGATCTCATACCCATTTTGTGAATTGGTTTACCAGCGTGGAAGCCTGGAGTTCCTTTTTCAACGATGAATGTAGAAAGATTTTTTCTATCTTCACCTGTGCGCGTGTAAACGTAAGCTACGTCCGCATAGTGAGCGTTCGTGATCCACATTTTTGTTCCGTTGATGATGTAACCATCACCGTCTTTTTTTGCTTTTGTCTGAATACCAACAGCGTCTGAACCATATTCAGGTTCACTCATTCCCATACAACCAATCCATTCACCTGTAATAAGTTTTGGAAGGTATTTTTCTTTTTGTTCTTCTGAAGCATTATTTTGAATGTTGTTTACACATAAAATTGCGTGAGCAAGATACGAAAGAGTTGATCCAGCACAAGCTTTACCAAATTCTTCCATTACAATTGTCGCTGCTACTGCTCCAAGTCCGGCACCGCCGTACTTAGGATCTGCAGTGATTCCTAATAAACCAAGCTCTCCCATTTTTTTGAAAGCGTTGATATTGAAAGTTTCATCGTGATCATGTTTTTCTGCGAAAGGGGCTAGCTCTTTCTGAGCAAAATCTCTACATACCTTCTGGAGTTCTTTTTCTTCAGCACTGAAAAACCACATTGCACAACCACCTTTTTGTTGAGTATAATTTTAAAAATATAAGTGAAGAGATTTATAACAAATTTCTCTGAACACTGTAAGACATGAGGTGTTAGTAGTGAGTCTCACGACCCCAGTTCCACGCGACCAAGATACAGTTTTTCCCGGAGAAAATTGGTTTTTCTATTGGAAGACCTCTGCCTCTTTGTGGAAAACAAAATTACAGGAGTTTCCTGGAACAAAAATTATTATTCCTCTCAACTGGTCTTTTCACAGCGAAACAGGTGATCAATTTGATTTTGATAACCACAGACCTGAGACAAATCTAAAAAAGTTAGTTGAAATCGCGACTGAAGTCGGGAAAAACGTCGTATTTTTCCTTCCTCTCACTCCCGCACCATTTCTTCCTAATGGAGGATTGCCACACTTACTCGCGAGAAGTGTTGCGTTAAATAATGAGCAAATGGCCTACGGGATCATTGACGCTGACGACCATCTGGTCAAAATTTATTCTTTTTTTGATCCAAGAGTTTTCGAAGCATTCGATCGTTTCGTAAAAAAACTTGGACAATATTTTTCAGTAAATAAAATTAGTGCAGATGTTTGGGGTATTCGCTCAGGATATTTCAAAGACGGACAGTATAGAAGTTTTATTGAAGACACTTCAAAAACCTTCGAATCAGCTTTTTCTCGTTTTTTACAGACGAAAAAATCTCCTGACGAAGTGATTTCTCCTATTGAAGAACGTCAGTATGCTTTTGAATTTAACAAAACAATTCAAAATCTTTATGAAACAAATGCCCGTGAATCTATCAGAGACAACTTTGAAGGGACACTCGATGTCGCGTTTTTAGGAGCGGGGACAGAGAACTTTTTAAAACGTCTTTATGGAACAATTTCGACGGCCGATTACTCAGCTGAGCTTTATGAATCTCTAGCTAAAGATATTATTCCTTCATCAGTTCTTCTTTCTCACCGCCTGAAAAAAGGTGTGTTGACGAGAGAGTTAAATGACCTGGTAGCGAATTCTTATCTGCCATCACGATTAGCAAGCACAGCTTACGAGCACGAAGATATTTCAACTTTCCAACCACTATCATTCTTCAAAGTTTTTGAAAGAATTGATGGAGTGAGCTCACTTTTCCAAAACTGGTCAGACTTAAATCTGTGGCAGTATTTAAAAGCGAATTTTGGATGGAGTTACAAAGTTATTCACAGTGATACGTTAAAGCTTCACGAAAATAAAACTCCTTATCAGGAAAACATCCTGCTATTTCATGGCCATGATGTTGACCGCACGATTTTTAATTTCATTTTAAAAACGTTTATGAACGGAGGCCGTGTAATTTTAAACCGCTCAGGTTTATCAGATGAATTTAACCAACGATTTGAAACATTCTTTTTAGAGAATAATTTAAACGTTGAAAAAGTTCATTTCCAGACTCAAATTCAAAACATCGCTCTTGGTGAAGGACGCCTGGTTCTGATCGAAGGTGAGGGATTTAAAGACCTTTCAAAACAAGAGTACTTCGACTTTTGGAAAACTTTAGTTGAAACTTTCTCTCTGATTCACGTGCCAATTCAAAACGTGGACGGGCTTGATTTCTATTGGAGAACAAGACCATCTTCGACGAATGAATTGAAGTTTGAAGAGGTGAGACGTTTGAGTCTTTACAACCCGACAAGCTACCGCAAAAAAATTAAAATGAATCTTACGAAGAACTTTGTCGTTTACAAAGTTTTAGATGAGATCAACGTTATCGTTCAAACATATCCTAACGAAATTGAAATTGAACTTTCTCCGGAAGGATCAGTCATTGTCGATTTTGGAGTTTTCTCATGAAAGAAATAGAGTACATCGTAGGCGTTTATAACTTCTATAATCCATTTCCAGAAGACGGGCAGGAGTCTTATTACTATCTGCTTTATTTATTGGATGAAAAAGGGATATTAGAGCGCGAAGCGGCCTTGATTATCTTTAATGAACGTTTCACTTCTGAAGAATTAGTGGGATTCAAGACTCCGCATAATACTATCGGGCCTTTTATTTCATTGGAAAAAGTAAACCAGTATGCGTTTGCTCTTTGTGAAGAATTGAATGCGGCTAAGATCAGTTTATTATCGGTTCAAGAGTACAATGCTCTTTTGGAAACGAGCCAACTGGCCTCTGATTTTCATCGCGATCTCTTGGAAAAGGGGAATGTAATGGAAAATATCGAAAGAAAACAAAAAGGCTTTTTAAGTCGATTCTTTAGCTAAATTAAGCAAAAAAAAACCGGCGATTGCCGGTTTTTTTTGGTTCGTTCTACAAAGTTTGAATTTCTTCATCAATGTCCGGAGCAATTTCTTGTTCGTGCGGCACAGAGATGTTGTTAATTAAATCAATTTCAGTTTCTTTCGGAGCTTGAACTGTCTTCTCAACAGCTTTTGCAATGTTGTCTCTCTTAGTCGCTGAAAGCGTCTGAATCGCTTCATCTACTTGAGTTTCATCATTTGCAGTTAACGTTTGTGTATCTGTAATTGTCTGCTGAGTAGGGATGGCAGCTTCTTTAGGAGCAATCGCTTCTTCAACTAAAACTTCCTCAACGATTCCTTCTCTCGAAGCAGCACCGCGGGCCAGTTCGCGGGCCACGATTTCTTTTTTCGGTTGAGCAGCTTTTGGCTGAACGTAGTTGGCCATTCCTCCATTCGTATAATACAGAGTGAATCCAGCGTAAATCACGTTAGGGTTTTTAATTAACGGCTTGTTGTTTTCCCAAATTGTTTTCCATTTTTTAGGAGTCGCGTACACAGCGTTTGAAATTGTTCCCAGAGTTTCACCAGTCTTAATCATGTATGGTGTTCCAGCTGGATTCCAAACAAATGGAGAAGCAGGAGCGCGGTACTTAAGTTCTGTATTTGCTTTAAGAGAAGAGTTGTTTGTTAGTTTATCCGAGTTCATGTTTTTGATGTCTTTCCACTTAGAAATATCACCGTAAAGCTTGAACGCGATTTGCATAAGAGTTTCACCTCTTTGCACTTTATAAGATTTAATTTGTCCTGCCTCAGAGTAAGTAGCAGGTTCAACTTCAGTTTTAATTTCAGGAAGAGCTTCTTCAACTAAAACCGGAGCTTCTTGAGAGTGATCATTCGTGCTTGGATCAACTGCAATTTGTGATTCTTTAATTTGAGTGTCATTCGGCCCTGACGGAGAGAACTCATCTTGAAGAGATTTTAATTCAGAATCATCAACTGTTGTAATGTTACTTGGGCTATCTGTCGCAGCTGGACTACTTGTTTCATCCATTGTTTTAGAAAATAAATCATCAGTTGAATCTGCTTCGTGAGATGAAGTTTCTGCAACTGCAGCATCTTTTGAATCTGTAGGTTGTTCAGGAGTTTTAAATCTTTCAATTAGTCCACATGATGAAAGGACTAAAGACAGAAATACAACTTTGAGCATTGTTTTATTTTTCAAGCGAGACTCTCCCTGGATACATACCTATTAAATAAACTATAACATGATTTATTTTACGGGATTTACTGATCTTATGAGAGTGCTGGAAAATGTTGCCCAATTTTTAGAGGAGTTTAAAGTGAAACAGCGAGAGATTCTGTATCATTTTGATCTGGCATTTCTTCAATCGGAGTTTCATCTTCTTTTGAACGAAGATATTCAACCTCTACCGCCAGAGGTTTGTGGTCTGAGCCTTTATAAATAGAGTCGACACGTGCTTTTTTGATTTTTATATCGCTCGTGTAAAGAAAGTGATCGAGAAAGTTACCATTAAAAGTGATGCGATTATCAGGAACGAAACCAGCTTCCTTCAATTTTAATTTCCTAGCGTATTCGTCAAGAATAGCAATGCGGTCTTCATTCCATGTATTAAAATCTCCCGCAAAAACTAATGGGCTAGGGATATTTTTAATTTCCTGATAGATTCGCTCCATCTCTTTTCTAAAACCGGCCGTCGATACGAAATTGATTCCATGAATATTTACGACAGTTAGTTTTTTCTTTGAAAAGCGGATTGGGTAGCTTGTTACTAAAGTCATTTTAGGTGACTTTAAAATCGGCTCGCGGGTGTCAGTTCTGATGAACTGAGTGAACTCAGCATCAACTGTACTAATGTTCGCTACACCTGTGCGGATTTTTTCTTTGCCATAAAAAAATGATGTGGCCGTTTCAATCTTAAAAGAAAATAGAAATTTAAAAACATCTTTCATGTTTTTATCCAGGTAAATTTCCTGGTTCATAATGATGTCTCGGCCTAAAGAGAGGGCCAGGAATTCAGGTTTAAATGTCTCATCTTCGCCTTTGTGGAGATTCCAAACAAGGAAACTCCAGTTCTTTGGAGGTAACTGCTTTTTGCTCGCTTTCCCAAGAGGCACAAGCACTTCACTATCATTCGGGACAGGTGAGGCAAGCTGTTCTATGCCCTCAACATTTAGACTTTGGTCTTCCAACTCGAATGACTGGGCATGCAAAGGCACAGAAGTCAGAGTTAACAGCGCGGTAAGTGCTAAGAATGATAGATTTAATGTTTTCATAAACAAAGCGTATAGCTCGGTTTTTGTTTTGTAAAAAGGTAATTGTAAAAATTACTTTCTATCGCCAAAAGGGCCGAACTTTGATATAAGCCCCTTACTATGAGTATTAATTTAAAACTAGAAAAGCCTTCTTTATACGCCCTTTCGTTAAACGAATTGCGTGACTACTTATCATCACAAGGTCTGGCCAAATTTGCGGCCGATCAAGTGTATCAGTGGATGTATAAAATCCAGGAAAGAGATCTTTCTAAGTGGACTAATATCTCTAAAAAAATCCGTGAAGATTTCGAAGCTAACTTTGATTTAAGTCTTCCAACAGTTATCTGGAATGGTCTTTCAAAAGACGGAACGAGAAAGTTCTTAGTAAAGATGCGCGATGGCCAGACAGTTGAGACGGTAGCGATCCCGGCAAAGGATCGTCTGACTCTTTGTATTTCATCTCAGGTTGGATGTGCGATTGGATGTACGTTCTGTCACACGGGAACAATGGGATTAAAAAGAAACTTATTAGCTGACGAAATCGTAGGCCAGTTTATGGCTATTTCTCACTGGCTAAAAGACAATACAACTGACAGTGAAAGACTATCGAACATCGTCTATATGGGGCAAGGGGAACCACTTCATAACTACGATAACGTTAGATCAGCGACAATCATTTTCATGGAAGATAAAGGTCTTGGACTTTCTCAAAGAAAGATCACTTTATCGACTTCAGGACTAGTTCCTCAGATTGAAAAAATGTGGGATTTCCCACCGGTGAATATTGCCATTTCTCTGCACGCTGCTCACAACGATATCAGAACTGAGCTTATGCCGATTAACAAGGCCTATGACCTTGAGAGACTTTTCAATGCAATTAAAAAAGTTCCATTGAAAGCTTATAGAAGAATCACGTATGAATATATTTTGATTGCCGATCTTAACGATCGTCAGGAAGATATCGACGGACTTACTGATCTTTTAGAAAAGAGTAAATCGAAAATTAATATCATTCCATACAATGATTTTCCGGACTCGAAGTTTAAACGCCCGAGCAACTCGAAAATCATCTGGTTCCAGGAGTCACTCCTTAAGCGTGGTTTTGTCTGTACGACAAGAACAACAAAAGGTGGCGACATCCTGGCAGCATGCGGTCAGCTAAAAAGTGAATATGAAAAACTGAATCTCTGGGACATCGATAAATCGAAGGCCTTCGAGATGCAGTTTTCAAAACAATAATTAGTTTCTGCTGTTTTCGTTTGTTCGATACATCCAAGGTTTTGGCCCTTCAACGGCTTCATCCTTAACTTCCGGCGCAGGTTCTTCGAATTTCTTCTTATCCTTTGCCTTAATAGATGACGGCTCACGATCAGACTCTTCTTCCGAAGCGATCTGACGAGTCGTTTCGATTCCAGTTTCCACCTTATAGTGATCACCAAAATCTGCAGTCTTCATCTCTTTTGAAGGTGCTGCGTACTTCTTAAAACCAACTTCTGGGTTTTTGTATTCTGTTGCCACGGCAAGAGAACAAATTCCTAGAGTCAGAAGAGAAAGCGTAACAATTTTTTTCTTCATACATACTCCCTTGACCCAGCTTATCGGATCTTTCTGTTCATCGGATGAATCGTGACAAAACTTGAGCTCAATTGTCGGGCTTTTGGAAAGTTTGTTTACGTGGGCCTTTGTTTTTGAGAGTATAGAGGTGAATAATTTAATGGGTTTGATCAAAAAATGGAGTTTTTGTGACGTCTTCTAAAAATACTAAGGCCTTGTTCGGCATATTTGCGATGGTTTTCGTTTTCTTCGTCATTCTAGTCGTTTTCGCATACTTCACTATGAATGCTTTCAATGAAACTTCATTGGTTCAAAAAAAATCTAATAAAGCACACATCGGAGTTATTACCGTTGAAGGTGTAATTATGGATTCTAAAGACACAATTGAAATGCTTCAAAATGCAGAAGAAGACAAACAACTTCAGGCCATCATTTTAAGAATTGATTCTCCCGGTGGAGCTGTTGGCCCTACTCAGGAAATTTACGAAGAAATTCAACGTATCGATAAAAAGAAACCAATCTATGCTTCATTCGGATCGATTGCAGCGAGTGGTGGATACTATATTGGTGCAGCAACAAGAAAAATTTGGGCAAACCCTGGAACACTGACTGGATCGATCGGGGTTATCATGGAGTTTATGGATTTATCTAAACTCTACGAGTTCGCTAAGGTTTCTCCTCAAACAGTTAAAGCAGGTAGATACAAAGATGCAGGAAATCCTGCCCGCGCGCTAACTCCTGAAGAAAAAGATATGATGGATAAGTTGATTGCTGGTGTTCATAAACAATTTATCGGTGACATCATGAAGAGACGTGCCGGAAAAATTAAAGGTGACATCACTGAGCTTGCTCAAGGACAAATCTTTTCTGGAGAGTCAGCAATGGAAGCAGGTCTGGTTGATTCAATGGGAAGCCTTTGGACAGCAGGAAGAGCAATTCACACTGACTTAAAAATCAAAGATGAATTTGCACTGAAGTTTATTGATAAGAAAAAGAAAATGGGATTCTTGGATCTAATGGGGTCTTTAGAAGAAAGTGTTAGCAAATTAAATTTTAATTCACTGGCGGAAATGGCAAATACTAAGCCTCGCTTGATGTTTAAATAATTGAGAGATTAATGGAATCAGTTCTCCCTTGGATGCAGGAACATTTACTAGCAGTTGTCGCGATCTTAATTACGATCGTGCTTGTGTATCATTATCTGATTGAAAAAGAGACTGGTGCCAAATTATCGAAGCGCTACAGAAATTCTATTTTTGAAGCACAGTCGAAAATTTTCCTGAATGCGACTCAGTACCTGATTTCCGGAAATAAAGATTTAGCGATTAAAGAATTCCTAAGTGCAGTGGATATTAACCGTGAAACGATTGAAACTTACTTTGCATTAGGTGGGCTATTTAGAAGTAACGGTGAAATTGAAAAGGCCATCAGTATCCACAGATCACTGATAGCTAGAGAAAGCATTTCTGAATCACATCGTCTGCGCGCTCTAAAAGAGCTGGCAGTGGATTTTGATAAAGGTGGATTCGTTGATAAAGCGATTGAAACTTACCGCGACGTTTTAAAAATCAACCGCGATCAAACTGAAGTTATCCAGGCCCTATGTCGAATTTACGAAGATACAGAAGACTGGGATCAAGCTTATAACTGTCGCATCATGCTTTCAAAAGTTGGGCAGCAGAATCAAGCAGAAACGATTTCACACATCCTGGTTCAAAAAGCAAAACAACACTTTGAAAAAGGCGACTTTAAAAAGTGCGAAGAAGATTTAGAAGATGCATTTAGATTTGCTCCTTCTGTATCAGCTAAAATTTTAAGACTGAAATTGTTTTTAGTTAGTGGTGATTTAGAGCAAGGAAAATTCCTTTTGCTTGAGATCTTAAAAGAGCATCCAATGTATGCGTCTTTTATTTTCGTATCGATCGCTGAAGACTTTAAAACAAACAATGAAGAACTAAAGAAGAGTTACCAGGCCCGTCTTGAAGTGCTAAGAAAATACTTCCTGGAAATGGATGACAAAGATCTTATCTCTTCAGCTTCAGTTGTTCTTTCCAAAGTGCGTCTGTTAAAAGAGCAGGGAATGAGTGGCGAGGCTTTCGATATTTTAAAAGGCTGGATGGATAACAATAAAAATTCATCTGAAGTCATGAAAGTTGAATACATTAAATTATTAATTGAATTACAAAAGAAAGATGAAGCGCTGGAGCAGACAAAAGGTCTTCTTCAAAACCTTCATCAGACACTGGCAAAACACTATTGCCGCCAATGCGGATATAACTCGGATAGTTTATTCTGGCGTTGTCCACAATGTCATGAATGGGAGACCATTCAGTTTAGATGGAAGGTATAATGTCTAAAATAATTTTAAGCATGATGCTTATTT
Source organism: Bacteriovorax sp. PP10 (assembly GCF_035013165.1). Lineage (NCBI taxonomy): Bacteria > Pseudomonadati > Bdellovibrionota > Bacteriovoracia > Bacteriovoracales > Bacteriovoracaceae > Bacteriovorax > Bacteriovorax antarcticus. Next base: position 1,048,321 of record NZ_JAYGJQ010000001.1, read on the forward strand.
TTAGTTTTAATCTTTTTGCTCAAACCACACCTCCTGCCACGACGGCAGCGAGCAGTACAGCGATGAAAAAAACGCTGGTCAGTGTGAAATACTTCAACCAGATGATGGGGAACGTTCACCAGAATGCTTCTCGTTTTTCACAAGTAATGACGACGATTAGTTGCAATCATCCCGTTAAGGTGTTGAAAGAGACTTCTGCAGACGGAAAAGAATTTCTTCTTTACGGCGACAATAACTGGAACTTTGTGACGGTCGGGCCTTATGACGGCTTTATCATGTCGGCCTATTTATCAGACAAAAAAAATGAATGTTTCGAAGAAGAGTACTCAAAATTTTTTGATGGACTTGAACTCGATATCACTGACCTTTACTACTGGGCAAGGCTGTACGACCAATACACGCAAGGTAAGTCGAAGGTGAACCAATGAAAAAATTAGTTTATTCAACATTGATGGCACTGACTTTATCAACTGGCCTTGTGGCGCAAGAGCATAAAGCAGAAGTAAAAGCAGAAACACCTGCTGCTGATGGGAAAGAGTTGATTGATTTCTCATCAATTAAAGACCTGATTAAAAAAGATGGCCTTGAAGGTGAGTTACAGAAGAAACAAACAGAAAAAAGAGTTCTTTTAGATAAAAAGAAACTCCTGGATATGAAACGCTATAATGTTCCGCCTGCTGATGTATTCTGGAATATGTTTTCAGAGTTATGGCTGGTGAAGAATGCTACGACATTAAAGTGGGACTTTCATAAGCCTGACTTTGATATTGAAAAAGCATTTATCAGTTTATTAGAAGCACAGGGAATTTACGAAAAGAAGATCAAGATCTTGCTTCTGGATACACCCGATGTGATTCACGCTGCTCTACCAAGTAATGATAAAGAATATATCTTTATTTTATCCCTGCCTTTTATCAGAACGCTGGATTTATCAAAAGTAGAAATCTCATTGATTCTCTTTGAAGACTTCCTTCGTGCGAGAAAAGGGTATTTCAAAAATTACGTAACTTCTAAAGAGCTTGAAACCTATATGGGATCAAACTTTGCTGGAAAACCTTTTGATAAAAAATTAATCGCTGATCATTTAAAGAAGTATTCAAATGTTTTACTGGTGAAAGGGTTTAGTTTTCAAGAGCAGTTTGAAGTGACTACAGAGATGGATACACTTCTAAAGAATGATATGAAGATGTGGAACACTTATCTGACTCTTCTTGATAAAATAGATAACTTAACGAAGACCAATGCGCTTTATAAGAAGTACAATCAGATTTATCCGTCGCCAGAGCTACAGATGAACTGGTTAAAACCTAAGCCAACTCGCTTTTAATGAAAGCTAACATCATCGGTTACTACAATACAGTCCGCGATTTTCTCCAGTCTAATCTGGGAAAGCAGATGATTTTGTATTTTGCCTTTTATGTCATTCTTTGGGGTTTTCACCTTATTCTTATTTCCCTGATCTCTTTTTTCCATCTCCTGCTTGAGCACAACATCAGAACCATTGGTGACTGGATTAGCGATAGAGGGTGGGGACTTATTATTATCTCCAAAGTGGCCGTATTCTACTTAGCGACACTGTTTGTGAATCTTAAAACTAAAAAGATCTTTTCTTTAAAGAGCTATTTTCGAAATAGTATTCAGGCCCCGAGAATTGAAGTTATCGTAACGTTATTATTTTTAGTGATCGCTTTACTTGGATTAGGTGAAATAAAGTTCAACAGAACGATGATTGTTGAAATTGACCGCTTACTGCTTTCAATTATCGGCTCATTCGTCTTTTTTGCTGTCGATTATGTTCTCTTAGTTATCCTGGATGTGTTTTATCCCGTGCGTGAAGATAGTCTGCGTTTAAAGCGTATGATCTTACTTCCACTTTTCTTTTATTTTTTTACTGCTGCTACTTTTGTTTATGAGCAGACGATTACACTTAAGTTATACGCCTTTTTCGTTCTGCTTGTTTATTCAGGAGAGTGGAGAAGAAAAAATTGGACTCTACCTGCGGTATTCTTGATAGCTTTTATTGTGCCAGCATTCTCATTATTAGGTTTAGACCCAGTGTGGGGAGAGATTTATTCTCCAATGGCAGCGTCGAAAAAAATTAGTACGGCCTCAGTTTTCATTTTAGTCTTTTTTGCCATCGGATATCTGCAATACACTCTGAGAAAGAAACCAGAGTATATCTATCGGGATTGATTTCACTTAAAATTTCATCAAAAGTTGTCTATGATAAGTAGGCATAAAAAAAATTGTCAATATTTCATCAGGAGTAACTGTGGAAGGCGCAAAATTAGATATTCTCAACATCATTTGGCATTCAGGATTTGTAGTTAAATTTGTCTTAGGACTTTTAATTGCTTCGTCTGTTTACTCTTGGGCCATCATCTTAAAGAAGAAAAAACTTTTTGCTGAAGTTGAAGAAAATAATAAGAAATTCTTTGAAGTTTACTCAACAACTGAAAACCTAAAAGAAATAATGCTTAAAGCAGAGATGATGCCTTTTTCTCCATACAAAGCTTTATACACAAATGGGTATAAAGAATTAGTGAAGATGAAAGAAGCTTATACTGGTCAACACCAAAAGAGCGGCCTTGCTTTCCACTTTCAAAATTTTGGAATGGGAGTTTTAGAGCGCGGTCTTAAAAAAGGTGCAAACGAAACTAATGATGAGCTAAGTAAACTACTTCCTACTTTAGCTTCAATCGGATCTGTTTCTCCATTCGTAGGATTATTCGGAACAGTTTGGGGGATCATTGATGCCTTCTCTGGTCTTGCTGGCGGTGGTGGATCAATCGACGCTGTTGCTCCTGGTATTGCTGAAGCACTTGTTGCAACTGCAGTAGGTCTGGCAGCTGCTATTCCTGCGGTTTGGTTTTATAACCATTTCAACTCTGTGAACGATAAAATGAATTCTGAGATGGAAAGTTTTGGACAGGACTTTATTAACGTTGTGGAAAGATCAATCGTTGAATAGTCGGTCCACAAAGTACTAAGTTTTTTTAAGGAATTATTTTATGGGATTCAGTACAGGTAAGAAAAAAGGCGCTATTTCCGACATCAACGTCACACCACTTGTCGACGTCATGTTAGTTCTCCTGGTTATCTTCATGGTAACGGCCCCTATGATGTTAAACGGAATCAAGCTTGATCTTCCAAAGACCAAAGAAGTAAATCCAATTAACTTAAATGCCACTCAGGTGATCCTATCTCTATCTAAGTCTGAAGATTACTATCTTGGAAAAGATAAGATGTTAATCGGTGAGCTTATTCCAGAAATCCAAAAACAATTTAAAGAAAATAAAACAGACACTGTGTTCTTACGTGCTGACTTTGGTTTAGCTTACGGAAAAGTAGCAAAGCTAATGTCATTTCTAAAACGCGGTGGAATTACCAAGATTGCTTTAGTCACAGTGACAGAAGATAAAAAATAATGAGAGTTTTTGAAATACCAAAATTCAATCATCCTGTTTTCAACTTCTATCTTAGACGTTCGGGATACATTCACGTTGCTTTAGTGGCCTGTACACTAATCAGCGGTAAGGTGGCCTTCGATCTTCAAAGAGAAGAGCGTGAAAAGAACCTGGAGCTGATTCATGCTTCTGTTCGTGTTGATATGGTGGCAATGCCGACTCAAACCCTGAATGAATTAAAAAATCTTTCAAGCGGAGTAGAGGAAGCACAAAAAGAAGAAAAAACTGAGATTGTTAAAGAAGCTGAAAAAGTTGTAACAAAAGAAGAACCTAAAGAAGAACCGAAAGTCGTGGATAAAACTCCTGACGATACGGAAGCTTTCCAGGAAGCTCAGGCCGCTAAAAAACGTCAGAACTTCTTAAGTAAATTAAAAACAATTGGTAATAAGAAAGTCGAATCTACTGGAACCCAAAAGGCTGATAAAGGTCTGTATGGTGAGAAAGAGTCGGCATTAAAGAACTTAGTTCTTTCAGGAAATAAGTTGAGTAAAGGTTCTGCTATGTACGGTGATGGATCGGCAGCAGAACTAACGGCCTACCAGGCCTATAAATCACGCCTTCCGGATTTCGTACGCCCACACTGGAAACTTCCAAGTTTCCTGGCCGATAGAAATTTAAAATGTAGGGTTCGTGTATGGCTTAATAAAAATGGTGACGTCACTCGCACATCTATTTATCAGTCGAGTGGTGAGCCAGAATTTGATGAAAGAGCTATTGAGGCCGTTAAGGCCGCTGCTCCATTCCCAGCTGTTTCGGATTCTTTCGGAACGGGTGCTATGAACGGTGATATTGTATTAGGTTTTCCTTTATAGAGGTTTATATGAAAAGTTTAATGTTGATGTTTGCTTTATTTTTTCAATTCTCAGTCTTCGCTCAAGACGACACTCTTTCTGTGATTGCCGTTGGTGAGGCCACAATTGAAAAAGATAAAATGGTTATCCAGGACGCTTACACAAGTGGTGGATTATCAGCTGCTCAAAAAAATGCGGCATCAGAATTAGTAAAACTTTTAAGAAATGACTTCTCTTTCTACCAAAAGAAATTCTTCCTGGTTGAAGCAGCTCCTAACAATACAACTTTCCGCCAGACAACAAACTATGATTACTGGAACCAAAAAGGTGTGCGCTTCTTAGGGACAGCTACAGTTGATAAAGCTGCTGGCGATAACATGAAGGTGACAGTTGTTTTCGAAGATATCAAAACTAAAAAACAAATTTATAACAACTCTGCGACGACTTCTATCTCAGGAATCAGACGCATCGGTCACGAGATGGCCAATGGAGTTTATAAGCAGGTCGTAGGGAAGAACTCAATCTTCACTTCTAAAATTGTTTTCGTTTCAGACAGAAACACTAGAGGAAGAAGAACGGTAAAAGAAATCTACATGATGGATTTCGACGGTAAAAACGTAAGTCAAATCACAAGCCACGGCGGGATTGTTATGTCGCCATCAATGTCTGCTGATGGAAGATACTTAGTTTACTCACTGATCACAAATGCCAAAGGAAAGAGAAACAACGATCTTTATTTGATGGACATGAGAACTAAGAGCGCTTCAATCTTATCTAATAAGGAAGGGGTGAACTCAGGTGCCGTCTTCTTAACAGGTGGAAAGAAAATCGCCCTTACGTTAACAGTTTCAGGAAATGCTGAAATTTATGAAATGGATATCGACTCTAAAGAGCTAAGAAAAATCACTAACCACTTCGCAGCTGACGTTGACCCTTCAATCAGTGCTGATGGAACATTAATGACGTTTCTTTCTGATAGACCTGGCAAAGCGATGATCTACACGATGGACCCACGTGGGACCGAATCTAATGTAAAGAGAATCAGCTTTGTTGGTCAGTTCAATGCCACTCCACGATTTTCACCAGACGGGAAAGAGATCGTCTTTTCTTCATGGCTGGATAACTCTTTTGACCTCTTTAGAATTTCGGCCGATGGCCAGGGATTGTCTCGCTTAACGAAGGATTTTGGATCTAATGAAGACCCAACGTACTCCAACGATGGGGAGTTTATCGCCTTTACTAGCCAGCGAGTTTTATCACGTGTGAAGATCGACCAAAATATCTACATAATGGACCGTGACGGCGGGATTTTAGGGGCCATTACCTCAGGATTCGGAAATTGTATAAGTCCTAGATGGTATAACTTCTAGAAATCACATGGAATAGGTAATATTTTTAGACACCCGAGTGTTTTAGTCTTGTAAAAAATTCAGACGCAGTGTATTATTTACTGAGTAACGCAACGAAGTAATTAACACTTAATTGTCCAGGAGTTTTACAATGACTAACTCAATGATCAATAACAAGGCAAACCTAGAAACTCTATCTTCAACTCTATTTTTAAGCCTTGATGAATCACACTTCTTCTCATCAATTGGTGCATTCTTCAAAGCTCATATGAACGTACATACAGTACAAGTTTTCAAAATTCACGATAACGGATCATCGGTACTTATGTCAGAAAATGGGCGCGTTGCTTTAAACGGTCTTTCTCTTGAGAAAGGAATCGGAGCTCCAGGGTATATCGCAAGAACAAAAAGAGGATACTTTTCAAATACAGTAGAAAGAGACCCGGTTTTCACAAGAGAAGCAGGATTAGGAATTAAGGCAGAAATCTGTCTTCCAATCTCAGCAGACGGTGTTGTTATCGGATCAATTCACTGTCAAATGCTAGATAACTCTCGTGAGTTCTCTAGAGAAGACATGACTTTTGGAATGGCGATTTTAGCTGACCTTAAAGCTCCAATCCAAAACATGAAAATGTACCTTGCAGCTAAAAACTTAAACGAAACATTGTTAAGAACAATTGAACTAAAAGAAAAAGAACTTCAAGAGTCACGCTCTGGAGTAAAGATTCAAGACTCATTTAAGATTCTTGAAAAAGAGATCATCGGTAGATCTCAAGCTATGAAAGACCTTCTTGCTCTAGTTGACCGTATCGCTGATAAAGAGATCAACTCTTTCATCATGGGTGAAGCAGCAACTGGTAAAGAAATGATCGCTCGTCGTATTCACTGCAGATCACACCGTCGTGATAGAGCATTCGTAACAATCGACTGTTCTACAATGAACGAAGCTGCTCTTGACCGTGAAATGTTCGGAACTGAATCGCAAATGGGAATGCTAGAAGTTGCAAACTTCGGATCACTTTTCATCAACTCTGTTGAGAAAATGACTCCAGCGATCCAAAACAAACTTATGCATTTTGTAACAAACAAAATGGGAATTAAAGCAGAAGGAAACGGATTCTTTAAGTCAGACGTAAGACTAATCTCTGCTTCAACAAAAGATCTTATGGATCTGGTACGTGAAGGAAAATTCAGAGAAGAACTATACTTCGCACTAAGTACTGTAGTTCTTAAAGCACCAGCTTTAAGAGATAGAAAAGAAGACATCGAAGTTATGGCGAACTTCTTCCTTAACCAGAACAAGTCAAAAGAACTTCAAAAGTCTTTCTCTCAAGGAGCTATCAAGGCCCTTACAGAGTTCAACTGGTCAGGAAACGTACGTGAACTTCAAAACGTAGTAGAAAGAGCATTTATTCTGGCAGAAGGGACAATTATTGAAAAACTTCACCTGGACCAAAACATCCAGAACGCTGAAGAGATCAAAGTTGTAGTAGCTCCAGTAGCAGTAAAAGCAGCAGATTTCCAACACGTAACGCTAGAAGAATTAGAAAAAGGTCACATCATGGGAACACTTGAGAACCTAGGTGGAAACAAGACTAAGACTGCTAAAGTTCTTGGAATTACAGTTAAGACTCTATACAACAAACTTCACTCTTACGGAGTAGAGTTTGATAAGGAAGCTTAAGCACTTAATTGGTTGTAATTGCAGTACTAAAAAAGTAATATTGGAAATGTCGGAGGATACTATATGTCTACACTAAATACAGAAACAGAAGCAGTTGTTGAAGGCCCAAAAACGCCTAGAAACTTTAGAACTGCAATTGATATTGAGAACTTTTATCGCTTCGTAAATGATAACGATCTAAGAAGAGAAGCGAAGATCATGCTTGAGTTGATTCAACAAAAAGTAATGATCACTGTTAAGAAGAAGAAAAAAGAAACGAAAGCTCTTAACAAAAAGAACCTACACTAATTAATTAATCGAAGGCCTGCACATTGATGTGCGGGCCTTTTTTTTTCTAGAAGAGAAGTTGAAACATGGAAGTCCCAACTCAAGCAAGCCCACCAGCTCAAAAAAATCACGTCATTTATGACCCTATCTATGGATTTATTAAACTCAATCCAATTGAATGGGAAATCATCTCTTCACCTTTTTATCAGCGTCTAAGATGGATCAAGCAACTTGGTTTTTCTTGTTACGTTTTTCCAGGTGCAGAGCACTCGCGTTTTCATCACTCGATTGGAGTTATGTTTAACGCTCATAAAATTTTAGAGTCTGTCGGGCGTGCGGTTTCTGAAAAAGAATTAATGGATGCTTCGTGCTTAACTTCTGAGGCCATCTTTCACAAGAGCTTACGTTTAGGCGCTCTTATGCATGACCTTGGAACATTCATGTTCTCTCACACGACTGAAGGTGCTTATATCGAGTATGGTGAGACGACGAATGCAAAGAACGGAAAAAAACTTCCGGACGATCATGAGAATCTTGGTTCATACATTATTAAAAATACCGACTACCCAGGTGGGATTACTTATATTTTAAAAAAATATGGAATTTCTCCTCAGAAGATTTCAGATCTTGTTAAAGGGGTAGATGAGTCGATTCTAGCGAATCAGATTCTGCACTCTGAAGTTGATTGTGACCGTATGGACTATCTGCTTCGTGATGCCCATTACACAGGTTTAAGTTACGGTTCATACGACCGCGACTATCTTCTTCATCACTTCCAAATTAAACGTGTTGATAACCACGATATTTTAACGATCAGACATAATGCTCTTTACTGTGTTGAAGATTTTTTGACGTCGAGATTTTCATGGTACTCGCAAGTTGTGCGCTCTCCTCGTGGGGCCAAGTATGATTCAATCGCTGAGAGAATCTGTGCTTACATGCTGGAGAAAGGCTGGCTTTATAAATACAGCGAACTCCTGGATATGATCGCAAAAGATCCGATGGGATTCTACAGTTTCAATGATGCTTATTTCATGACTGCCATTCACACGCATTTCCAAAACGGTGACTTTGATAAAAACCCGAAGATGAAAGATATGGCGAAAGTTATTCTTTTAGGAACGGGCGGAAAAGCGATTCGTTGTGAAGAATTTAAATCGCGTCTGCTTTCTCAGGATGATCCTGGGGCCGTAGAAAAGTATTATAAAAAGGCCCATGCTAAAGCTGCTGAGATCAAAGAATTCTTAGAAAAGAAAGGTGGACCGGCAGACTGGGTTATCACTGATATTCCGAAAAAATCAATTATGTTTGTTAAGTCGCCTAAAAACGTCGCGAAGAATTCTTCGGCCCAATTATCAAACGTACTCCTGGATCGTGACCCGGTTAAGATTTCAATGGAAAATGGGGAGATTAAACTCCTGGCAGAAGTCGAAAATTCGCTTATTTCCAAGCTTTTTAACAGTAACAACTTCATTCCCAATGTTTATTGCTCTAGTTCGGCCTATGAATTATTGCTTTCGGCAGGGATGATTGATGGGTCGTACAGCTAGTCGTATAAATAATATCCGACCAGTTTGGGCGACTTTGCAATTTTCTATCTAAAAATCCAAATATAAGATAAAATTAAAGCAGGGAACCTAGTATGGGTTTCCTCTGAGAATCAGGACGATTCTTGGGGTTAGACTTGGAGTATGGTCGATATGCTTAATCAATCTAAAAACCTGAACCAAAAAAATATGAAAGCTCCACAAGGACAGAAAGGTCCAATTTTTTATTGTGAAGATGTCTCGGTTCAATTCGATGAAATTCTCGCACTTAAAAATGTTCAATTAACAATTGAGCGTGGTGAAATTATTTTTCTTACTGGGGCGAGCGGAGCAGGGAAGACGACACTTCTAAAAGTGCTTTCAGGATTACAAAATCCTACTTCAGGAAAAGTTATTAGACCTGATTTTTTCTCAGGGAAAAAGAATCTTTTTATTTCAAATGTTTTTCAAGACCTTCGCCTTATGGGTAAATATACTTGTGAAGAGAATTTGCAATTTGCTTACGACTCGTCAATATACGCTTCAAAAGCAGAATTCAACCAGGATATGAACGAGCTTTCTCGGATCCTGGGAATCAAGGACCGTCTTCATTTAAAAATTAATGATGCCAACGGTGGTCTGAAACAAAAAGTAGCTATCATCAGAGCGCTACTAACTCGTCCCGACGTTTTAATTGCAGATGAGCCAACAAGCTCACTGGATATCGATAATACAAGAAGACTATTCGACGTTCTAAATCTTTACAACGTAAAGAGAGGATTGACGGTTGTCTGGGCAACTCACAATAAGGATCTTATTAAGAGTTTCACAGGACGAATCATCCACTTGGACAACGGACGCTTAGTGTATTCGGGGAATGCATGTTTTATCTAATACAGTTTTTTAAAATTCTATTTAAGTCACCTGTTCGTGGTTTCTTCTTATTTTTCTTCTCGATTGCTTTAGTGTTTTCGATTGGCCAGAAAAATTATTTAGAAGAGCAATTCACGAAAATGATTCCTGAGAACAAAGCAGGGGATTACTTTTACGCGCTTGTTGCTTCAAGTGAGTCCTACCAAAATGTCGCAAGACAGATGAGTCAGCTACCTGGTGTGTATAAAGTTGAGATTTTATCTGAAACTCAAATTAAAGAAGAAGTGAAAAACGTTTTAGGTTCAATGCAAGTTGATGTAACGGACTCAAGCCTGGATTTAAACTATGCTGGTTTAAAAGTTATTTACACAAAAGAATTAAAGCCTCGTGCTCAAGAGCTGGTTCGCGATTATCTTACTCACTTAGTGGGAGAAGGGAATATCACTCTTGGTGCGATCAAAACTAATGATCAGATTACAGATAAACGTGCTCAGTTTATCGCTGTGATTAAGACATGGGGATATTCATTATATCTATTCATCGTCTTTATTTTCTGGGTGATCTCACTTTTATCTGTAAGAGTGAAAATCGCTGAAGCTTCATATCTTCTGGAAAATTACCAAAGAAAGAGAAAAGTTGGATTGAAGATGGCCTTAAACGGTCTGACTCTTATTTTTATCCTATCAGTTGCAGTGACATTCGTTTTAGGGATGCCGCAATTTATAAATTTATTAGTTGCCCTGGGGATTTTTGTAGTTGGAATTTTTCTGCACGCAAAAAGCTACTATTGGGAGAGCCACTAATCATGACCTTCAAAAGAATGATTATCATTCCTCTATTCATTCTTACAAGTGCTGTTGCTGCGCAATCTGCTGTTGAAGTTCCTAATGCCAGAGCTGAGAGCGATGATAAAATCAACGTTTTCCAGATGAAGCGCAAGCTCCAGGATCAAACTAAAGACATTCAAAGACTCACAAAAGAAGTGGCCAATGTTGAAGTGACTTTGGGGATGAATAATAAAAAGTATCTTCAACTTGCTGAAGAACGTGCAAAAATCGAAGAGAGATTAGCTTCTGCCAGAAGAAATGCGGACTTTGACAGCGAAACATTAAAGAAGAGTTACGCTCAGACAAAATCTCTTTTAATGGGTGTGCTTTTAAATAAATTAGAAAATACGGAAAGATCATCGGACATGCTTGCCAGAAAGATCATGATTGAGGGACTTCAAAAGAAACTCGTTGATTTAAACGGGATGATGAGCTCCAACAAAGACCTTCAGGGAAATGTTGATTCTCTCTACGCTAAACTTCAAGAATCGATGGATACAGAAAAAGAACTTTTATCTGTTATGGGTGAGCTTGAAGAAAGAAAGAGAACTCTAAGAGAATCATTAAATTCTCAAACGAAGAGTTCTGAAGACGCTAGAATCCGCCTTGATGAAGAAAAAAATAAATTAGCAATGAATCAGAAATCAGTTCAACGTGAGAAGGCCCGTGAAAAGCTTGCTCCTGTGCAGATTACTGAAGAAATAAAGATTCCGTCACAGCCACTTTCTGAAGACCAGTTCCGAGCTCCTATTGCGAGTTACCAGAACATGGAATACCAGAAAAAAGGTGTGACTTATAATTTCCATGGAAAAAATGAAATCCGCGCTCCTAGAGGCGGAAAAGTTGTTTATACGGGAGCTCTCGCTAATTACGGTAACGTATTAATGATTGATCACGGAAATGATACGAGAACGGTTCTACTGGGGCAGTTTGATTATGCTGTTAAAAACGGCGACGCAGTCAAAGAATTCCAGGTGGTGGGTCACACTAATCCAAGATCAAACAATGGTCTGGGTGAAGGAAGAATCTATTTTGAAGTTAGAAAAAATAATTTAGCGCAAAATACATATTTGCTACTAGACAAGAAGTCGAGAGCGGCGTCGTCTAATTAAGCAAATCTATCCTAAGGAAGGAGTAGAATATGAAGAGAGTACTTGTAGGTCTCTTGCTTGGTACGTTGTCTGTTTCAGCTGTGGTTATTGCAGCTGCCCCGCAAACGCCGGCCCAAACTGAAGAAGCACAAAAAAAATCACGTTATGAAAAACTAGAATTATTCAATAAGGTTCTCTATCTTATCGAATCACAATATTACCGTGAAGTGAGCACTGATAAACTTATCGAAGGTGCCATTAATGGAATGATGAACACACTGGATCCCCATTCAGCTTACCTTGATAGTGAAGTCTTCTCGAAAATGCAGGAAGAAACATCTGGAGAGTTTGGCGGTCTTGGGATTGAAGTCACTCAAAAAGACGGTGTTCTCGTGATCATCACTCCGATTGAAGATTCTCCAGCTTTCAAAGCAGGGATCAAAGCGGGTGATAAAGTTGTAGAAATCAACCATGAATCAATGGTGGGATCAACTCTTCAGCAAGCAATCGATAAACTTCGTGGAAAAATGAAATCAAAGATCATTCTTGGAGTTGTAAGAGAAGGAGTTGATGGAATTAAGAACTTCGAACTAACTCGCGAAATCGTTTATCTTAAACCAGTTAAGTATGAACTACTAAAAGATGGTTTTGCTTATGTTCGTTTAACTCAGTTCCAGAAAAAATCTGCTGAGTACATTATTGATGCTCTTAAAAAAATGAGAGAGTCTTCAAAGAAGACTGGTCTAAAAGGAGTGATCTTGGATTTAAGATCAAATCCAGGTGGACTACTTGATGAAGCAGTAGATGTTTCTTCAATCTTCTTAAAAGATGGAATCGTTGTTTCAACTGAAGGCCGCGATCCAAAAAATAAAGAAATTCGTTATGTGAAAAAGACAGGATATAAAGAACTAGATATTCCTCTAGTAGTACTAATCAACGGCTCATCAGCTTCAGCAAGTGAGATTGTTTCTGGTGCTCTACAAGACTCAAAACGCGCGATCATCATGGGGACTCAGTCATTCGGAAAAGGCTCTGTTCAGTCAGTTGCTAAAATCGATGATACGTCTGGAGTGAAGTTAACAATCGCTCAGTACATGACTCCGGCAAACAGAAAGATCCAGGCCGTAGGAATCATTCCTGATGTCACAATCGGGGAAGCTGAAGGCGAGTGGTACGATAACAATAAAAAAGAGTCGAGCTTCATTAGAGAAAAAGACTTAAAGAATCACTTAACTGCCACAATTGAAACAGCTGAAGAAAAGAAAGCTCGTGAAGAGTCTGAGTTAAAAGAGCGCATTGAGCGCACAGAAAGATTCAGAGCGACGAGAGAAAAGAAAAGAGTTGCCGGAAAAAATCCTGTAAAAGAAAAAGTTGCTGTGGTAGAAGAAGATGACGATGGTGCGACAAAGATTGCTCCAGGTGAAGACTGGCAGGTGACTCAGGCGATTAATTACTTAAAGAACATCGGCCTGATCAAGAATTTAAAGTTCTAAGGATTTAACAAGATACTATGAAGACCGTTTTATTACTTATTTCATTATCATCGAGCAGCGTATACGCTCAAATTGCTAAACCGAACGTATGCGCTGAAGATGTCCGTAAATTATGTTCTGAAAAACTCACACAGGAAGAAGTCGCAAGTTGTGTGAGAATCAATAAAGAAAAATTAACAGGTGAGTGCCGAAAGCTTATTTTTGGAGCTGAAGACAATGCCCGCGCTTTCCACAATAACTGTAAAGGTGATGTGAAGAAGCTTTGTACAAAGGCCATGACTGGTCAGGCCGCTTTATTTGAGTGCCTTTTAGCTAACAGAAAAAATCTTAGTTTAAATTGTAAGAATTCAGTGGATAAAGTCGTTAATCCATAAGTCTTAAAAGTTCACTGTGCAAGGTCGCATTAAACTTACGACTTTGGGTTATGTAGACGTGATCAATATAATACTCATCTTCAAGAAATTCGTTATCAACGCCATCAACTTTACTTCCGTGAATTTCCATTACATTGGCCAGCGTTTTATTCTTAGACGTCTGATAAAAGTTAAATGACTTGCCAATATTTTCTTTATTTTTAATTTGAAAAACTGATTCAGTAGACATGATTTTATTTTTGATGAATGTATGTGCTTTCGGTACTGGGTCCAGAGTGATGAGTGAATCAATAAAAAGATTGGATTTTCCAGTGAAGAAATTTGTAAAGTTGATAGCATCAACTCCTCCATTGCTATATCCAGAAACTAATGTTTTTGGCATTCTCAAATCAGGATAAGCTTCATTGACAGCTTTTAAGTCTTTTTGGATTTGAGTGTAACAGGCCTTTGCATTATCTATACCTGTATACCCATCTGTCCCACTTCCACTATAATAATAGAATTCAATATCTCTCTTCCAGCTATATACCTTTTCAGCTTTTCTAATACTTTTTCCATTTTCGTCATCTAGACGATAGTTGGCGGCATTATCATTGAGATAATCTCTGGCCCATTCAAGAACATTTATACCTGTAGGAACTAAACCTGACGGTTCATTACCAATAACGTTGACTGCATTCAGTTTATTTTTTGCCTTTTCTGGTACATAGTTTCCATAGCCATCAAAATAAAAATAAACGACTTTCGGAAGATTGATTTTAATATTCTGGCCTTTACATAAATTTTCATAGAGAGCAGTCTTCCAGCTTAAATCAAGGCAACCAAAAAGATACTTCTTGTTGTCCCCACTGGATTGAATCATTTCTTTATTAACTCGGTCGTAAACCATATCGACCCAGCCGTACTTTTTAACTTTCTCAATTCTTTTTTGATCAGCGACATAATCCTTACAGAAGTCCTGATTTGTGGACTGTGCATAGCTCTGGAAGGCCATAATCGATAAAGCTGTAAAAATGAAAGTTTTCATATGCAACATGAAGCAATATAAAGGCCAGCTTCCAATACCTGAAATTAACTAATTTCCCTCTAAAAAAGGGGTTTTAAATGCGTTTAAACTTTAGACACATGCTTAAAAACTGGCGATAATCATTCCCAATGAGCTTAGAAGTTAAAAATGTCACCCAAATCGTGGGACAAATCAAAAATTTACTGGAATCAGAATTCACCAATGTTTCAATTGAAGGGGAGATTAGTAACCTGTCTCTTTCATCAGCAGGCCACTGGTATTTTACTCTTTCAGATAAAGACTCATCTTTAAGTGCTGCCCTTTTTAAAATGGACGCTCTTAGAAACCCTTTAATGAAAACCATTAAAGATGGATCGAAAGTTATCGTCGTCGGAGACATTAGTGTTTATCCAAAACGCGGAACTTTCCAGGTCATCGTTAAAAGAATCGTTCCAGTTGGTGTGGGTGATTTAAAAGAGCAGTTTGAAAAATTAAAAAGAAAACTAGCGAGCGAAGGTCTTTTTGATATTGATAGAAAAAAGCCAATTCCCGCTATGCCTAAACGTGTAGCGATCATTACAGCTCAAAGAGGGGCCGCTCTTCAGGATTTCATTAATATTTATAAGCGCCGTTCAATTTGGATGGACCTGCTTGTGATCCCTGCCGTTGTTCAAGGGGCAGATGCTCCAAGATCAATCAGATCAGCACTTCACAATGTTATTAAATACTCTCTAGAAGCTGAACCAGCACAGAAGATTGACCTGATCGTTATCGCCCGTGGTGGTGGAAGTTTAGAAGATCTATGGGCCTTCAATGATGAAGGACTTGCTTACGATATTTTCAACTGTCCAATTCCTACTATCAGCGCCATTGGACATGAAGTGGATTTTTCTATCTCAGACTTTGTGGCCGACCTGCGTGCAGAAACTCCTTCAGCAGCAGCTGAGCTGGTGACGAGTTCTCAAACGATGATTAAAGAGAAGATGGTGACGCTTAAAGGTCGTTTAAAGAATGTTATGACGATCAGGATGAGCCGTTTTGAGAATAGATTAAAAAATGCCCACCCTCATACTATTTTAAATATTATTTTAAAGAACCTGGCATCACTTCAGAGAAGACTTTCTCGTTGTGACATTCAAAGACGATTGCATGAATTAACTAACATTCACCAGTTTTACTTAGAGCTCGATGAAAACCTTTTACGCATGCAACAGATCATAAAAGAGAAAATCAAAGACTGGCGCCATCAGATTGAAAAGTCTCATGACGTTTTAAAAGCACTTAATCCAAAAAATGTACTGGAGAGAGGCTATGGGTATCTGGAAACAGATAAGGGCCATGTTGTAGGCTCTACTGCCGATTTCGATAAACTTCCTAAGTCGGCTTCACTTAACATCCATTTTCATGATGGTAAGAGAAAAGTAAAATCAGATGAAGTCTAAGTCAAAAACCAAAATTCAATTCGTGGTTGATCCTAACTTAATTGCAAAGGATCAATCTGAGCTTTTGGTCCGCGTCCTTCAAGAAGAAAAAATTAAATTCTCAAGCAATGCTCAAGATATCGATGATTTTACACCGGTACTTTTTTTCATGGAAAAAAGGAACCTTCGAAAAGTCAGCCGTTTCAAAAATAAGATGATTGTTCTTCCTTCTCTTGAAAGTGGAGACAACCTTGCTTCTTCGGCCATTAACTTTAGTTCATACGAAGAGATTGCTCATTTTATTGATAAGTTCTTCTGGGCAGAAAAACATCTGCAGATTCAAGAGCGCTTAAAAGAAAGTGAAAGATTTTATGAAGTCATTAAAAGCTATCTGGAAGAGTTAAGTCTTAAGGCCAATGAAGTAGAGTCAAAAAAAGTTTTTGAATCATTATTAGAGTTAGAGATGCTTCTTTTGCAAGAAGAGTCAGCTGATAACTGGAATACTCATTTTAAAAGTTTTTTAAAAAAGAACTCTGAGATCCAAAACGTCATGTTACTTAAGTCTGAGAATTTATCAGATGACGATTATCCGGTAGATGAAAACGTTTTAATTTTTAAGCTTCCATTGGAAGATTATTATTTATATCTAAAGTTTAAAAATTTTGACGTGAAAAAAGACGCTGAGTTTGTCGATTTACTTCTGACTACTTGCCTGCGCACCCTTCAAATTCTTGATCAGAAGCTAGTTAAGAGTGACGGTGAAATTGATTTCTGGAAAAAGATCTTTTCTAAAATCCCGTACCCAATGTCGATTATTTCAAGTCTGGGAGATTTGTTAATCTACAATGAATCTTTTGCTAAAATTGGAATTCTTCCAAAAGAATGTCTGCGTTTTAAAGATCATGATAGCGCTGAGATTTATCAGAACTATTACAAAATCAGACGAATAGATTTTCCTATCAATCTGATCCAGGTTTCTTATTTCGTTTTTTATACTTCCGAAAAAGATCAAATCCAAAAAACAGGAGAGAAGGTTTCGAAGAAATCTTCAGGTGTAGATGACCTGGGAATTATTTCAAGCTCAATCGCTCACGAGTTAAATAACCCTCTTGCAGGTATCTTGGCGGCACTATCACTTTTATCATTGGAAGATGACTGGTCTCCAGATGCTCTTTCAGATTTAGAAGATATGAAAAGTGGAGCAAAAAGATGTAAGGAACTGGTTGAGATTTTCTTAGGATTCTCCAAGTTTTCTCCGACGGCCAACTCTCGAGTTTCAATTAAGGGCTCACTTGATCAGGCCATTAATCTTCTGCGCTTTAGAATGATTGAATCGAATTTAAGATTAGAGATGAAGTATTCACCGACTTTGGAGAATTTTTCTCATCAGATTAATGCTTCCATTATGTCGATGATTCTCTACCTTCTTTGTAGTGAATTGATGACGGCCTTTGCTCACCATCGTCTTGTGACAATGAGCCAGCATGGGGTTTTATCAGGAGAAGTTTTAGAATTTTCAAATCAGATCATTTTAAAGCTTGATGATGAATTCGAATATGAAGATAAGATCGCTCAATCAAAACTGATTCAACACTTACTTATCTTCGAAAAACTCGAAATCAATTTCTTGAAACAAGAAATCCGCTTAATTTATCGTTCTTAATTAAAGATATAAATGAGGGAAGTCGTAGGCATTTGGATTTTCTGCCATAAACGTCTCGATAGGATCTTTTAAATCCGGATTCGCAATCTTAGCTGCCTGACGATCAATCATCAGGAAGTCTCTCTTGGTCTTTAAGTACTGAACCAGAAAATTGTTAATCATTGGGTTAAGGTGATCTTTTTTCATCTTCCCTTGGCCCATACGAGCACTTTTAGAGTTGATGTATTGAACCAGCTTATTTTGGTGAGTAGGGTAGCGAAATACCAGCTCAAGCTTCTGGTGAAGTGACTTTAAAGGGAAGATTACATACTGCTCAGGAATCAAGTGATTTAAAACGATGAAGTCCGAAGGCATTTCATCCATATTGTGATGGTCGATGAGCGTTTCATCCATTCCATTGAACTCACATAACTTTTTAATCGTTTCAATTTCAAGAGGAGCACTGATCTTTGAGAAGTACGAAGACATCTCAATCAGACCTTGAAAATAAGGGCCAACCAGTTTCAGTGTTAAAATCTCATAAGGGATCGATCTGATTTTTTCAGCGATATACTTCATTTCTTCGGCCGTTCCATGAGAAGGCATTGAAAAAAGCACCACTCCTTCAAGACCTTTTAGAGTGACTAAAAAAGGTGAAGTTAAAGTCGTGATCTGCTCGATAATCGCATCGAGAGGCATATCTTTTTTGAAGTTGATTCTATCTAATTCAAACTTATTTTTTGGATAATAAAGGCTGTTTACCTTTGAAATTTTCTTATGAATGAAGATTGAAAGGTACTTAAGTAGTAGTTCTGCCGACGCCATCGCATCGTCTAGCGCTCTATGGGCCTTCTGGTGTTGAAGGTCGAAGATCTTACTCATGTAGTTCAAGTTCGAACTCAGAAGGTTAGGGATCATGTATTTGGTCATCAGATACGTGCAAATGGACTTATTAGTCAGTTCCGGGCGATCCATACGTCTTAGGACGGAATTGAAGAAAGGCACGTCAAATGACGTATTATGGGCCACCAGGATGGCGTCTCCCATAAACTCTAAAATCTCATCCATAACCTCTTCAATGAGAGGGGCATCCGTCACGTCAGCGTCTTTAATGCTGGTTAATTTCTGGATAAATTCCGGGATATGCATATCAGGCTTAATCAGGAAGCTTTTCTGATCGACAATCTTTAGTTCTTTAATTTTGATTAAACCAATCTCGATAATCTTATCGTGCTGATGATTTCCGCCAGTTGTTTCAAGATCGAAAACACAGAATGTAAGGGAGTGAAGAAGGTCGTACGAGGGCGTCTTTGGGAAATTCGTTGTCATGAGTGCATCCTTATTCGAACATTCGTCCGAGTAGTTTAGACTCAAGTCTAATAAAAAAAGGCCCCTTCGTAAAGGGGCCCTTAAAGTGTCTATGAAATTTTAAAGCTAATTATCTGTTTAAGTTCTTGATGTCCATCCACGGAGGAGTCTCTTCATCTTCGAAACCAGAGAAATCAAGTTTCACTTTCGGGTGGTGGTATCCGTCTAAAATCCCAGCGTCTACATAGTAAACACCAGCTGACATGTCTTTAGTATCAATCCCATAAACGTTTCCTTTACGACCAACTGATGCCTTAATTTTCCCCATTTTTTCACCTGGAGTATAAGCAATTGGAGTAGGAACTGAGTCTAATTGGTATGTACCAACTTCAAGAATCTGGTTAAGTGGACTCTTTGGATCAACGATCATATCGTTACCGTTTCTCTTTGCTGCCCAGTACATATCAGCTTCTGAACCGCTAACTCCAAGTGAAGCTAGTACTTCAGCACGGTCAGATCTCTGACCAGCTTTCTTAGTTAAGATATACTGCCACTGCTTGTTACCGTTGTATCCTGAAAGAGATGGATCTAATAAAGCTTCTTTTGCGTAAACTTTAACGATCGGAGTCCCTGTTTCAACAAGCTGTCTGATGAATGCGATAGCTTCGTTGTTGTTTCTTGTACATCCAGAAGATCTTGGGTTTGAAACTACGTTCGTAACAAACTTCTTCGTTTTCTTGATGTATTCGTCTTTATCTTCACCCCAACCAATAGTCCCGTGAGTCCATTGTCCGTATGGGTTTGGTGCTACGAAAGCAGCGTACCAACCGAAAGCTCCTCTCATTTTTCCTTCAGCATTTCCTTCAGCATCAAGAGGCATGAATTTATTTTTAAACCACTTGTTGAATCCCGCTCCCACTTCTGGAAGTCCTGGGTATCCATCTCTGTACCATGCAGGGTAATGTCCACCAGCATCTTGATAGAACTTCGCCCATCCAGTTACGCGGTATGATCCAAGGATCGAACGACCCTTACCTTTATCTTCTTTTGGAAGGTTTACGTCTTCACCAACTACAACTTCAGTTTCCATAATCATCTTGCTTGGGCAAGAGTTATCAAGACATGCTCTTTCGTATACGCGAAGAGTTTCAGTTGCAACGTTTACTACTACGAAATATTTCCCTGTGAATTCTTTGTAATCTACTTCTTTGTTAGCAAGGAATTCGCGAACAACGTAGTACTTTTCAGACTTCGTCATTGGGTTAACAGTTTTTAGGATTTCAACTTCAACGTATTTACCGTTAACAAGTTCACCAGTCACTAAACGAACTTTTTCGTTTAAGCTTAAAAGACCTAAAGTCTTCCCAGCGTCTTCTGGAGTTGAACGAACTCTTAATCCGTTTGTAGCAACATATAGAACGTTTGCTTCAGACATCATTACTGGAGTAGTTCCTTCTGCAGTTTCTACACCTACGTCACCAGCAAGATCTAATGCCTTGTTGTTATCAGTGTTAAAGTCGTCTTGTGCGAATGCTTTAGACAGCATCATTGGTGAAATTGCCATGACTGACAAGATCATAAGTGGAGCGATGTGTTTTCTCATTATTTCCCCCGTTGTTGGTTTTGAGATGTGATTGAAAGTGACCCCCTTTTAGTCTTATCTGAGTTTTTTTCAACCCTAAAAGCTGATTGCCTGAAAAACTTACAGCCTAGAAAAAAATACACGACCCATTGTTAAACAAAAATTTAATTGGGAGAAGAGCTTCACTACTTAACTATATTTGGGGGGCCAATTATGACAAAGACAATTTTGGGTACTATTGCTACGCTTGCGCTTTTATCTGCTTCTGCAATGTCTGCAGAAAGAAACTCATCTCTAGACAGAATGATGTACACAATCAATCCAGCTGTAACAGTTTCTGGACCTGTGTATCGTGACCAATCAGACGCTGCGACTAAAAACGCATACGGAACTGAGCTTGTTCGCTTGATCTTAAAAGAAGCTAATAAACAAGCATCTCAATACCGTGAAGCTGGTGACATGAAAGCTTATTACGCAGTTCTTACTATGGCACTTACTGTTCCTATGCAAGAAGGTCTTTACATTCAATACCGTGGTGTTGATGGAGACGTATGTAACTCTGCTGCTAACAGCGGTGAGCTTGTTAAAAAAGGAAGCGAAACAAACTACAATATCTTTAACCAGTACTTCAAGACAGAAACTCCATTCTTTCCTAATTGTGAAGATCTTAAGACGAACAAGTTAACTCAAATCATCCGTGGTGGTGATGGTTCAGATCTTTCGATCATGCAAGTTAGTATCAGATGGCACTTTGATGATTTCCTAGCTCAGAAAAAATATGAAAGTGTTGAACAAACTCTTCAATACGGAATTTCTCACTTAATGAAAGGATTTAACCCAGTTTACAGAAACGTGACAGACTACGAATGTCTAATGAACGGTAAAAAAGGTGGATTATTCGGTAAAAAGAAGAAAGCTCAAAAAGAACTTAGCTACACTGACCTAATCCGTGGTGTATGGGCAGGACAATATAACTCAGGATCAATCACTAAAACTTGTCGTTTTGCTGATTCAAGCTCTCCATATAAAGGACACGATAAAGGATTCGAAAGAAATCTTAATAAGATCCTAGCTTTCAACGGTGTTTTATCAGTTGATATGGTTGGGGATTTCAAGCTTGATAGTGACGTAGCTGCAGCTTTTAAAGAAGTTGTAGGAAACGTTCAAAACGGTACAAATAATAACACAGCATTAAACGCAGTTTTATCTAAGTAAAAAATGAAAAAAGTATTATTACCCATTTTATTTGTCATAGTAGTAGCAGGAGCGTGGTGGAATTTTTCACCGCGCTCTTCGTTTACAGCTCCAGAAGTCTCTTCTGCAGCAACATCCGCAGCGCCAATGAAATCTCCTGAAGAGATCGTGGCCGCAGACTATGAGAAGATCGCTAAGAATTTAAGCGCTAAAAACACATCTGGAGATGAGTGGAAGCAAATTAATAACTACTCACTCACTCCAGAAGCTCTTGTGACAAGCACAAATGCTAAAACGTATTTCAAAACAGCACAGTCTAATGTTCCGGATATCTTTTCTTGCTTAAAGAAAGATTTCTGTGGAATGGAAACTAGGGGCGAAAACGACGCGTATTTTGATGATCAAAAAACGCCGGCCCACATTCTCTTGAACCGTAACTTAAAAATCATGAAAGAAAGTCTTAGAAAAGACGGATCACTTAAGTCTGAAGTGGACTGGGATCTAATGAAAGAACTTGCAACGTCAGGTTCAGATATGCTTTCAGTTGAAGCACTGGATATTATCCGTGAATTCGACAGTGAAAGTGTAAAAACAGATGAGTTAATTAAAGTGACTCAGAATCTTAAAGGACAAGCTAGGGCAGACGCTTTGGTTCGCCTTTCTAGAAAAAGTAATTCAACTGATAAAATTCTTCTTGCTAGTGAAGTGGAAGACATCTTTGCTAATCCTAATAACGATGCCAATACAGTTATTAGCGTATTGGAGAATTTAAGAAATATGAGCTTAGGGGCAAACGCTTCTCGCGCCTTATTCCACCTTTGCCGCTTTAAAGTGGCAGATGATCCACAAGATCGCAACTGGCTGATGATTAAAATGTTGGCCAATAAAGTAAATAACGAATTCGAAAAAATGTGTAATTAATAATATGGAGTCTCTAATGAAATTAACTTCAAAAATGGTCCTGCTTACAACGATGATAATGTCATCACTAACTTTCGCTCAGGTAGAAATTGGCGATAAGCAATTTCCTGAAGACGGAAAAGTTTATAGACCAGGACAAGACACTGGATTTGATCAGTACAAATCTAAGTCATTACTTGGAACAAAAAGAATTGTTTTAACTTTTGATGATGGCCCAGATGCAGTTCAGACTCCAAGATTATTAGACATCTTGAAGAAGTATAACGTGAAGGCAACTTTTTTCATGCTTTCAGAAAAATTCACAGATAAAAACATGCCACTTATTAAGCGTGTTGCAATGGAAGGCCATACAATCGCCAGCCATCACCATGACCATGATAACAACAACAATAAAACTGAGTCTCAATACAGAGCAGGGTTGAAAGATTCTATTCTAAAAGTGGCGAAAGTTATGGAGGAAGTGAATGCTCCTAGTAGAGAAATCTACTACCGTTTTCCTTACGGAGCTTATGGATCAGGGTCTCTTTCTTACCACCACTTCAATGTTATGAAAGAAGTGTCTCAAGAGCTTTTTGGTGACAACTGTATTAACTTCGCATTCTGGGATATCGATTCTCTAGACTGGTTGAAGCCAATGGATCAAAAAGATGTTATTGCTAACATCATTTCAAATGTTGAAGGTGGAACAGCTTATAACATGGTGAAAGGAAGATTTTCTGGGAAATCAAAGAAAGACAAGTACACAATCTCTCATCCAATGGGTGGTGGTGTAGTTTTAATGCACGATATCCACGCTCGTTCGGTTGATACAGTAGAAACCCTTCTTAAGACGCTTAAGCAAAAAGGAATCGAAGTTGTTAATTTAAGTGACGTAGAAGAGTATTCTTACAAAGGTAAAGAGTGTCGCTTACTAAATAAGTAATCAGCTTTCAAAAATATATTCAAAGTATCTAAAAACGGCCTCAATTGAGGCTGTTTTTTATTTAGCTCTTATTGTAGAATTATGGCACCTCTTTACAGGATAAAAGCTATGTTCATGGATAAGAAATTTATAAAGATGCGCGACGGAGCTGAGCTCTACACTCAAGTTAAGGAATCGGGAAGCCCGGTTTGGATTATCGCTACTCACGGAATCGGTGAGCACCTTGAAAGACATAAATACATACCAGAACTCTTTGGACACGACTTTAACATCTTTCAATATGATTTGAGAGGCCATGGAAGAAGTACGGGCAGAAAAGCTTATATCGAGGATTTTGCGCTTTATATGGAAGACCTTCGTGAGATCACGAAATTCCTGAAAGAAAAATATCGTATGGAAAGATACGTGCTTTTCGGTCACTCGATGGGGGCTTTAATTAGCTGCTCATTCATTCAAAATTACGTTGATGAAAATAATTACCCAGAAAGATTCATTGTGAATGCTCCTCCTGTTGGAGCGGCCGGATTTTTAGGAACTCTTGTTAAAATTCTTCCGACAGGATTTTTTAATATGACCAGTGAGATTCCATATTCAATTCCTTTAAAAGGATTGGTTGATTTGAATTACCTGTCTCACGATCCAAGAATCAGAGAAGAGTATGTTAATGATCCGCTTAATGCCATTAAGCTTGAATCAAAATTAATTTTAGAACTTATGAAAACGTCAAAGGCGACTTTCTCAAGACCATTGCGTTCGAAATGCCCAAGCTATGTTTCGGTAGGAAGTGGGGATCAGATTGTTGGAAGTAAGGATTTGATTGAGTACTTTACGAATGTGGATAAGTCGTTCCAGTTGAAAGTGTTTGATGGTGCTTACCATGAAATTCATCATGAGATTGAAAAATACAGAAAGCCGTACTTCGATCACTTGAAAACTATTTTTAATGAAGTTCTTTTTTCGGCAAAATAAAATATGAAGATCTATTTCGCAAAAGTTCAGGAATGGTTAGAGAAGCTTAAGTCACAACAACCTCAAGTGTGTGACTGGATTGGAATTTATTACAAAGAAAGCTATCTGGAAAATTTAGATTCTACTGACTTAGTTTTAGGACCGTTTGTTGGTGAAGAAACTGAGCACACTCGCATTTCAATTGACCGTGGTTTTTGTGGAATGGCCTTGCGTGAAGAGCGTACGGTAAATGTCGCCGATGTAACCCAAGATGCAACTCACATTGCTTGTAGTTTGAAAACGAGATCAGAGCTTGTGGTTCCGATTGCTGATATGAAAGGCAAGTATGTGGCCGAGCTGGATATTGATTGTAATAGGCTTAATGCTTTTACACCGGAGCTGGAAGAATTCTTTAAGCAGGCCGTGAAGAGCTTTCCTTTACTGGAAGAGTTCATTCCATTTCCTGTCGATTCATTTGAAACTCCTCGCTTACTTATTAGAAAAGTCACACCGAAAGATATCAATGATATTTTTGAGTACTGCAAGAATCCTACAGTGGCCCGTTATGTAACATGGGAAGCCCATCAGTCGTTAGAAGATACTCAAAAATTTATTACCTATGCACTTGAGTCTTATAACGTTGGCGCGCCGGAGCCGATGGCGATTATTTTAAAAGATGATCCGAAACAACGTGTGATTGGAACAGTAGGATTAATTCCAGCTAATCCTAAGAATCGAACTTATGAGCTTGCTTATGTGATTGCAGAAGAGCAATGGGGGAAGGGAATTGTAGCGGAAGCTGCCAAACCTTTGATCAATTTTTGTTTTAAGCATTTTGCAATGGAGAGACTTCAATGCCGTTGTGATGTCTTAAATCCGCAGAGCTCGCGAGTGATGGAAAAGCTGGGAATGCATTACGAGGGTACCCTTAAAGCGTCGATGTTCTTAAAGGGCAAACCTCGCGACATGCATATGTATTCAATTGTTAAATCAGAGTTTAGACCCTTTTTGTAATTCTTCTAAATAAGTCACGCGCTCAAGAGCGGGTGGGTGAGAGAAGTAGAATTTACTAAAAAGTGGATCTGGAGTTAATGAACTCGCATTATCCTTATACATTTTTACTAATGCCGTAATAAGCTTTGAAGCTTGGGCATTTTCGCTGGCAAACTGGTCAGCTTCATACTCATACTTTCTTGAGGTGTATGCTGAGATAGGAGTTAGTAAGAAAGTGTAAACTCCGGCCACCATTGAAAATAATGTTAAGGCCATATAGTCAGTAATCGTTTGAACACCGTGACCGTTAAAGAAAGCAGTATTATTTCGTAAGTAACCTAGAATCGCAAAACCAACGAAGCTTAAAACGATTCCTTTGATCATTCCTTTAAGAACGTGTTTTCTTTTCATGTGGCCAAGCTCGTGAGCAAGGACTGCTTCAACTTCTTCGGCATCAAGGCTGCTTAGAAGTGTATCGAAGAATACGATACGTTTATTTTTACCAAGGCCTGTGAAGTAAGCATTTCCGTGTCCGCTTCTTTTTGAAGCATCCATAACGAAGAGCCCTGAACTTTTAAATCCACAACGAGTCAGTAGGTCGATAATTTTATTTTTCACTTCACCTTCTTCAAGAGGAGAAAACTTGTTGAAGATGGGAGCGATGAAAGTTGGATAGATAAAAACAATTAATAACTGCACTGCAGTTAAGAATAAGAAAGCGTAAACCCACCAAGCAGTTCCCAGTCTTTCCATGATCCAAAGGATGGCGTAGATGATTGGAGCACCAAGCACAAGTGAAAGGGCCAAACCTTTGGCCATATCAGAAACGAAAGTTTTCCATGTGGTTTTGTTGAAACCATATTTTTCTTCAATCACGAAAGTCGTGTAAAGAGTTTGAGGCAATGACAAGATCATCTGGATTAATCCAAAAGCACCAAAGAAGATTAATCCCGTCATAATAGGAGAGGCATTAAATCCCATCGCTACATGATTGATTAACTCTAGTCCACCAGCTAGCGTTAAAACTAAAAAGACAACTAAGTCTACGAAGTGAAAGATTTGAGCGACCTTAATTTTCTCAACTGAATAGTCTGCTGCTTTTTGATGATCAGCTAATGTGATCTGGTCTTGAAACTTTGCAGGCACAGTATTTCTGTTTTTTATGATGTGATCCATATTTCTTTTATCTAAAAGACTTTCAATCAGACTTTTGACAAACAACGCGACCAAGAACAATTTTGTATAAAAACTTGCTTCCATATTTTATTTCCTCTTCTAACTATTATATGATGGTCACTATGAAAGTTCACCAAATCTTCTTTAAGAATACCCTAAGAAACTTCTGCTACTTAATTGTTTTTGATGATGGAGCGATTTACTGTATTGATCCCTTCAACGCCTCGGAAGTCCTGGACTTTTTAGGGCCAGATAAAAAACTTACCGGAATTATCAATACCCATGACCATTGCGACCACTATTCTGGCAATGATGAGCTTTTAGCGAGCTATCCGTGTCCGGTTTACGCTCACGAGAAGGCCGAGGTTCCAGGAAAGACCCATGGATTAAAAGATGGGGAAATACTCTATCAAAATGGTTCGTGGAGTTTATCAGCGGTCGATACTCCGGGGCATACGATGTCTCATATGTGTTTGATGCTTAAAAAAGATGGAAACCCTCATGCGCTCTTTACTGGTGACTGCTTTTTTAATGCCGGAGTAGGAAATTGCCATAATGGCGGCAATGTTGAGAGCATGTACAAAACGATTAGTGAGATTTTCTCTCAGTATCCTGATGAACTTCTGATCTACCCGGGCCATGAGTACTTAAAAAGGAACTTGGAGTTCACGATGAATATTGAAAGTGATAATCGTGATGCTAAAGAGTTTCTAGAAAAAATCAGCACTATCAACATGAATGAAATATTTTTTGTGAATAATATGCAGACTGAACGAAAAATTAATATGTTTTTGCGTTTAAAACAGCATACGATCAAACAAAATTTGAAACTGGATCATAGTGATGATAAAGCTGTGTTTCTAAAACTGCGTGAACTACGAAATAAATGGTAAGGATTTTCATATGAGTTTTCCCAAAGTCGGAACAAAAGCACCACTGTTCACTCTTCTTAATCAAGATGCACAGGAAATTGATTTAAAAAAGATTAAAGATAAAACCATCGTTCTCTATTTTTACCCAAAGGCCTCAACTCCAGGGTGCACAACTCAGGCGTGTGGGATCAGAGATGTAAAAAAAGAATTAGCGAAAGCTAATACTGTGGTTTACGGGATCAGCCCGGATGCTCCACCGAAACTTAAAAAATTCAT
The DNA here is from genome assembly GCF_035013165.1 of Bacteriovorax sp. PP10. Lineage (NCBI taxonomy): Bacteria > Pseudomonadati > Bdellovibrionota > Bacteriovoracia > Bacteriovoracales > Bacteriovoracaceae > Bacteriovorax > Bacteriovorax antarcticus. The sequence goes on from NZ_JAYGJQ010000001.1 coordinate 1,076,324, forward strand.
TGAGAAAGAAGGTCTGAACTTTGAACTACTTTCTGACCCGGAACACTTGATTGCTGAGAAGTATGGGGTGTGGGGGCTTAAAAAATTCATGGGACGCGAGTACATGGGTGTTAAACGGATCACATTTATCATCGGATCCGATGGTAAACTCAAGCACATAATGGATGATGTCAAAACTAAGACCCACCATGACGACGTGCTTTCTCTAGTCACTGCACTTTAAGTTTGTTAAATTTAGGCTTCAATTTTAAAGGGGCCTTTATGAAAATGATTCTTTCATTAGTGTGCGTACTGTTTGCCATGAATGTTCAGGCAAAATCAGTAGAGATCATGTCTTACAACGTAGAAAATCTTTTTGATGCCAAACATGACGAAGGCAAAAACGATTGGAGCTTTTTACCAAAAGATGCTCCGGGGAAAAAAGAGGCCTGCGCTAAAGAAAAAAGTAAATACAGAAGAAATGAATGTTACGACGCTGACTGGACGGATGAGAAAGTTGAAATGAAACTTGCTCAGATCACAGACGTCATCACAAAAGAAAGAAAAGGGCTTCCTGACTTTCTTGGATTGGTTGAAGTTGAAAACGGTGAAGTGGTAGGTCGTCTTGCTAAAAAGCTTGGTTATGACAATGTCGAGATCACGACGAGCCCGGATTTTCGTGGTGTAGATGTTGCTCTTTTATACAAGACAAGTGATTCAATTAAAAAAATCTCAAGAGCAGAACATAACGTTCCTGTTGATTACCCTTCAAGAAATATTTTAGAAGTAGAGTTCAGCGTTGATGGACACCCGTTAACTATTTTTGTGAACCACTGGCCGTCGCTTGCTAATCCAGATTCATGGAGAATTAAGGCCGCTGAAGTTCTAGCGACTAGAACAAAAGAGATCCTGGCAAAAAATCCGAAGATGGCGATTTTAGCGATGGGAGATTTCAATACGATTGATTCAAACGATCCACATCCATTTAAGACTGTTTTATTCAAGGACAATTTATTCACGGATGCTGTTGTAGCATTCAAAGAAGATAAAGCTGTTAGTGATGAAGCGAAGAAGAAGCTTCCAGAAGGAAGTTATTATTTTCCACCGAAAGATCAGTGGAACTATTTAGACCATATATTTTATACAAGCGAACTTAAAGACGGAACAGCTGGGCTTAAATTAGATCTTCCGAGTTTTGAAGTTTACCTTCCATCTTTTGCTTTAAAAGAATTAAAGAGAAAGGCGGGAAGTGATGATGAAAAAAATCATGTGATTAAGATGGTGCCGAATAGATTTAATACTGAAGCGAAGTCTAGAGCAGATATGGGGTTTTCGGATCACTTTGCAGTGGTTGTAAAACTTAACTATCCAGATCCAGCACCTGCTAAGGTTGAAGCGAAGAAAGCGAAACCAGCTAAAAATAAGAAGAAAAAATAACAAAAAAAAGGCAGCGAAATTTCGCTGCCTTTTTTTTTATTTAAATGTGATTAAAGATTTCTACCTAATCCAAGTTTTGCAGAAGACTCATAATCACCCATGACTTTAGGGATTAATGATCTTAAATGCTCTCTACGTTTTTCACTATTAGGGTGAGTAGACATAAATTCAGGTGGAGCACTTCCTCCTGCTTGAGAGAAGCGGTCCCAGAAGTTAACAGCTTCGCGTGGATCGTATCCGGCCTTTGCCATCAACACTAATCCAATCTCATCTGCTTCTGTTTCGTCCCCGCGAGAAAAGGGAAGAGTGATTCCGTAAGTTACACCAGCACCAAGTGCGGCCATGGCGATAGCTTTTTTAGTTGGGTCCATTTTTGAAAAAGCAGTCAGTCCTGCTCCAGCAAGTAATCCACTTGTGATCATTTGTTGAGTCATACGTTGTCCACCATGGCGGGCAATCGCGTGACCGATTTCGTGTCCCATAACAGTCGCAAGTCCTGCTTCATTTTTAGCGTATGGAAAAATGGCCGTATAGACCGCAACTTTTCCACCTGGAAGACAGAAGGCATTGGGTTCATTACTTTGAAGAGTTTTAAATTCCCATTGAAAGTCTGGTTGGTTGGCAACGGCAGCGATTCGTTTTCCAATCTCTTCTACGAGTTTAGAATCAAGAGTACCTGTAACAACTTTTTCTTTAGTAAGGATTTCTTTGTAAGCTTCTTCACCTTGTTGGTTTTCTGTGGCAGCAGAAGTGAGAAGCAAGGCCTTATGTCCTGAAACAGGAGTCGTCGTACATGAAAGCGAAAAAATTAAGACACTAGCGAGTAACAGTTTTGTTTTCATAGTGAACCTTTTTTGTCTGCAATAGTTTCATCAACTAATATGTCGAGTTTAAATTTCTTCGCACACTCGTTTAAGATGTGCTTCATTTCTTCTCTCAATAATATATCGCCCTTCAACTCAATGTCTCGATACTGAGCGTGATGCGGATGTTCTAAAGTTGAGTAAAAGCAGATGCCATCGTTGGCCTCAAGCTGGAAATAAAAGAAGGCAGAGTCCTCTTTATTCATTCTAATGATGTAATGGAAAAGTTGAGTAGATTGTTTTGACATAGGGCCCTTTAAAACACGTTTGACATGTATCTGATCTGAATTAGAATAAAAGTTAAGTTATCGCATTCACATTTACAAGTCATGGAGGACAAAGTGAAGAGGAATTATGCCAGGAAGGCCATAAATGGTGGACTGTTATTTTGCAGCACGCTGATTTTGACCTCATGTTCGTCTCTTTGGTTGCATCGCGATCAAACTGTTGACTCCGCTTTAAATGAAGGGGCACAGTCCCAACATTCTACTGTATCGAAAGATCAATATGATGAGTTGGCGCGAAAATATAACGACCTATTAGCACAATCTAAAAATTTGAAATCAGCGGAAGTTGCACCTGTTGTGGCGGCCAATCCAAATGGGCAGTCTAAACCTCATTTAGCTGAAGAAACTCATATTGATCCTTCTGAGTTAGTGAATCGTATTGATAGCGCTATTCCAGATGCACCAAACCTTGATGGGGTAGATGCTCTGGCCACTAAATCACAAACACCGGGACCTGCTGTTCCAACAAGCATGGGTGTAAAAACTGTTAATAATTCTGATGAGATCGACGATCAAATTTCGCGTTTGCGCGAAGTTCAGGAATTAGTAAAAGTGAATAAGTTTGAGCAAGCATTAGTGATCTTAAAAGAGCTTGAAGCTTCTAAGGAAAAACAAATTGTCGTAAGAGCAAAAATGATGCTTGGAGATTTATTGTTTAACCAAGGTGAGTTCGATTTATCTTCACAAGTTTATGAAGAGATTATCAACAAGTACGCTTTCTCAGGTTTTGTTATCAAAGCACTAGGGAAGTTAGTTGTTTGCAGTGAAAAATTAAAACAACCTGAGAAGCAGGCGAAATACTATTCACTACTTCATGATTTTTTTGAAGCGAGCTAAAACTAACGTATAGGCGAGAAAGCTATGGCGATTTCTAAAAATAAATACTTCTTACTGATGCTGCTAGCGAGTCTTGCAAGTGGAAACTTAACTGCACAAGACCCAAGCACTGATCTTGAAGAAGTAAATGTCTACGATTCATTAAACTCCAATGCAGGAAGTTCGACTCCGACTGAAACATCATCCGATGTACAGATGTCGAGTTTAGAAGAGCAGGATGATTTACAATCGCTAAAAGAAGATATCGGTGACGTAGTTTTTGAAAAAGATAAACCAGTTCAATCTGCTCAAGACGATAGACCAAGTACTCTTACAACTCCCACTGTAATGGAAGGAACAGCACCTGCTGATCTGTCTCCAAAAGCGGGGACGTTGAATGCTACAAGTCCGAAAGGCCAGAATATGGTGCCCGGGAAAGATGAAAAAGCGGAAATCATTGCCGATGAGTCGATGAATTTTGATGTCGGCAGTGAAGAAAAAAAATTATTAGAGTTATCAAAATACGTTCAACATAAAATCACACCAAAAGAGTGGGATGATATGGCCATTAAGGCCAAGCTTGAAAAATATGAAGTTCAAAAAGGTGACTACCTTTGGAAAATTTCTAAAAATTTATTCGGATCAGGATTTTATTATTCAAAAATCTGGTCCCTTAATCCGCAGATTACTAACCCTCATGAAATTGAACCAGGAACTATCCTCGCTTTCGATACAGGGGATGCTGACACTTTCCCAAAAGTGACTGTGGGAGAGTTTGCTGACGATGAGATTGAAGGATCGAAGACTGGTGGAACATACACGAGTTCAGACGATAGAAACCGTCCTTCTTGGATTCAAGAAAGAAAGAAGCTTATCGATCAAGGTGTTTATTTCCAATTCGCTTCAGAAGAGACGTATGACGATTTAGAGCGTCTGGAAAAAATGCAAAGAAACAATGAGTATGAAAAATACGATCCGCCTCTTTCGGATATTATGATTCAAGAGCCAGGTGACGCTTACGATAGCGCAGGGTTTGATAAGTCAGATAAAATTACCTTCAGTTACCGCGAAGGATTTTTCTTAAACTCATTTGTTACAACAAACGTTGTGCAGGATTTAGGAGAGATTAAAGCGACACCAAAAGAAGCTGTGTTCATAAATAAACTTGATACTATTTTTGTTAACTTTGATAAGTCGACAAAAGTAAAACCAGGGGATTTATTCTCAGTTTACACTGCTGGTGGAGAAATTAAGCACGCCGTGTCTGATCGTTCAGGATTTTTATACACGACGACAGCACAAGTTAAAGCGATTAGAAAAATTGATGATGTGTGGGAGTGTTTGATTGTTGAACAGTCAGGACTTGTACAAAGAAAAGATCGTCTGACAGTTTACACGCCGAAGATTGGTAAGATCGCGAAAACTTTCTCTCGTAGAAATGTTGAAGCGGCCATCATTGGAAGTTACCGTGAATCACTAAGTGGTATGTCTTTCGGAGATGTAGTTTACATTGACCGTGGACGCGCTGACGGAGTGGAGTTAGGAAACGTTTTTGATGTGTATTCTTTTATCGATCGTGGTACACAAAGAAAAATTACTCCGAGCCCTACGTATAAGATTGGTGAATTGACAGTTATTAACATCACTGACAATTTTGCGACGGCCATCATTACGAACTCTACAACTGAAATTACTTTAGGAAGTATTGCTGTAACGAGAACGCAAGAAGACCAAGCGCGCAGTCTGCGTCTTAAGAATAAAGATAAGCTGAATGATGTTAAGAAAATCGAAGGTAAAGCTCTTGATGAGTTAGACGTAGAATTAAATCTTGATGACGTAAGCCAGGATATTTTAAACAAAGCTGACAAGATTCAATTAACTGAAGACGAGCTCGAAGAATTAGAAAGACAAGAGCGCGACAAGTCAGTGATTAAAGATTCTCAGCGCGATGTTAAAGAGTTAGATCGTTTAGAGTCAGAGATAATGGATGCCGAAGGCTCTCTCAATGAATCGAAAGTGGATGAAGACAAGTTCTTAGAACAGCAAAGTTTAGATGGATTAGAGAAAAAATCTAAGCAGCAGGATCCGAACGCGTTTGAGTCATTAAATGAAATTGAGAAGGATATTGGAAGAAAGTATCTGGATGAAGATATTAACAACAAAGAGAATCCATACGGTCTGACAGAGTTTGACCTTGAAGAAGTGGATGAGTTGTTGAATACTGATTTCAAAAAATAAATAAAAAACACTAAGGTAAAAATATGTGTGCAAAAGCAGTTGCTAAAAAAGCGGCGAAAAAAGTCGTCGTGAAAAAGACTCCGGCCAAAGCAAGTAAAGTCGTCGCTAAAAAGGCGCCAAAAGTTGCTGCCGGAAAAAAAACTGAAATTGAAGAAGATGATGTAGTTGCCGAAAAAGGCAGTTATGCTCTGGTCATCGTTGAGTCACCCTCAAAAGCAAAAACGATTAAAAAATACTTAGGTAAAGGTTATCAAGTTGTGGCCTCTAATGGTCACATTAAAGATTTACCAAAATCTAAACTTGGTGTTGATGTAAAAGACGACTTCGCACTAGACCTTGTTCCAATCACTGGAAAAAAAGATAAAATCGAACGCATCCAGGAATTGGCAAAGTCAGCAAACATTATCTACCTCGCGCCCGATATGGACCGCGAAGGAGAGGCGATCGCTTTCCATCTTGCTGAAGAAATCGGAAAAAAGAAAACTATCCACAGAGTTGTGTTCAACGCCGTTACAAAAACTGCAGTTAAGCACGCTATTGATAACCCTACTGTTTTAAATCAACCAATGTACGACTCACAAAAGACGAGACGAGTTCTCGATCGTTTAGTGGGTTATAAAATCTCACCTATTCTTTGGGACAAAGTCCAAAGAGGGATTTCAGCAGGTCGAGTTCAGTCAGTTGCTCTAAGAGTAATTGTTGATAGAGAAGACCAGATCAAAGCATTCATTTCTGAGAAATGGTTTTCAATTCAAGGTGAACTTGAAAAGAAGAACATTAACTTTGAAGTAAGATACTACGGTGAAGAAGCTGGAAAGAAGACTGAACTTGATGGAGCGGAAGGCGAGAAGCTAGCGAAGAAAGTTGTTTCAGACATCAAAGGCAAACCACTTAAAGTTATCGAAGTTAAGAAAAAAGAAAGAAGACAAAATCCAACTGCACCATTCACGACATCAAAACTTCAACAGGAAGCTGCTAACAAGCTGGGCTTTACTGCAAAAAGAACAATGATGGTTGCTCAGATGTTGTATGAAGGGGTTCAACTAAGAGATCACGGTCTTCAAGGTTTAATTACCTATATGAGAACGGACTCGGTGAGAACTGAACCGGAAGCAATGAAGTCACTTCGTGATTACGTCAGCAAAAAATACGGTAAAGACTTTTTATCATCTGATGAAATCGTTTATAAGAAAAAAGGAACAAGCAAGGTTCAGGATGCCCATGAGGCCATCCGTCCAACTAACTTAGAGTTCACACCGGACGAAGTTCGTGGAGATCTTGATCCTGACCAACAAAAACTATATGAGCTGATCTGGAACAAATTCATTTCATCTCAAATGTCTCCGGCCGTGATCGACCAGACAACTGTAACGTTTGAATCTGCAGGACACTTCTTTAAATCTAACGGGTCAATTGTAAAGTTCCCGGGTTTTAGAACTGTGTACCTTGATTCAATTGCAGAAAAACAAAGTAGAAAGAACGAAGAAGCTGAAGAAACAGACGAACCAAAAACTGGATTGCTTCCAGATATTTCTGAAGGTGAAACATTCCAACAGAAAAAATCAATTGAATCTGAAGAGCATTGGACGAGTCCGCCTCCAAGATTTAATGAAGCAAGTTTAGTAAAAGCACTTGAAGAAGATGGTATTGGACGACCTTCAACATACGCTGCGATCATTTCAAACATTCAAGACAGAAACTATGTTGAGAAGATTGAAAACAGATTTATCCCGACAGAACTCGGAACTGTTGTTTGTAAGATGTTAGTGGAGAGTTTCCCTGACGTTATGGACATCGAGTTTACAGCTCGAGTTGAAGAAATGCTGGATAAGATCGAAGAAGGCGAGATTAACTGGAAGAAAGTTCTAAGAGAATTCTGGAAAGGGTTTGAGCTTACGCTTGAAAAAGCTAAAGACGAAATGAAAAACCTTAAGAAGCAGTCGATCCCGACTGGTGTTCATTGCCGCAAATGTGCGGACGGTGAGTATCAGATTAAGTGGGGGAAGAACGGGCAGTTCCTTGCTTGTTCAAATTATCCTGACTGTAACTCGACAGAAGACTTTAAGAGAACTCTTGATGGCGTGATTCACATTGTAGAAAAAGAATTCGCAAAAGACCCTTGCCCGACTTGTGGTAAGAGAATGGCGATTAAAAAAGGTAAATACGGAAAGTTCTTAGCATGTGAGGACTATCCTCAATGTGCGACAACTCTTCCATTCACAATTGATGTTCAGTGCCCTGAGTGTAAAGTTGGGAAATTCGCAGAGAAGAAGAGCCGTTTCGGTAAACTATTCTACGGATGTTCAAACTACCCGGCGTGTACGAATGCAATGTGGACGAAGCCGTTCGCATTTGACTGTCCTGGATGTGGATACCCGGTAATGGGTGAGAAGTTCACGAAGAAGAACGGGAAGCAGTTAGAGTGTCCTAAGTGTCGTCACAGAGTGGATATGGCCGATACGCCATTCCATGTAAATGAAGATACTGGTGAGATTGCAGAAGACGCAGTTTAAAAAATCAAAACAAAAAAAGGCCGGTGGAATTAGGGTTCCACCGGCCTTTTTTTTGGTCATTAACTAGAATTTATAAATCAAAGTACCCATTGTTCTTCTTTCAGTTCCTTTCGTATCAAAGTCACCATTTACAGATCCTGTTCTCACATCAATCTCGCGTGAAAGCTGGATACTAAGGTTCTTCGTAATGCTGTATCTGATATAAATTTTGTTCGTTGAAAGTGAATCTTTAAATTTAGCTCCACTTTCTGATTCAATTCTATTTCTTTCATCAATACTGTTTGCAGTTGAGAATTGTCCTTCATATCCAACTTCAAAGTTTCCACGAGAGACAGAGATTGCACCAATCGCACTTGCTCCAGATCCCCAGTAGTATGATCTTTTTCTAACGATACTTGATTCTTTACTAAGGTCACCGTTCTGACTCGCTTTGTATGGCTCTAATGCGTATGACTTAACCATGGCGAAGTCACCGTAGACACCGAAGTCAGCGTTCAGGATAAATCCGTTCATATGAACTCTTGCGTGAGCTGTAGCTCCTAAAATATTAACTGTGCCGTAGAAGTCTTCATCAACAGAATCTTCTTTTGTTCCTCTATCTGTCCAAGTTGAACCTGAACCAATACCTAAGATGACATCGTATCCACTTAGTTGTCCTGAAGAATCTTTCTTTAAATTTTTCTGGTTATAGGCGGCCATTACTACTTGGGCCACAACTTTTAAATCCGTTACACCTTGGTTACCATTGCTTTCAACCATTAGCTTTGTCACTGCTGAATCGTAAACCATGCTTTGGTGTTTACCAGCTTTATCGTAATTATCAATATTAACGACTTCAGCTTTTAGACCAAGAACGTAATCATTATTTTTTGATCCTTCGTAAGCTTTTTGTCCATTATCAAGACCGATATAAACCGAGATGTCTGACCAGCGAGGCTTTTTACAGTCTGGTTGTGAAGCAAATTTATCACCTTTTTTCCAAGCACCGTCGATTGCGTGAGCAATACCAAGGTTCGGGTTAACAGTGTAACCAAGAGTTTTAGCTGCAATAGAATTCTTATTAAGTAGAGCACATGATAATTGGTAAGTTGCTTCACCAATTACATAACCACCAATTGGAGTTAAGATCTGATCGTTGATTGAGAAAACTTCATGGTACTCAAGAGTTTCCCAAGCCGCTGAAGAGGCAAAACCAATAAGTGCAGACTCAAGAGAATTAAATCCGTTTGCTCTTGCTGTCTGGTAGTACATAACTCCGGCATATGTGTGTCCGTAGTTAGAAGCTTTATCGTTGTCATCAAACTTGATTGCTTCACCTGTAATATATTTTCCTTTTAAACCTGAACCTAATTCATAGTCAAAATCCACTTCGTTGAATACCAGGTTTTTGTAGTAGATCGCCATCGCAGCAGAAAGCTGAACACCGATTTCAATACCTGTGCGAAGATAGTTTTTCTTTCTTGGGCTTTCTGATTCAAAAATAGAATAAGCTCTACTTGCTGAAATCGGAGAGTTTGTTGCTTTATCTTTAAAGACTTGTTTCTTTTCATCAAAGGCAATTTGATCAGACTCTATCGCACCATTAACTAGAAGGGCCGCTTTGTAAGCGTCTTCATTGTTGATGTATAAAAATAAATTCCCCATAACTTTCGCCATGGCGTCTTCTTTTTTTGCTTTACTGTCTTTAGAGTCCTGGAATGACCATCCTAAGTTTGTAAAGTCAGAATCGTATTTACGGTTCCAGTTGGTTACGTCAGTCGTAATACCTTCATCACCTCTAGAGCGTAAAATTTTAATATGGTAATCGTAAGATTTAGATAGAGCTGCAAGATCTTTATCAACAAAGCTCTCAGTGCTGAATTCACGACAAGTGACGTCCACACCTCGGTCTACGATTTGGTTAGCAAGTTTATAAACTTGAAGACAAGTTTCCTTTTTCCACTCTTTAGATTTGGTTTCTTTTAGATCACCAACTGAAATCAGAATCCTTTTTTGAGGAACTAATTTAGCATTGGCAGTAAAAGAAGCGGCCACAAGTAATAGAGCAAAAAGTGAGTATGACTTCATACGAACTCCAAAATTGAATACAATAGATGATTAGAACAAAGCAAGAATAGGGCCACAGCAGAATCTAAAAGAATCAGAAGGATGGAGGGGGGGAAGTGTCTAATGTTTAGACATATGTCTAAATTAGCAAGAGTGGCGAAGACACACTCTAAACAATATTTTTAGCTAGAGAGTAGATACCTGCCGGAAGAATTCTAGAGTCGTTACTATGACGAACTCCTAACTCACCAACCACGACATCTTTTTTAGACTTATGATCGTTCATGATATTTCTCAGGGCCTCAGATTGAACCCCGTGAGTGTGTGATGAAAGAAAGAAAAAGCTCTTTTCACGAGTCAGGATATTGTAGCAGTCAGTGATTAACTCATGAATCATCTGATCGAATTCCCAAACTTCTTTATTGGCCCCGTGTCCCCAGCTAGGAGGATCGGCCAGGATAGCATCGTACTTGAAACCTTTTCTAAGCGAGTGCTTAACAAAGTTCTTTACGTCTTCTTGAATAAATTTAATTTTTTTCGTGTCCAGCTTTGAAGCTTCAGCGTTTTCTTTTCCCCAAGTTAAAACACCTTTTGATGAATCAACGTGGAAAACTTCTGCACCCGTTTTTAAAACAGCAAGACTTGCACAACCAGTATAACCAAAAAGGTTAAGGAACTTGATCGGTCTCCCTAATTCTTTTTCCAGTGCACGTGTTTCATTTAAAAGAGTGTTCCAAACAGCTTGCTGCTCGAAGAAGACTCCACAGTGACCAAATGATGTGAACTTCAGTTTAAACTTCAATTCTTCCCATTCAATCATAAGATCTTTTGGTTCTTTATCACCACGGTGTTTCCACGTTCCACCACCATCTGATTTTCTAATACAAACCGACGTGGCCTTCTTCCATTCTTGTTCATTGAGTTTAGGTGCCCAGATCGCCTGTGGAGACGGTCTTTCAACGGTTACACCCGCGATGATTTCGAGTTTTTTACCGAAACCAGAGTCGAGTAACTGGTAGCCAGGAATGTTTTCAGAAACTAGATTTGTCATAGGCTGCACCTTATATGAATTGGGCCTTATTGTTAAATGTTTTTGAAATATTTATAGTTAATTCAGCTGTTCTGGGGGCAATACAAGGCTTGTTTAACCAATAACTAGGTGTAAAAATAGTGGGATGAATAATATTGGAAAGACGATTTCTTGTTTGGGACTGGGGCTATCGCTGCTTGGGGCCGCCTATGGCATCGATGATCTTACGAAGGCCAATGAGTTTGAGGAAAATCAGACTACTGAAATAACCGGGCATTTTAAGGAGCAGTACTATGTTTGGTATGGCCCTGGACATTCAAATGAAGCAGATATCGATTTAAAAAATAAAGTTGGCTGGGTGTATGCTGTGGACTCAAGAGTGCTTCAGATAAAAACACCTGCTAATGGAATTAATGGTTATAAGGCCTTTTATAATATTGATAAAGTTGGGATGCGAATTCTTCCTAAGCTCCCCAAGAAACCTCATCATTTAATTGTTGCAGGGGAATCGAATGTATTTGGAGTGGGAGTTCGTGATGAGGAAACACTTCCTTATCTTCTTTCACAAAGACATCCAAACTATCATGCTTACAATTTTGGACATCCTGGAGGAGGACCTCATAATACACTGGCCCGCTTTGAGAAAACAGATTGGTATTCTCAAATTGAGGAAAATGATGGACGCATGATTTATATTTTTTCTCCTGCCTGGATGCTGGAGAGAGTTGCAGTGACAAAAAATTACTTATCTTGGGAGAAGGGAAATAGTCCTTGGTATGAACTAGAAAATGGAAAGCTTGTTTATAAAGGGATTTTAAAAGATAGGCTTCAAACTAAAATTTTGAATTTCATCAGACTTATTGATTATTTTGGATGGGTAGGGGATTTACCTAAGTTTAATAGTGACCATATAAAGCTGACGGCTAAACTTATTGAAGAGACCAAGAGGCAGTACCTGAAAGTGTTTCCTAAGGGCAAATTTACGGCCGTGGTGAGCAATTATATGTTTTGGGATCCGGCATTGAGTAATGAATTAATTTCTCTGCTGAAATTGGCGCAAGTGGATGTTGTTTTAATTAATAAAGACCCCAAAAGTGATCCGAAGTTTCATTTTGCTGACTTTCATTTCAATTATGAGGGGCAGAAAATGATTGAAAGTGAGATTTCCAAGGTTATTAAGTTTTAAAACAGTTGTTAAAGGGAGTGGGAGTTTTTATACTAAAAACATCCCGTACGCACTCTTAGCTCAGCTGGATAGAGTAGCTGGCTTCGAACCAGTTGGTCGGGGGTTCGAATCCCTCAGAGTGCGCCATTGTTTACAATTGTAAACAATTCATAAAAATAGTTAATTTAGTAAGAATAAAAACGGCCATCGAGTTATATCGATGGCCGTTCAGTATATCTATGTTTTAATTCTATTAGTCGTTATCATCTATTGGATCTGTTAGAAATGTTCGTCTCAACTCTACAAAGTCTCTGTATAGATCAAGCATAGGGTCATCTTTACTTTGCCACCTTCTGCTTTCTTCAAAAAATTTATATATAGGAGAATCTTTTGGAGGCGTGTGAGTAACAGCATACGACCAATCACTGTATTTTATATCGCGTAGTCGTAGAAGCATTGTTTGAAAAACGGCCAATCCGTCCTTTGAAGCCACTTGCACGTAGTCTCCATCATCTCCTGGAAGACCTCTTGAAATCATGGGTAAAACAGATTGTACTATGTCATGAAAAATATTACTTCTTGGATCGATAGAATGGCGGCCAGACCCACCCAGTGAGACATAATACTTATTAATATTAGATGCTAATTCCATTCTTGTTGTTTCCAATTCTTCAATGCTAAACCCATTTAAGTATTTTTTCATCTCTTCAAGAGTGACCTGAGAAGGATTCTTTCTCATTTCATCTGAAATTTTTAGTGTTTTCATTAATGCTTCATCATCTTTTATGTAGACCATTCCCTCTTTGAAGAAAGAAGCTCTTTTTGCTTGATTCACTGTTAAGCGGGATTGATCAGTTAATGCCAGCTTTTTAACTTCTTTCATATACTCTGGAGAATCAATGAATCCGGTGAAATGGGCAAGGTCATGTTCAAACGCTGAGATATCATTTATCGTATGCTCATCGTTACCAACGGGAAAATAGCCTTCTTTCGCCATTGCATTCAAGGTTTCAGGTGAAATAATATTTCGCTCTATAACAGCATCATCGGGAATTTCTTTTCCGAAACTTTTCCAAAGAAGATTTCCATCAGGCTTTTTAAAAACAAATGCAGGTAAAAGGACGTCTTCTCTTTTAACGACATTCGTACTAACAAGATTATCCATGTACTTAGTGTATTGATCGATAATCGTACCTACAGTATTCTCGGTTTTTTCACCGGGCCTAATGTTAAACACTTTTTTCAACACCTCGACATGAGGCATACCTTCTTTATAAATCTTATAACCAGTATATTTATATGGAGTTGTAAGCGCTTTATTAAATTCAAGCATGATGGACTTATCTAGGTCATTCCAAGTTTTGGCAGAATAGGCGCTGATGTTTGGTGTACCTGCTACTGTAAGCAAAGAGTATATAATATCCCTGCATGTTTTTTCAGACGTGGGCTCTCTGGTAGTATCGAATGAATGATTTGTGAAGGTATCTATTTCTTTATTAATTGGTTTATGTGAGCAGCTTGCTATTAAGCAAAAAGTTACGGGAGCATAAAATAATTTCTTCACAAGATTCTCCTGAGCGAATTTTATACATTATCGGCTGTTCATAAATAAAAATTAAATTTAAAAACCGCATAGTATATCAGTGAAATTGGGCTGTTATGTGTTTGGGAAGTCTTAGAAAGAAACGGCCATCGGTTTGAAGCGATAGCCGTTTAGAATAGCTTTATTTTTGATTCATTATCATCGCTGTGAACTACTCACGAACGCAAATACCGCGAGAGTAAGATCCGAAAAAACCATACGAGTAGCCGTTATGTATGCGTGTAGACTTTGACAGTTTCACTTGTTTTGAATCAGAAGCGCAAGAGTCAGAAAATCCTCCCATAGTAGGTTGTTCGCAGTTCGGAGCATATGCACTACATACGACTTCATCTGTTGCGATACCTGGTCCAGTTGGGTTCTTTGGATCTTGAACTAAGAAATATTCACAAAGGGGTTCTTGCGAATCAAGGTTGCAGCCAATTTTCGTTAGAGCATCTGTCACATTTTTTTTGCATGCTTGAATCGATGATTTTCCTTCACATGTCAGCCTCATGCTTGTTGAAGCATGAACAGCAGCAGTGGAAAAACATAGAAAAGTAATAAAGCTTAATGATCTTAGAGTTTTCATAAAATCTCCTAATCTGTTCAGTGTCCCATTTTTATGTGGGATCACAGTACCGTCTTGTCGTTGTTAATTTTGTTTATAGTTACATATTCAAAAATAATGTGTTGATTTCGTGTAAAAAAGAGTCACACGAAAAAGTGGGGAGCTATTACTTATTTAAATATAAGCATCATGATGAAAAATTTATAGATAAGTTTGCAGTTGGAGAGGGAAGACTCTTAAGCTAGCCGGCTTCCACGTTCTTATAGTAGCTATCGATCGTGTGCTTCCAGGCCGGACGTACCAGGCATCGATTAAGATAGTTCCTAACATTATTATACGGTTGGAGCAGACTTTCATCTTGGATCACAGCGAGTACATGTGACATCAAAATGTCAGCGATGGTAAAGCTATCTGTAGCAACATACTGACGGCCTTCTAGCCAATGCTCCAGGTTCGAAAGGTGATGGTTGGCCCAACCTACCAAAAACTCTCGGTACTTTTTGCATCCATCATCTTTGGTCCAGTCAATCATTAAAATGTTCATCAGTGGTATTTCAAGAGAGTTTGTGGCGACGAAACACCAGCGTACAACTTGTGATTCGGAAGCGAAGTCACTCGGGATAAGTTTCCCTGATTTCTTCGCGAGATAAATCAATATGGCACCCGACTCAGACAGTACTACACCATCATCATCGATAACTGGGATTTGTTGGAAAGGATTGAGTTTGCGGTAGGCTTCAGTATTCAGCTCATGGGCCGGATGATCGATACCTTCAAGTTTAAATGGCATCTGCATTTCTTCAAGCGCCCAAAGAATCCGAAGATCGCGAGTGTTACCACGGGCCATCGCATTTACTTTCTTAAAACCATAGAGCTTCAGCATATTTATACCTTAATTAAGTTGAGCGATATTCTTCTGCTGATTTTAATCTTCTATAAATTTAGTTGTCAATTAAGACGTAATTTTAAATTTATTTATAAAATACACGGCCATTGCCTAGAAGCGATCTATTCTACTAAACTACAAAATTAAAAATAAAAGCAATTAGTAAAAATCCTAAAAATAAATCAAGGTATAATAAACTTACTTATTAGTAAGGACGACCATTGAAGTTAAGTATCTTGATTTTAGCAATTATGTTCACGTCTATGTCATCTTTCTCTCAAGATCAGGTTGTTGAAGAACAAAATGAATTGGCCGAAAAAGAGCATGTTGAAACATCTCAAGCAAGCCAGAACTTTGCACAAAGGTGGTGGAATGCTTCAAGAAATAAAGTCACAAGAATTTACGATGAAGGAAAGAATGATTTCTACCTAACCCTATACGCCTATCATGATAGATTTACTTATACGCCAGAGAAGTTAAAAGAACTTAATGAAGGAGCGTATGGTTTTGGATTTGGAAGATCTATCCTCAACGAAAAAGGCAATTCTGAAATGTTGTTTGCGATGACTCACCTTGATTCACATAGTGATTTGCAAGTTAATGTTGGATACGCATGGGTGAAGAATTTTAATTTTATAGGAAATTCTAAATTAGGTGTTGGATATGCTGCTGGTTTAGTCTCAAGATCAGATTTTGCAAATCGAATTCCTATTCCATTCGTTTTGCCAATGGGGACGATTGATCTTGGAAATGGAACTGTGAATTTGATTCTTATTCCAAAGCTTAATGATGGGATAAATAATGGTAACGTTTTATTTATTTTTGCAAAATTCTCTTGGGATAGAAAAAAAGAAGTAACTTTCTAGTACAAATCTTTATAAAAAATGAAGTTGTCAGCATACAGTCGCGCCATGCTACTGTCCTCGATAGATGAATTCATTTAAGTATATTTTTTGGCTATTCATTTTCTTTACGGCCAGGGCCTTTGCTCTGAATGTCGCAGTTATTGGCGCTGGAGCATCTGGATTAACTGCTGCACACTATCTTAAAGAGCAGGGACACTCCGTTACGATTTTTGAAAAGAATGACCGCGTTGGTGGCAAGGTTTATAGTTTTAAAATTGATGATACAAAGATTGAGCTTGGCGCACTTCTTGTGACTCAAGAATTTACAACAATCAATTCTCTTGTTCGAATTTATGGTCCACAAACTCAGATACTTCCTTCGAAAATATTGTTCTTAGATGAAAACAATCACTGGAGAAATTTTAAAGGATATTCTGCTGTCGGCCCTGTTCGCACTTTGATTCAATATAAAAAGCTGTTGAAAATATATAAGCGCTTTCCTGAACTTGATACTCCTCAGCTTATTTATTCTATTCATTCCGATTTGTTTCTTCCCCTGGATAAATTTGCAAAGAAATACGGTTTCGATGAAGTACTTCCACCATTTGTTATGAGTCTCAGTGCTTCTGGGTATCTCTATCCTGAAGTGATTCCTGCGTATTATGCTTTGAAGTTAATTAAAACGATCGCACCGGTAGGACTTCAGGGTTATATCGAAAATCTTAGGCCGCATAGTTCACCATATATCAAAGGACTTCGATATTTTAAAAATGGTTATTCAGAGCTCTGGGAAAATATGGCCTCGCATTTTGATGTCAAATTGAATGAGGAAGTACTTTCGATTGAAGATGGAAAATTAGTTACGACAAAAGGTTCATATCAGTTTGATAAAGTTATCATCTCAACAGATATTCCAACTGCAAGATCTATTATTATGAAACCTTCAAAGGAATTGAATGTATTTGCAGATAGTCTTACGAATCATAGGTTTCTCATTTCCGTAATTAAGACAAAAGATTTAGCAGGTAAGGCACAGCATTCTTTTTTCTTTTATCCCAATATGACCGTTTCAAGAATCAATCATATCCAATCGATGGTTAATTTCTGGAATAATGATGAGCTGTATGTGACGTATCAGAGTCTTGATGACAAGATTAGTTGGGAAGAAGCAGAAGAAGTTTTGAGTAGGGATCTCTCAATTACGTTAGGAATAAATAAAATTGAAATACTGAAGAAAGTAGAGTGGCCATACTTTCACCATATCCCGGTTGGAATATTTACGGGAGAAGTCGCTTTGGCGTTAAAAAATCTTCAAGGGCAGGATGGGATATATTTCATTGGAGAATCACTTAACTTTGAAGCAACAGAATCAGTTGCACAGAATGCGAAATGGGTTGTAGAAAAATATTTTCGAATACAAGGACGTTAAAAAATAAATGACTCATATGAGTTTTATCTTTCGCAAATTTTAAAAAGTTGACTCATACCAGTCATAATTTTAAAATACCTCTATGGGTATTAAAAAATATTTTTTCAGTTTGTTAGTTCTCATTCCTTTGTTGGGACAGGCCGCAGTTACTGAAGTTACCATTTATTCAGATGATTCTTATAGTCCTTATTCCTATTCTGACAAAAATGGAAAGGCCGTTGGTATTTACACTCAAATTATTAAAGAAGCCTTTAAATTAATGCCCGAATATAAGTTGAAAATTATTCCACTCCCGTGGAAGCGAGCGATGATATCGTTGGAAAAGAAAGAGGTCATTGCTGTTTATCCTCCTTACTATCGGCCGAGCGAGAGACCTTTTATTGGTGAGTATTCCGAACCACTCCTGACCGAAAATATTATTGTGGTGGCAAGAAAAGATCGTGAAAACTATAAACTTAAATCATGGCCCAAGGACTGGCTTGATAAAAAAATTGGAATTTTCCTAGGGACTATCGACATCGCTGGTCCTGAGTTTACAAAGGCATATCACGATAAAAAAGTATCGATTGTCGAAACTAAGGGCAATGAAGAAAATCTTTTTAAATTAGGAAGCGGTGAAATTGATGCTTATGTGAACGATCGTATTGCGATTTTCCATACGTTAAAAAATCTTAAAAGAAAAAATATGTGGCCAAAAAATTTTTCTGAAATTGAAGAAGTTGCCATCGTTTCAGCAGAGCAAGGCTACCTCGCATTTGCCAATCCCGATCCAAAATTTCCTTATCAAAAGGACTTAATTTTAAAGTTCAATAAGGCCATCGAAAAAATGAAAAAAGAGAATCGAATTAAGGCGATTGTCGATCAGTCACTGTAGTGTCCTTGTTCTAATTTTTAATTTCTATAAACTCCAGTGATTACAAATAAGTTTAATAAACGAATTGTTTTTAGTGTGGGATATTTCTGCAAATAGCCAGCAAAAATCCTGAATTATGCTATCATTAATAGGATTAAATGAATCTAAGGATGGATGAATTCTAATGCTCAAAATACTCCCACTTACCACATTAATAGCTAGCTTGTTTTCGACTGGACTCTTTGCTCAATCACTTCAGCAAGAGGCCTTGGCCCTGGCCCAAAAATACCATCTCTCAACTGATAAATTGTCGGTGTTAACCGTTAAGGTCGGAAACAAAAAAGAGACTTTAATAAATATCAATGCAGATAAAAAACTGACACTCGCTTCGTTATCAAAAATTGTCACTTCATACGCTGTTCTTAAAAACTTTCCTCCCACTTATCAATTTGTCACAAGAATAAAAACGGATGGGAAAATTGAAAATCATACTCTTCAAGGAAATCTCTATCTAGTTGGAGGAGGCGATCCTTCTTTTAGTAGCGAAGGTATGAATTATCTAGCTCAAGCATTAAAGAAAAAAGGAATAAAAAAAATCACTGGAGACATCATTGTTGATGACTCGTATTTCGATAATATTCGTTATGACGAAAGCCGTGGAAAGATACGCGCTGACTTTATCTATGATGCTCCGGTTGGAGCGATGTCTTATAACTGGAACACGATTCGTATTAGCGTCCATCCTTCTAATGTTGGAGGGGTTGCGAAAGTGGATATCTATCCTCCAAATGATTATGTCAAAGTTGTAGGTTCTGTAAAAACTATAAAAGGTAACGTAAATGGCGTACGAGCTGAAAGACGTATGACTAAAAATGGTCAGAATATTCTTTTCTTAAAAGGACACTTAGGTAGAAGTTACGGAACTCTTGTATTTGAAAAAAATATCACTCATCCAGATATATGGTCAGGAAGAAATCTTCAGTACATATTAGGTAAAGAGGGGATAGCTCATGCTGGTAAAGTACAAAACAGTTTAGCTCCTAAGACGGCAACCTTGCTTGCTGAGTTTTCTGGAAAAGATATTTTAGGCCTTTTGACAGATCTTAACAAAGACTCTAATAATCACGTGGCCGAAATGCTTACGAAGGCCATTGCCGTTAAAAATCAAAAGATAGGTTCTATCGCAGAAGGAGTAAAGATCATCAATAATGAAACGAAATTACTTCCTATGAGAATGCAGGATTATTCATTTGTGAGCCCTTCTGGATTAAGCCCAGACAATCAAATCTCTTCTGCTAATATTCTTAAAATTTTTGAAGGTATTGCAGTTAATAAAAAAACTCAAGATGTCTTTATGAAATCTCTTCCAGAGGCCGGAGTAGACGGCACTTTAAAAAAGAGAAAGATCGCTTCTACAAATGTTGAGTGGGTTAAGGCAAAAACAGGATTTATCACTGGTGCAGTCTCTCTTGGTGGTTATGCAAAGAAAAAAGATGGCACACTTGTGGCCTTTAGCTTTATTTACAATGGACCGGAGAAAGGAAGCCAGGTGACTCACTTTTATGATCAGCTGATTGCCGAAATTCTCGATAAAGATCAACCTAGTCCAATTGCTCAAAGATAAATTTAAGTCGTTGCTACTAAAAATTCTTCACCACTCGAGGGCTTCAGTCCATCGCTTCTTCCTGTGAAGTAGCGCTGAATAATATCATCTCTTGATATATGATTGGCCGTTTTGAAACCGGCCTCGCGTGCTAACTCCATTATCTCTGACGGTGCAAAGAAGCTGATAAATGGCGTTCCTGCGGCACGTGCTCGCTCATACACCATTTGGTGCAAGGCCCTTTCTTCCGCATCAATAAGCTCTAGAGTAAGAATGAATGTCATCGCAAGAATAGAGCCTGGAGCAAATTTGGCAATCTGACGTAAGGTCATCAGGTTTGCTTCTTTCGAGAGATAGGGCGATACTCCAGTTGAGGCGATAAGCGCAGGCTTCTTTACATCAAATCCACTTGCTATCAATTTTTCCGGCCATGAATCACCGGCTTCGAAATTGACGGGGACAAGATGCAAATTATCTGGGATACCAAAACCAAGTTCGGTTAAACGGCGTCGTTTCCAATCTTGTGTTTCAGGTTGATCAATTTCAAAAATTTGAAGCTTAGATGCGAGATCAGGTCGACGTTGAGCAAACGTATCAAGGCCTGCTCCAAGAATGACATATTGATTAATTCCTTGATTCATTTTTTCTATGACCAAGTCTTCGATCACGCGAGCACGACCCACGATTGATGCACGGTAACCGCTAGTGCCCTGTGGATGCATGTCTTGACGTTGTCGCCAGTCTGAATCAGGGTTTGCTAGCTGTAGTCCAATTTCGTCTTCAAGTATATGTGGTAACGAATCAACCTGAACATGCATGGCCCTCCATAGAGCGACTCTTACGGCCGAACTATCTGGTGCACTGGTTGGTTTGTTATCCATGATGAACTCCTAATCAGAAAAATTATCAAATATAAGGCTACTGCCAAAGATTAATGATGAAAAGATTCTCAATTTTGTTATTTTTTTATTGTTCACAACAGCAGCAGTAATCATCATTTCATAAACATAAGCTAGAATTGAGTAATCCTGATTGATTTAGTCAAATATGATAAATTTTAACATTTATATGTTTAGCCGATAAACAAGCATGAAAAGATCCTTGATCATTATCAACATTGTTGCTCTCTTCCTTACATCATGTGGATCTATAAGACCGCAGGCGGAGCGCATTCCTGCTGCAGACTCCACATGCCAGGAAATAATCAAAGCATTTTTTCAAGAAGAGAAAAGTGACTCACTGGAGGCAGACTTAAAGGCCTTCTTAAAAATTGATATGACTGATGAAGAGGCGAATGACTTCTTTAAAGAGTTTAGCGATTCAAAACTTTCAACTCTCGATGAAGATACACTCAGAGCAATTTTTCTTTATGGTAAAGAAGATGCCAGTGTCAGACGCGATCTGCTTAAAGAATTTCATCATCAACTATCCGGTAAGGATATCGATGAAAATGACAAAGTCTGGGAGAAGTTCGCTGCTCACAAAAGAAAGGTAGATGATAAAAAGCAAAAGATGATAGCTAAAGAAGAAAGTGCTGCCGGAAAAAAGGCCGCAAGTGAAAAAGGCCAAATCTTTGAAAAGCTTTATTATAGATGCAAAACTCAAATTCAGGGAAAACCAACACCGCTTGCATACAAGCAGGCCAAACACCTTACTTACGCTATTATGGCCGGAAGTTTTGGGTCTACAGTAATATCTTATTCGACTGTTCACAGAGATGAAGAGAAAAATAAAAAATGGTTTAACGAACTATTCTTTTCGCTTGGTATCGAATTAATGTTTAATTATATCGGTGGCCGATTTGTTCTGACTAATCCTAATTTAAATCCATGGAAAGGAAAAATGCCAATGGCATTTTTAAGTAGTACTTTAAGCGATGTCGGAGTTTCTGGAGCATATGCTTTCTTTTTTAAACCTGATAACTCTGAACTTGAAAAGAAACTAAAAGAATTAGAGAAAGATCCTAAGGCGCAGCAAAAACTGCAAGAGTTACTTAAAATCGCTGAAGAAAATAACTTATATGAAAAGCATTTAAAAAAGACTCAGGACTTGTTTAAAGATAAGAGGACTGGGAAAAGTATGAACCCAGCTGACTTTGATCATGAAGTTACAATTGAAGATATCGACATCGAAGAAAGTCGTGAGCTTTTATTGGCCGCACTGACAGAACAAGAGTACCAAGAAAATTCAGGTATGATGCAAACAGGTCACCCGGCAGTTGATAGATTTACTTTTCATCGAATTTTCAGCCTTATCAGTGTCCCCACGACTATTGGAATGACGATGTTAATGCACAATCAAATGTGTATGACAGAAGACCCTAAAAAAGGGTTCATGAAGGCCGTCGGTCTTTTTCTCGGTACATCTATGCTGATGGATACGATCTACTTTAATGGTAAAGAGGTGCTGATTAATCAGTAAGTTATTCTGTCTGTCAAAAAATTAGACATAGAGAATATTCATGATTTTTCACAAATTTCCCTATGAAATTCTATTGCTGCAATAATAAGTCTTATTCTATAAAATAGGACATTCTTAATGTTTATCCGTCTCATCGCCATGGTTGCCTGCACTTTATTAACTCTCTCTGCAGAGGCAATTGTTAATGGCAAGGATGAAGCTGGAATGCCAGCAGTGGTTATGCTTGAAGGTGGGGGCGGAGTTTGCTCAGGCTCGATCGTCGGATTAAATCCACTCACTGTGATAACTGCAAAACATTGTGCTTATTATGGCGCGATTCAATTAAAAGGCACAGCTCCGGCCAAAGTTGTCTTCGATAAATTTCCAACAAAAGTTTTTAATCCGGCCCGAGGTGATAGCCCAGGTGATATCGTTATATTGATTTATCCACAAGAGCTTTCAAAAGAATTTAATCTATCGAAAGAGGAGCTCTTCACGGTAGCGCCATTAAGTCTAAAGTTACATGATTCAGTTTCTTTTTGTGGTTATGGCTCAACAAATCTTGATGCAAAAAATATCACAGATAATAGAAAGAAGCGTTGTGGGCAAAATAATTTGATTATTGAAAGCGAGCAATACGTTTTTCAAGATAATTACAATCGTGTAGTTAACAGCAAGGACTTTACTGATTTATCACCAAGAGAACTTAGTGAATTTTTACAAACAACAACTCAATTCGTTCTTTCTCAATATGAAGTAGGGTCTCGGTTAGCTGTAGAATTAGTGAGTGATCCTAGCTTGTCAGTTCCAGCTGGTGGCGATTCTGGCGGGCCTTGGTTTGTTAAGAGTGAAGATAGCCGTCTTCATTTGATTGGAGTGCATTCTATTGTTTATCAATCACCAAAGATGTCTGCGATTGCAGCAGGATTTTCTTGGAAACTAGATCACCCTTGGGTAAAGCAACTTCTTCTTAAAGCAGCATTAGAAGGCGCAGATATAAATGGAATTGATGAGTTGAAATAAGAAGAGACCATCTGGGGTTAATAGATGGCCCGACATATATCTTTGTTCTTTTGAGTCTTAGTCTAGCGCATACTTTTTAGCAACTGATTGGATTTGGTTTTTCACAGTTGTAGTTAAGTCTAACATTAATAATACTCCTGCATTCTCACCATTAGCATCATTTCCAACTAACGAAATATTTCCGACACGATTCGTTCCAGTATAATACCTAGACGTAATGATGGCAGTTATTGGCCCTAACGTTTTGATTGGAATAAAAATTCCAAAAATTTTAGGTCCTAGATAAAAGCTTATGTTTTGGAAAGATGTATTAGAGAAAGAAACGGCCGGTAAACGTCCACCGGCAACTCCAGGCAGAGCGCGTCCTCCAGGAAGAGCTAAGGTGTCGAGTTTCAGAAGACTTGTATCTAGAATATCCTTAGCAGAAATACTAATGGCGAGTAAGGTCCCGGATGATTCGAGATCAGGAGATAATTCCATATATGAGTTTGGATATTTAGGAATGTTATAACGAAGACCACCAGCTAGTTGAACTTTAGTTAATACCATTGATATGAGCATATTATCTTGAACGAGTGATATTCCTAAATTGCTTACTCCTGGAATCTTGATATTGGATGCACTTGTACCACTACCACAGGATGTTGCTAGTAAACTAGCTCCTAAAATTGTTGAATAAATAAAAAAATTGCATCGTACTGATTTTAAAAAATGCCACATACTGTAGTTCTCCTTTAAGAATAAAAAATCTGTCCATGAGGGATGAAAAGATATTTGCACTTAGGATGCCAACGAAATAATGGGTAAAATGCTGAATTGTGATTTTACTCAGGATCTTTTAGATCCCGAATAAATGAAAAGATATTTTTTTCTGGTCAGAAAGTTATCGACATTGTCCCTGACTATTACAAGAACTTTTAAAATTTCATTATGAAATTATTTATTACTTGAGAGTCGTGAAGATGAGTTTGGTAAACGTATTTAAATATGAGAGGTAGATTGGTCTACCTCTCACAGAATTAAAAACAATTTACTGTGCTTTACCTGAAGTCAGAAGGCTTCCAGAAGTTCCTCTCGAGGATTTCAAGATCATTTCTTTTTCTTCAGCATTGTATTGATCTAAAAATTTTAAATTCTCACAAACTTCACAGTGCTTAACGATATACTCTTCAGGAATTGTTCCATAACCTTGATTTCCCCAAGTCGTTCCCCACGAGTTTCTAAAAATAAAGCGCTTTAGATCTGAATCATAACCAACAAGAGTGATAACGTGTCCAGCACACTGAGAAAGCTCAGCTTCTGTAGGCATACGATAATCACCATTTTTATCAACAGCAGAGTAGCACCACTTGATATTCATCACGACTGGCAATTTTTTCTGAAGGATGAATTCACCAATTTTTTCTCTCTCAATTGAGATCGGTTTAATTGTGTAAGGAAGAGTTTTCATGTTTGCAGGCGGAGTTCCTGTAAAACAAGTGCTGTCTGGTTGATTGGTATTTATACATTGAGGCTCATTTAACTGAAACGGACTTTTGTCTGCGTAAGTCCATTCTGTTTCAAGAGCGCTACCATACTTGTAACCATCAACGGCCAGGAAACCTGCAAGTCCATCAACATGAGCATAGAACTGTAGTGTGTTGTTGGTTAAAACGTTTTGCTTTGCTGACCAGTAATTATATTGCTCAGAAAGGTCGAGTGCCTGACCCGTTGTCTTTTTGATTAAGAATTCCATTAATGATGTAGCTGCAAAAACGCTACATGTATTTCTATCACCTTGATAGCGGATGGCCGACATATCAGAGCGCAAATCAACAGACTTTGCCCAAGATTGAGAAGTAAGCACTGTAAGGATCATTAGAAATTTAAACATACGTTTCCCCGGTTGAGTGGGGTGTTTATAGCAAGTCTAAATAAAAGTGAGTAGCTTTAAAATTGGATGAAGGGAAATGTTAGTAAGTTTTATAGTCTTTATAACTGGTGAGAGAAGTATAAGATCTCACTGGGAAAAGCATTGGGATGACTGCCAAACCCCTTGGATACACTTGTCGAATTGTAATTATACTTTCCGGCCTGAATAATTTGGGGACCTTCAACCTCTAGTTCTTCGCTTGATTTTAAGCTCGGTCTTACGATCGCAATATGGCCTGGCTTAAATTCTTCTGGGCTAATGAAAGCAGCGACCACTAATTTACCGGCATTGGCATCAATCTGGGCCTGTTGCATATCTTGGAGCTTAATCCAGCCTTCCTTTTGAGCATTCTCTGAAAGAAGCCACTTGCTTTGAGCAGAGGCAAGGAATGTTTCAGGATGTTCTGGTGGGCGAAGGACGTAAACTCCCAATGTCATACTCACACTTGCTACGAATGCCGAACAATGAGAGTAGCGATCAGGACCTTGGTAGTCAGCGGGTTTATCAGAAGCACCGGTTTGCCAGTCTACGTGAATACCGTTTTTCCAAAGGGATTCAACATTCGTTTGATCGTAGAGTTTATCTAGTTTTGAAGCTTGTTCAGTGACGGGGCCACAGCAAGGTGATGCCCAGACATTAAACGAGATAACAAAGAATAGGAAGATTGAAGCGATTTTCATAAGCTAATTAATCCTTAACATCAGCTTGGCAGTTTGCCGAAACACTTTTTAGCGTAGCTCTTAAAGCATCCTGGTAGTTGCGAGCAAGGTCGGTCGTGCAATACTCTGCCGCAACTCCGATAGCTTTCTCAAGCTCCATAATGATGTTCTTATCGCAGACGTTATTCACAATTTGTTCTTTTACACTTTCTAGAAAAGCGATGTCGTTAGTTTTAGCATAGACACAATAAGTATCAGGGTTCTCTACATTAGTAATGGCCTCTGAAGTTGCAAAGCTTTTAGTCACAATAGGCGCTAGTTTATTTTCACGTAGCGTTTTATTGATCCATTCAAGATAGGGTTGTAAGTAAGCTGCAATTGAATATGAACTACAATCTATGTCACCACCTTTTGTACTAACCATAGAATTAAAAACGCCTATCTGTATTCTTTCTCCATTTATATTCACCACCATTGGTCCGCCGGAATCACCAGAGCACATTCCACCAGTCAGCTGTTCTGCAAAAATAAAATGATTTTCAGTGTTGTACGGACTGTCAGTCGCTGTCAGAAGCTTTCCATTAAGTTTATTAGTAGGAGAGCCATTGGTGTAACTGTCTCGCGTGATATCTTTAAAATAGTCAGTTAGATCAATACTTGAATTCTCTGTATAAAGGCTATATCCGTAAGCTTCAAGTGGAAACGATTCATAGTTTGAAGGCAACGGACCATCATATAAAGCAATCGGTTTATAAGTCGAATCAACTGGTCTCTCAAGCTCAAGAAGGGCCACATCACCGGCCTCATTAATATCATTGCCAAATTTCCATTTTGGATGCCTGAAAATATGACGAACTTTAATCTCCTTAGTGACGCTCGAGTTTGCCTGCGCAGTGACTACAGAAACAGGTTCCGACTTATTAAAACAATGGGCAGCAGTGAGTACTATGTTTGGAGCAATAAGACTTCCACTGCAATAACTACTATTAGAGCGGAGTAAGACAGCAAATTTTGCAGCAGGGTCATGGGCCTTGATGGCCGTTCCATTAATAAGATTTGCTGAAACGATTTTTGAATCTTGTTGTAGGGAAGAAGAATCACAACTTTGGATAAGAGGTAGTAAAGCAAAGATTGCCAATCCTAAATAGCGCATTAGTATCTCCAGAAATTGTTTATCTCATCTTAGAGAGTAATGAGGCAAACAGGAGAGAATTCTATGGTTTTAGGTAAGAATTACACACTACTACTCGAATCTTTTGGCCAAGGCGACGTGAGCGATTTCTTCTTCGGCAATATCTGAAAAGATTTTGGCAGTCTCTGGATCATTAACTTTCAAGAACTCAGCAAATTTTAAACCAGCAATACGACCTCTTTCTTCAGAGTCTGAGATATAAAGAGCAAAGTCTCTGGCCGTCTCGCATTTTGAAAATGATTGGTAGAGACCAAGACTCACCGGCATTTCTGCAACATCTTGCTTGAGTTCAACAAGTCTATTTAAAAGCCAGCCTTCATGTTTTGCTTCTTCTTCAGCAATTCGCTTCCATGTTTCAACTAACTCAGCAGGAACTTCATCAGCAAAGATTCTGGCAGCTTCTAAGAAAGCATAATAGGCCTGTCTTTCAGCAAAAGCGGCAATCCTAATACGATCGACAAGACCTTCAAAGGTATTCATAGGCCTGGTCTTAATAGGCGTGCCTATATTGAAAGGAGACCAGTCAAAATTGTCTGCAGATAAAAACTTGCTCATATGATTCGTTTTATCATTTTGTATAAGCAAAGTGGATTAAATAAATCATTTAATATGAATAAAATAGCGCCGTATAAGCGATGTCTGTGAGTCAAAAAATTGAATGAATTGACTCTCAAATATTAGTGTTTAGACTTTAAGAATGAAAAAAATAATCTTACTTTTTGTCTCGCTTATAAGTCTTAACTCTTTTGCGATGAGACCACCGGAATTTCCTAGTTTTATCCCGACTGATTCAGACTTAATTGAAAAGTCGAGTGACTTGGAAAATATCGATGAAATTCTCAATCAGGCAGAAGATAGTGCTTCGGTTGTAGGAAGAAAAATTCTTGAGACATCGAGACTGATGATTTCTAATCAGGAAATTGTTCTAGGAAGTTGCTGGGATTATATTGATGCTGTTTATGAGCGAGCTGGGTATTCATCAAATCAAAGAGCGACAGTTTTTAAAAGTAAACTTGAAGGCCCTTATGTTCAGGAAAGTCGTATCGAAGGAGGAGATTGGTTGTACTTTATCAATCACTCGTATGGTGATGTTGAACACAGTGGAGTTTTTGTGGCGTGGACTAATCTAGCGAAGAAAGAAGCTTTGATTATTAGTTATGCTGGCGGGAATCAAGCGAAGCCTGCAAGATATAAGACGTATGATTTGAGTAGTGTGTATAATATTATTCGACCGAAATAAGAGGACTATTTCATTTTCTCAGGCATTGTCAGCTTCATATACTTAAAGAGCTCCTGATCATTTTCTGACTGTCTTGTCGAAAACTCAGCAAGTACTTTTTGATAATCGGCCTTATCGCGATTCTGACTTAGTTTAAATTTCCCATCAATCTTCTTCACTTTAAATTTTAACCATACAATAGCATTAAACAGCTTCTGGTGAAAATCTTCTGGAAGTTCATACTTCCAGTCTGTCTGATTTTTAGTTTCAAAATTTGCTACCAAATTTTTCATCAGACGTTTTTGTTCATATAAGTCTTCTACGACTTCAGTTTCACAGTTTAAATGAACAGCAGTGTAGTTCCATGTTGGAACATTTAGTTTATTTTCATAATAAACTGGAGAGATATAAGCATGAGGGCCATTAAAGATTAATAGACAGTCGCTTGCTTGTTTTAAATTCTTCCATTGAGGATTATTTTTAGCTACGTGAGTCCATAAAGTGATTTCATCAGCATGCTCAATTAAGAAAGGATAGTGATTGGCATTGATCTCATTGTTGGCATTAGTGACGAGAGTTCCGAAAGAGTACTCTTCAATGAAAGAACTCATCAACTTTAAGTCTGTTGCTTCAAAATGGGCAGGTAGGTACATACTAAAAAATTAGCATGGTGATTATTTGGAGTCTAATTAAATTCTACAGGATGTTTAATAACAAAAGTCGTAAAGAAGTCGTTGCTTAAATCATAATATAAATCGCCGCCATGATCTTTCATGATGGTGTGCGAAATCGATAATCCAAGACCCGTACCTTTTTCTTTTTCCTTAGTCGTAAAAAAAGGATGAAAGATTTTCTCAGCGATAACTTGTGGAATTTTCTCACCACCATTTGAAATATGAACATAGAAAAATTCATGATCTTGTTTGAAGTTAATAGCAATCCATTTTTCACGCTCTTCTGTTTCTTTTGCAAGCGCGTCCGAAGCATTCTTTAAAAGATTAATTAACACCTGAGATATTTGAATCGAACGGCAACGAATCTGTAGAGGTGGAACCTCTTCAAGCTTTAACGTAATCCCTAGGTTCTCCAAATGTTCAGAGCAAAACTGGGTTGTTTCATCCAGGATGTCTTGAATATAAACGCTCTCCTTAGGAATGCGGTCTGATTGAGTCGCAAAATGCTTAAGGCCTTTAACAATTTTAGAAATTCTCTCTACTGAACGATAGATTTTTTGTGAGTATTTAATAACTTGCTCAACATCAAGTTTATCACTTGTGCCAAGACGACTTAGGACTTGGACACTGGCAGAAATAATTGTTAACGGGTTATTGATTTCGTGAGCAATTCCCGTAGACATTTCCCCGAGAACCGCAAGTCTCGATGTATGAATCAGCTTAACTGTTTGATCCATAATAATATTTTTATTATCAATTAATTCCTGATTCTTTCTTTCGAGTTCAATTTGATAAGTGAAAAGCTGGATAAGATCTTTTCTGTAAGAGCTAAACTGCTTTAACTGATAAAAGTAGTACATCAGGTAAAGGACGATGAGAGGAAGAAAGTTTAAATGCTCTGGAGAAAAATAATAATAAAGAATGATCCCAACTTGAGGAAGGAGAAGGACACTTTGAAATGGAATAAATAAAATCGCAAAAAAAGAAAGAGAGACGATCGAAGCACCGATAAGTCCTGCGAGCAAAGTAGTGACGACAATAAAATGAGGTCCACTTAATTTTAATTCGAAGGAAGCTAGTCCTAAAACAATGCCCAATCCAACGGCATTCAAAGTGATAAGAATAACAGCAGAGACCCATTCTTTTTGAGTCAGTGATCCTTTATGCAGAATATTTCTATAGAGGAAAAATCTCAGGATGCTTACAACACATAAAAAAACTGACGCGATTTTTATATAAAACAAATACTCCTGACATCCATAGCCATAAAAAAATGAAAAGAGTGCGAAGCCAAGAAAGGCGTAAGTCGCGGGTTGTCCTTTTTTGACAACTTCAAGGCGAAGCAGGTTATTTAAGAGAAGATCTCTGTGAAGCATCTCAAAAGCATACATGGAACTTTCTTATCGACCAAGTAAGTTGTGGGCCGAAAACCTCAAGTTTACCTTGTTTTTTTGATTGGTGATTTTAAGAAATCGCAACATTGTTTAGCTAAGTAGATTTAAACACAAGATTAAAAAATAAAAGAGCTTGTTTTGTTATTGATTTTAATAAAAACTAAAGGTTACTACTATCGAAAGTTTAGTATGATGCCCTGACCGTCATCGTGTTTGAGTTTTTAGGGATCAAATTGAAATCATTCTTATTGCTACCTTTTATTTTTATTTCAGCAAATATTTATGCAGCCCCCCTAAAGATCGCCTTTGGGGAAATTAGACCTCCTTATATTTTTGAGGACAGCAATAAAAATTTAACTGGGATTGAGTTTGATATTATCAGAGAGGCCTTGTTACTTGGCGGGCATACTATTAGTTATAACAGATTACCTAACAATCGTTTGCAACTGGCCATTAGTAAAATGAATTATGATGTGGCCGTAGGGATGTTAGGACAGTTTCCATTATTGTACTCTAGTGAATACATGGAAGTTAAAAACTACGCAGTCGCTAAAGTCAGTAAAGGAGTTAAGTTAACTAGCATTAGTGATTTAAATAAATACTCAGTTGGAGCATGGCCTACGGCATGGATGAATTCTGGAGAAGAGTATAAAAAAATGTTCGCTCCAGATGCGAAAGGAAATTTTGCAGCAAACTACTCGGAGCCATTAAATAGTGAGACTCGAAGTAAAATGTTCTGGCGTGACCGCTTTGATGTTGTGATTACTAACAAAGTGACTTTTCAATTTTATAAAAAATCATTAGCGAGTTCTTTCAATACAAGTGCAGATGTCATTTATTATGATCTGTTTAAAGAGAATCTTAAATTCAGAGTGGTCTTTAAGGATGAGAAAGTTCGCGATTCATTTGAAAGCGGATTAAGACAATTGAAAAGAAATAAAAGATATCTAAGAATTTTTCAATATTATATTCAGTAAGGTAAAAAGAAATGAAGAGTGGACTTATTCTATTTTGTCTTTTGGTTAATACATATGCTACTGCCAAACCTATCCCTAAATTGCAGGTAGGAGGAAGTTATTATCAGAGAATCGTTCAGGTTAAGGATGTTATCGCTGATGTTCTTCCTCCTCCGGTCTATATCGTCGAATCTTATCTGATGTCATTCTTAATTCTCAATCAAGCAGAAAAAGCAATGAGTGATAAAAAAATCGATGCCAACGAAATGCAATCGATTGATCATCTCATTGAACAGCTGCGAGAGCTTAAAGAGGGAATCAGTGAAAATGCCGAAGTAGAAGGTTATTTTAGTAGAGTTAAAATTTGGAATGCTGACCTTGATGATTCTGACGAAACATTAAAAAAGCTTAAAGAGTTAATGACTAAAACTAATGTCGCATCAGTGACAGAGTTTTATAAAATTTTTGAGACAAGATTTATTCCTGCGATCAAACAAGGGGATATTGCTCTGGCCGAAAAATATCAAACAGAGTTGCATGAGATCTTTAGCCGTCATTGCAAGATTGTAGATGAGATTGTAGGAATTGCGAAGAAGAGAATTGCAGAACTAGAGCTTCAGGCGAATAAGGAGGGAGTAGATGCTAAGGTAAAAGGTCCTCTCTATAATAATATTATGTTAATGAAAGATCTGATTGCAGATACGCTTCCACCGCCTAGTTTTATTATTGAACCTTATTTATTGGCCTGGGAGATGATTTATGAAACAGGCAGAAGTGGAGCGAAAGGGACCAACTTAAAAACAATGCTAGAAAAATCATCCAGATTAAAAGAAGCTTATCTGGCCCGACATGATTACTGGGTTAAGAATTTAAAAATAAAAATATTAAGACAAGCAATGGTTGAAGACTCTTATTCTCCAGCGGAAAATTTTTACAAAATATATGAAAAAGATTTTATTCCAGCACTGGAAAAAAGTGATGTTGCTTTGGCCAAGAAAATTATGAATGAAAGACTGACCCCTTTGTATGAAAAGCATCGTCAGGTTGTTGATAAATTGGTTCTAGCTGCTGACAAACAGGGCATTGAGATTGAAAGTGAAATGGCCCTGCAGTTAGCAAAAAATCGTTAAATAAGAAAAAGGCCTTAGTTCTTCTAAATACTTAGCTCTGTCTAAAGAGTAGACAGGCCCGTAATATTTTCAAAATCCCTGCATAGATTATCCTCTTTTGAGATAATCCAGGGATGAATATTAAAGCACTAACCCTATTTACAGTACTGTTATCAACTTCAGCGCAAGCATTTATTCCAATGGAAGACCGAGAGGCCTTACAGGTTGAAGGAATGTCGCTAACGCCTTTTTGGGCCACAGAATACATTGGTGCAGATTTAGTTAAAGAAGATATGGCCCTTCGATCAGATGTGAAGAGAGTGCCATTTTCTATTTATGATATCGGGTTTGAAAAAGAGTTTATCAATAATCCATTAAATATTAATGTCGATATTGCCAAGAACAGATCAAGAAAAGTCACTGCTCACCATGGGACAAATGTCGCCAATATTATCAATGGCGAGGGGCTTCAGTCTGTTTCAACTATTATTGATTATGTTCAATTGAAAAACGTAGCACCTGCTATTTATTTTTCAAGCGCTGTTAAAGAACTCATGTCATTAGAAAATAAACCCATGGTTATTTCTAACTCTGTTGGGTGGTCAGGAGCAAAGCTCGTCGCTGATCTGGCCCAAAAAGTAGATCAAGAAAGAATTGTTTGGGTTTTAGCTGCCGGTAACGAATACCCGGAAGCAATGGATCCCATTGAAAACGAAGCTGCAGTTGTATTGGTTGGATCTTATTCTCCCTTTGGTCAACAAACAGTTTACTCACAAGAATCAAGCAAGCTCGCAATCCTTGCACCGGCAGATGAATATATGGCCGCGACTGATGGTAAAGGTGTGAAAGGAACATTCGGAGCAACGAGTGGGGCCACGCCATTAGTTTCAGCGACTATTGCGAATGCAAAATCGATTATGCCAAGTCTTAATCGTGAGCAGTCTGTGACTTTGATTAAAAAAACAGCAATTAGATCTTTAAGTTTTTATTATAGAGAAAATAAGACAGCACTTTTAAATTCATACAAATTCTTTAATGCTGTAAGCGAAATTAAAGAAACTTGCGGTGATGACCTTGCTTGTATCGATAAAGAGATTAATAACTTTCAAGATTTGAAACATAAAAAGTTTCATAAAAATACTATCGCTAAAGAATACTGCTCGGGTGCGAGTTCGGTTATGACTACCAAAGCATTAAATAACTTGAGAAGAGATTTTTTACAATCTCCCGAAGATACAAAGCTAGCTGACTTGCTTTCATGCGTGTATAAAAAAGCAGGTTATGATCTTAATGCTGATTACTATGAAAATATTAAATTAACATACACAAACCCACGTGCTCTTCAAGAAAAGATTAAAGTGAGAGCGAATCAGGCCATTCTTAATGATTATCAAAATAGTTCGGCGTTGAGAGATGTAGAACTACTTGATGAGAAGTTTTCAAATTTATTATTAGAAATTTCAAGTTCAGATGCAGGGATTGGTAGAGCTTGGGCCAAAATTTTCCAGGAAAGAGTAGAGCAGACTTCTAGAGTTAACTTAAAAGCGCTTTAGCCTGTTTAATATCAACAATATCTTTCTCAGGAATTTCCAGGAAGTAATTCAATTGCCATTTTTGAGTCTTCTGAGCTTGTTTGCTTTCTGTTTTATCCCATGATGGATAAACCCTTATGGCACGTTTCCCTTCAGTAGTTTTAGTTGAAACAATTCCATGCTCACACAAGACTGCTTTGGGGAATATGAAGAGTCCCAGGCGTTTTCCTTTTCTCGTGCTTATAATAAAAAAATCTATTTTGTCTGAAAGATCAAAAGGTGCAATTGGCCCGGCCTTGCTTCTCTTCCACAACGTCACAAATTGTCCTATTTTAGTAGGAGTCGTTTTAGCGATTCGAAATTTAATTGCAAGGTTATTGAGTTTGAATTCGTGAGCGCCATATTCACTGCTCTCAGCTTCTGAAACAGGAAGGGAGCATGTATATGAACATTTGTCATAAACGAGTTCCTTGGACAGAAGAAGGTCTTCAGGAAGAGAGTCAATAGAGGTCCAGAAAGATTGATTCATAGCTTGGAATTCTAGCTTGGATAATGTGATAAACAAAGACTGCATTTTTAGTTTTTTATCAATAGACTATTGAAACATATGAATGAATTGAGATGGGTCACAAGGTGATGTTGCTGGTGGAGTAGGCTTCGAAACATCTAATAGGATTTTATTAAGTAGATTCGTAGAAAAAATTCTGTAGTTTTCAGCAGGCGCACCAACCATACTTTCTTTAGTCATAATAAGATTTGTAAATTTTGTCGGCCATGCTGATATTGATTGTTCCGGTAAATACTTAGGCAAAACGACATCTTCAAGATTTAAGTCAGGTCTTAGGGCCTTTAGTTCTTTCATATATTGCGTAAAGACTCTTTCATACATCTCTAATTTGACTTCAGCAGCGCTGCCTTCAAGTGGAATATATAAATGCTTCTTACGAATATAATCGGCGACAAAAGGGTCAATATTAGCTTCATCCAGGCGATTTTCAGCAATCAATTTTCGGATTTGCGATGAAGAAGTGTCATCAATAGGATCTATGACATCAACATGACTATTATCTGGAATATTAACCGGAGAGTCACCTCTTGGGATAACGACCCATCTTCTATTGCGTGCGCGGACAATATCTGCTGGCATTGTATCGAATGAGTCCTGGCCACTGAACTGAAGCGTTTGAATCCCTGGGCCTTCATCAACTGCAGCGATAACGTCTTCTTTGTTTTCTTGAAGGATAGGCATGATTTTTACTTTAGAGAAGTTTTTACCAAGCATTCCTGCAATCATGGCCTCTCTTTCCAGGTAAGACGTTTTGAAGTCTTTGGTACCTGAAATATTAACGTAAATATTGAGCTGGTTGACATGATATTTTTCAATCGCCAGCATCATGATTTTTTTATGAGAATTAGTTGGTGGATCGAAGGTTCCGGTGTAGATCCCGATGAGTTCCTTAGAAATAGTTTGAGTCGTTGATGAAGAGTCATCAGAAGGGATGCGGTGAATATCGAATTGAGAACAACTCGTTGCCGTCAGCGCAATTAAAAATAAGAATGCAGATAGCTTCATCATAGGTAAACTCTTGCATTCTTATCGGACGATTTGGGCCTTTTCTTTAAAAGGCCCAAATTTGGCATCCTAACCTTATGAGGTCACGATTATTCCCTCAATAAACCTAATTTTTATAAACAGAATCTTCACATGCTCCGTTAGGATCATTATAGATGGCCTTCGTAATTTGTTCTCTCAAGTCGGCCGCGGCCATATTCCATAGAGCTTCTATTTCTTCATTCTCATGCTTATAACCATTTGCAGTTAAATCAGATAAAATTTTTATTATTCTAGTTGTTACAAATTTTCCATCTCTTGAATAAAAATCAGAAGTCGAAACATTGAGATATTTATAATTGATTTGTAAGTATTCATTGTAATCACAATTATTCCCATTGTGATCGCACGTGGTCTCATATGATTTCATTTCGTAATGAACATTTGCGACTGCATTTTTAAAATCAATAATTTTAGGAAAGCTTAAGCAATCAGGGCGCTCGATTTCAGTAAGGCCTCCAGCGATCGACTGCGTTGAAGTAAAAGTTAAAGTTAAAAGAATTAAGAATAAAAAACGCTTCGCGTGGTGCATATTTCCCCCAGAAAATTTGTAATGATAAACGTTGGTCTCCCTAATGCAATCTGATGACCAATTTGGATTTCTTAAAATCTCCAGACTTAATTTGAGAGAGAGTGGTGCATATAAAACCTCAGCGCCACCGTGGCACTGTTGCATTTTTTTTAATCTCAAAATATGTCAGAGAATGTGAGACATTTCATTTTATTGCCAATAGACTAGTTACGATTAACACGTCGAAAACTTTCAAGAAGGAGAGACCAGTGAATAGAATTTTTATCTTATCGGCCATTTTACTAATTACGAGTTGTTCAACGAGCAGAGGATTTAACCGCGAAGCTTTGAGAGATCAGCTTAATAGCAAGTCTGCCCCGACCAATACAGATATTAAGCAAAAAATCGATAAAAAAGCGCAGTTACCAAAACCATTCAAAGTAGGAATTTATTTTCAAGAGCCAGTTCTAATAGGCGAAGAGAAGTTATGGAACTGGGCAGATACAGATAAGCAAAAAATCTTAAGTACTGTAGAGAAATTTAAAAAGAATGGCGAAATTTCAAAAGTTTTTATGATCAGTCCAGCTGTGTCTTCGGGGACAGATTTAAGATCTCTAAGAGCAACAGCAGCTCAACAGGGAGCAGATGCTTTAATTATTGTGAGCGCAGTTAATGATGTTGATCAGTACACGACTCAATGGGCATGGACTTACGTGGCCCTATTTCCGGCACTTTTTGTTCCAGCTTCAGTCTCTGATATTCTTTTTATCAGCAGAGCAGTGATGTGGGATGTTCGTAATGAATTTTTATACCTGACAGCTGAGTCTGAGGTTTTAATCAATAGAAAGTACCCTGCTGTTTTTCGTCAGGATAAAAAACAAACTGAGGATGCTAAGAATGATTCCTTGAATGGTCTTAAGACCGAACTGGAAAAAAGACTCACAAATTTAAGCAATAGTAGATAAATTCCAAGTTTTCGAAGTGCTGACTCTCAAAGTCAGCACTTTGATCCATGAAAAAATTACAAATTCCAAAATATTTTTCTATTTATGGTAAAAAAACCTCCACTACAAAGACAGGAGTAACCATGAAGTCATTTTTAGCATTAACACTTATTCTAGGATCTCAGTTAGTACAAGCTGCACCAATGGACGATCAAATCAGATCGCTTGCAAGACGTGTAACTAATAATTCACAAATGGCAGAACGCCTTACTCAAGATGAAAAAATTCAAGTTCTAAAAGCACTTAATAATGCTGACGTGATTTTAGCGAGAGTTGGAACTGATTACGGTAACAATGGGCCAGGACCAGGACCAGGACGTGATCCATGGCCATCTCAACCAGGACCATCATATCCTCCGTACCCACCATATCCATCAACAGTAAGCTGTGAAAGAGAACCAACAAGTGTTTTCCAGGCCGCTTTCGTAAAGGTTAAAAACTTTGCATACTCTGGAAATGGATTAAATTATGACGGTGTATCGGCAACTAACTTTGCTCAAGAGTGGGCACGTAAGTATCCATGTGCTTACGCTGATCAATACGTAAAAAACGGAACTCGTATCAGAACTTTTGCTTATTCTGGGAATGGGCTTAACTATACAGGTACAGATGCGACAGCATTCACGGTGGCCAACATTGATAAATTTTGTTCTAACTACAATTTAGAGCAAGAGTTCAGCGCGGCCTATACTTTTGCTTACTCTGGAACTGGATTAAATATGAACGGTACTGATGCTAGAAATTATGCATTAAACAGAGTTCAGTCTAACGCTTTTACTTGTAGAAATTACTAATTATCATTTCAGCAGGTGAGGGAAATCCTTTGCCTGCTGGAATTCTTTAAATCTAAATAGACTTATAATTACCGCCATCCCATAATATTGAAAGGTTTTGCCTTTAATATTTGGGTGTAGTTATGAAACTTCTTTTAACGTTACTTTGCTTATCTATTATTCCACAAACTCTTCTGGCCGCGTCTACCGTAGTGAATCCTTTTGATATGGATTTTTACGTGATGGAGAATCGCTTTAGCGTTCATCCACAAATCATATTAAATTGTCGTTATGAAAAAATCGTTTTTGGGGATTCTTCAGAATATATTACTGAATCTAAAACGTTTGACCTCGCTGTTGAAAAAAATAAAGCAGGCGAAAATGTTTATTACAAAATTAGACTGAAAGATAGAAAGCAGTTGGAAATGAATGGGTCTTTTAAGCCAACTAAAGAATGTATGAGTGAGCTGAGAATTCAGTTCATTGATAATAACTATACTATCGGATGGGCGGGACAAATGAAGCGCCCACTTTCTTTTACTATAAGATCAAATAATCGTTTCGTAGAAGGGGATTCAAAACCAGATTTTAGTGAAGTGATGTCTCTGGTAGATTTTAAAAATCTAGATTTTCTCTATAAGAGTGTTCCAGGTTTACAAGTGAATATCTGGATGACAGCAGATGGTACTAAACTTCCACTGTCTCCTATATCAGCAGCGATCAACCCTGAAACTAATATGCCTTACAGGTTAGAGTAATTCTTAACCTTCATAACAAGAATTGATCATACACATTTGCAATCCTTGCATGCGGCAGTTTTGCAAAGTATTTGTCATCGCCTCAAATTCAGTTTCACCTCTGCCATGAACAGGAAAAGTGATAGGTCCTGATGGGCCACCAGTGTTGAGTGTTCCATAACCTGTACAGAACCATTGTTCAGCGGCGATAATTGGTGTGGATAAAAGAAGAAGGAAAAAAAGAGCTATTATGTTTTTCATCGTAATTCTCCTGTTAAATAAAAAAATATCATAAAAAGAAGAAAGCGACATTATTACCCTTTTACTAGGTCAGAGTTGCGTTAAGTACTACTCTTTGCACTCAGGGAAGTTTGGCAGCCGTATTGCAATCTATACGTCGTGTTCTTTATTAATCACTTTTAATGGATCTTTTAATGAAATTTTTAATTCTTGTTTTAACTCTGTCTTTTTCTCTTCCTACATTTGCTCAATCTTCTAATGAAGCCGTAGAGCTTAAACCTTTTGTTAATGACTACTGCTCGAAGTGGCCCGAGGGAGGAAAAGAAGATCCATCTCAATGGGCAGACTGTTGTTTTACACATGATATGCACTATTGGATTGGTGGAACTGAAGATGAAAAAAAATCTTCTGATAAAGGGCTTAAAGAGTGTGTGAAACTCTCAGGGGCTTCGTTATCTAGTTTTATTATGTACATTGGAGTTCGCATCGGTGGAAAGCCGGGTGATACAGATTACGCCTGGGGATTTGGATATAATTCAACTCGTGGATACGAAAAAGTTCCAGTTGAAGAATTACAGAAGGCCAAAACAATTTTAGAAGAATCTGAATACAGTCAACGAGAAGATACTAAGGTCTTAGTTGAAAAATTTATCAATGAAGTATTAACAGTTAAAATTTCGAATGCCTTAGAGCAAGAACAAAA
Source organism: Bacteriovorax sp. PP10 (assembly GCF_035013165.1). NCBI lineage: Bacteria > Pseudomonadati > Bdellovibrionota > Bacteriovoracia > Bacteriovoracales > Bacteriovoracaceae > Bacteriovorax > Bacteriovorax antarcticus. The sequence goes on from NZ_JAYGJQ010000001.1 coordinate 1,116,114, forward strand.
AAATTAATGGGCCATCACTTCAACAGAGTTGGGATCACTCGCAACTTTGTTCACAATATTTTTACTTCCCCAAACTAAAATAAGTACTGCAATCACTGAAGTCCCGACAAAAATCCCTGCTACAGGGAAAAGTTGTTGGGCCTTTAAGACTCCTACACAGACCGAAACCAGAGCTCCTGCTGCCATTTGCAAGAAGCCTAACATCGCAGCAGCACTTCCTGCTTTTGAACCAAATGGCGCCATCGCAAGTGAAGCAGAGTTAGGATTTGAAAGTCCAATACAGCATAGAAAGACAAACATCGTTCCCACTACACTGTAGAGATTATACCAATCAAAGTATGAGCAGATTAAGAAGATGAAACTTGCAACTGTTAATGCTAGTAGTGAAGAAAGAAGAATACTTTCGTTTGAGAATTTTTTAATGAGTAGAACATTGACCTGACTCATACCAATTAATCCCATAGCGATGAAAGCAAAGATCCAACCATAAGTTTGTTCACTTACTCCGAAAATTTCCATGAAGATGGTAGGAGAGGCAGCAAGGTAAACAAAGAGTCCGGAAAAACCAATAGCTCCAGAAATTGCATAAGTGTAAAATTGAGGCTCACGAAGGATTGAAAGATAGTTTCTTATAATCGGCATCGGGTGAAGAACGTGAGATGTATCCGCTTTATGACTTTCGGGTAATTTAAAAAAGACTACGGTTAAAATAATAATGGCGATCGCTGCGAGTACAACAAACACCGAGGCCCAGCCTGAATGCACGGCCAGGTAACCACCAATCGTTGGAGCAAGAAGTGGTGAAACTCCTAAAATTAAAATAAGCATTGAGAAAACTTTTGCACTTTCTTTTGGTTCAAATAAATCTCTGACCATGGCAAATGATCCAACACTGGCAGCACAACCACCAACGGCCTGAAGAAATCTAAAAGCAATCAGTGAATTAATAGAGTTTGAAAGGGCACATGCAATTGAGGCCAGGATGTAAATGATAAGACCAAAATAAAGTGGTTTTTTACGTCCAAAACGATCCATCACCGGGCCGTAAAATAACTGACCTGAGGCCAGACCAATAAAGTAACTTGAAAGAGTGAGTGAAACTTCTGCAACGTTGGTATTAAACGCATGGGCCATCTGAGGGAAGGCCGATAAGTACATATCAATTGAAAAGGGTGAAAGGGCGGTTAAAGAGCCCAGAATCAATATAAGTGTCGCGTGACTTTTTTTATTCTGCTGCAAAGGGATTCTCCATCGAAAAGAGTCCCATTTTAGTTCATTCTAGGTGAGCTTTCAATGACTGTTAGTTTTTCCTAGGTGCCTAAATAACCTTTACATAAATACTGGGATTGTTATTCTATCTGCATATTGCTATATAGGGTTATAAATGAAAAACGATGAAAACTTTAAAGAATTAGGCTTAACTGATGAATTGCTTCTCGCGGTAGAGAAGTCAGGTTTTACGGAACCAACACGCATTCAGGAAATCACATTGCCGCTTATCCTTGAAGGAAGAGATCTTCTCATTGAAGCTCAAACCGGATCGGGAAAAACTGCATGTTTTGCCTGGCCTCTATTGCAAAAAATCAGTGCTGAAAAAACTAGTGAAAGTAAAACGATTCAGGCATTAATTTTGACTCCGACAAGAGAGCTTGCTCTTCAAGTCTCAGGTGCTTTTTATCGCTTTGGAGAGTTCTTAGAAAATAAAGTATCAGTGTTAACAGTTATCGGTGGCGAAAGCATTGATCAACAAACCAGAGCTCTGGCAGATGGAGTGGATGTTGTCGTGGCAACTCCTGGACGTCTATTAGATTTAATCGGACAGAAAGTTTTAAGTCTAAGCGATATTAAATTTTTAGTTTTAGATGAAGCCGATAAAATTTTGGATCTTGGGTTTGCAGCTGAATTAGATTTAGTTTTGCAGGAAATTTCAGGTAAGAGACAAAATTTATTTTTCTCTGCAACTTATCCGGAAAAAGTTCTGGAGATCGTTAAGAGAATTTCAGCAGCACCAGAGCATATCAAAATTGAAGATGACACTCCGACAGTTGAAAATATTTTTCAAAGAGTGATTGAAGTTAATAAAGAAAATCGTGGAATGTTACTTCGCCATTTAATCGTTATGGAAAAATGGAAGAATGCTTTGATTTTCGTTTCAAGTAAAACGGCCGCGGGAAATCTGTCAGAGAAATTGAAAAAAGTAGGAGTGAGAGCTGGCGCCATTCATGGTGATCTTTCTCAACCTGAAAGAAATAAAGCATTGTCAGACTTTAAAGATAAGAAAATTGATTTCCTAGTGGCAACAGATGTTGCAGCAAGAGGAATTGATATTAATAAGCTGACGTTAGTTATTAACTTTGATCTTCCAAGATCTCCTGCTGACTATATCCACCGCATCGGAAGAACCGGACGCGCTGGAGAAAAAGGACTGGCCGTGACTTTTATTAGTCATGAAGACCAGGAGCATTTCAAATTAATTGAAAAGCGCGCACAGATTAGACTTGAGCGTGAAATGATTAATGGATTTGAGCTTACCGGAGAGGCACCTGTGGTCATCAAAGGACAGGCACCGGTAAAAGGTAAGAGAAAAAGTAAAAAGGATAAAGCACGCGAGTTAGCTCAGAAGAGTTAATGCTGTTTAAGAAGATCTCTTAACCATAATTTTTCAATCGTACTGTACGCGGCCACCATCGGTAGGATTGCAATCATTCCAGGAACTCCTGCAATCGTTCCAGCAAAAATTAATGACAACAAAACAACCAAAGGCGAAAGCTTCATTCTATTTCCGTAGATGTAGGGAGTGAGTACGTAACTTTCAAATAAATGATAGGCCGTTAAAATGGCAAAAATAAGAAGGGCAGCTTCTGCTCCTGCTGCAAGACCCATAATCGAAGAAGTAAAAGCGATGAGAATAAATCCAATACCTGGAAGAATATCAAAGAAAGCTGCAAGTACGGCAAGAGTCAGGGCCGCGGGAATATGTAAGAGAGTTGCCGAAACAAAAACAACAAGGGCCGCAAGGGTTGATGTTGTGACTTGTCCAAATACGTAGGCCGTCATGATAGGCTCTATATCACGCACCGTTTGGTCCATTCTTTCCTGAACTCTTTCATTAAAGTGTGAGCGAAACCAGCGATATGAACGATTGCCATCTAGAAACATGTATAACGAAACAATAAAAAATATCCCCATGCTAAGAAGTCCGCCGAAGGTTTGTTTCCCTATGACAGGCAACAAGCTTTCCGCATTTTTTATCAGGTCTGGAGAATTTTGAAGAAGTTCATTGACGTTTTTTACTAAAGAACTAGCAAATGGCATGGTCAGGATTTTGGACTTAATTTCAGGGAAGTGAAGGGAGAGGTCCATCAGCTGGCCTACGAGTGTCGGAATAATTAAAAATAAAATGGAAAACAAAATTCCAAAGTAGAAAAGTATAATAAGAGGAGTGGCGATCTTTTTGAGCATTCCTTTTTTGATTAAGAATTTTTTCACAGTGGATAATGTCATGGCGACAATCATGGCAATAAAAAATAGCAACAGTTGATATCTCAATTCTATTACTAAGAATGTTACGGTGGCAAAAATTAAGATAGCAGCGAATGTTCGAAAAGGTATTTCGATCTTCATATATAAACATTATCTGAACAGGTGAAGGAAGACAAAATGAGAATGGGTAGAGAAGCACTTCTCTCAATTAAATCGCCATGGTGCACATGGCCTTGGAACTTTTAAAAAATCATGAGGAATGAAACAAAGAGTATTGTAAATACTTTCAAATAAAAGTAGCGTTCTATAAAATAACACTCAGGTAATTATATGACGCTCTCAAGAATTGGACTTAGTTTATTTCTCGCAACGATGATGGCCACTCCTTCTTTTGCTAAAACGCAGGAATGTTTAGGAGATACGGTTGTTGCCTCTTTCATTTGCACGACGCCATTTGCTCCAGATATCAGATTTTATATGAATGAGTTTCAAACCTGTGAAAATGGCCAGATCATCGAGCTTAACCGCAGTATGTCGGGAATGAATGTTGTTTCAAATGAGGACATAGATGAAATTCACACGATTGATGCTGAGAATATTTCTGTGACTTATGCAGAAAAAAGAACACTGATTGATCCTGTAAATAGAGTTGATTATCTTTCATTTTTAATGCCGACGAGTATGGTGATGATGGATGGCGATTCAGTGATTGAAATGAAAGTGACAGATGTCATTGAACCTGATTATGAAGGAAGCGATCAGACCCACTTTATTGGGTCATATAAAATGATGAACAAAGATCACCCTTCAGAAGAAGGTAAATTAATTTGTTTCGTTTACCGCTAAAACCTTACCACCACTTCTCAAAGTGAATTCTCTCTTTTGGGATACCAAAATCCTGCAGCTCTTTAGTTAATCCATCAATAAGTGGTCTTGGCCCACAAATGAAAAAATGAGAATTAAAATTGCATTCATGTTTTTTTAGAAACTCCAGATTGATTCTGCCAGTTTCACCATTCCATTGATCGGTAGGAGTTTTAGTCACGGTGAAAATCGTGAAAGGAGCAAGTTCTTCTTTGAAGAGGATGTCTTCATCAGAAGATACAGAATAAAAAACTTTAATAGGATTTTTCTTTTTATCTACACTTCGAATCATTGAAAGCAGGGGAGTGATTCCAATACCACCGGCAATTAAAGTAAGAGAGACATTCATCAGTTCAGGAGTCAGAAAAAATTTTCCCTGGCCTTCTGTGATCATGACTTCATCGCCAAGCCTAGCTTCATTGTGAAGATATTTTGTCACAGGATGAGTCGTGGACTCTCTGACGGCGAGATCAATAAAACCCTGGTCATTGATTGAAGAAGTAATGGTGTAACCACCGATACCGATATCATTGGGGCCATAGAGGTCAATCCACTGCCCTGGTCTGAACATGTAAGAGCGCTCACCAAAATTTAATCGAAACGTTTTTATTTTTTTAGTCGCCTGCTCAATGGACGTGATTTTAGCAGGGAAAATATCAGGGGATGTTGCCAAGTGCCACTCTTTGGATAGTGAATTATTAATAGTCATAATTTCACCTGCAATAAGAGTGGTGTAAAGAAAATTTTAACTCAAGATCTTATCTCTTATGTCTTTATGGTTGAATTTCCAGATAACGCTATCAATGAAAAAATGATGAATATTAATGAAGACTGCAAAACTGATCATGAAGAACCAGGTATTAAAGTGACTGATTGAATTTAGTTCTGTGTCCAGGAAATGGGGGATGGTTTCAAAGGCCAGAATTCCGGCAACGACTAAAGCGATCATCTTAAGTGAGATAAAAAAGTTTTCTTTATTCGATTTTTCACCACGGGCCACTTCGAGTCTGTAAGCAAAGGGCAGGTACTGAAGAGAATGAAAAAATGGAATTGTTAAAAAGTAAAACTCATTTTGCCTAATCGGAGGAAACCACCAGATATGAAAGGCCACATATCCAACGAGTACATTGAGCGGGGGAAGCTTTTTGGTTTTCTGATAATTCTTATAAAAGACAAAATATAAAACCAGTGCAGAGGTAATCAAAACTGTGTATTTAAAAAATGCAATAAAGAGAACCGAAAAACCAATGGCATTTAATGGAATATTAAAGAAGTATCCAGTTGAGGTCGTGGCATCAGCAGCAGGAATACTGACAAAGAAAAAATTAAAGAAGGCGATACTGAAGAGACTTATTTTAATGAGCTGCTTTTGTCTTAAAGAGAAATTGTAAGCAGAATAATTGCCATAAACCATCATGCATCCAAAAATTTGTTTGGCGTAATGCCAGCCAACAGTGATGTACATAATGCGGACTGAAAATGCGAGTAACTCGGTTCCTAGGTTTGCCTGCTCACCAATTTGAAAGGCCAGACCAGTTTTCAGCAATAAAGAGTTCAAGTAAATGATCGCGGAGTTATTTGATATAATTTCATTAAAGTAGAAATAGCTCATCATATATAAGAATAGGAGTGCAAGGGGAACGGCGATAAGTGGAAGCCAACTTTGCAAAATAAATTTTGCTCCTCTTGTATAAGCAAAACGATAAGAAATAAGAAAATGAGGGTAGTTGCAGATAAATGATAGCCACGAAAAAAGTGTGCCTACTTGAACAAAGCGAGTCGAGATCAATTCAGAATTGGCCTTCATTGGATCAAAGATTATAAAAAGAAACCAGATGAGAATACTTAATCCACCTAAGAACCAAAAGTCTTTGACCTGGTTTGAAGTGAGTGAATGGGGTCTGTTTGTTGAAGCTATTTCCATGTGCCATCATGTCATGCAATTGTGGAGCAATGATGGAAAACGCATTTTAAATTTAACCGTGCGATTTGCTAGTCTATTAAAAGACTTTATACATGACAGTGGCTATGAATCTCACTTCATTTTGTCTGGTGACAGTGGGAGAATGGTAAACTTCTTTTCCGTAAAATTTAACTCCGGTGCTTAGGGCAAAGGTCCATTTTTTTACGAAGTGATTAATCTCAAACATTGTCCCATAATTGATTGTCGGTGAGCCTTTATAAAACTTCCATGTTGGACTCACTTCTTCTGGCTTCACTCCAAAATAATATTCCACGTAAGCTCTGTTCCAGTATTGGATAAAAAGTTGAGGTGCAAATTTCCAAGAGAGGCGATAGAAAAATTCAGGGGCAAGATTAAGTTTTAAGCTGTAACCTTTGTTTTTTAGAAAATCGTTATAGTAGGTGAATTCTACATAATTATATTTAATAATTGATCCTATGAAGACGCCTTGCTCTCTGTCATATAAACCTTGAGCTCTATAAGGCTCTCCTTCAAGTAATCCCATTCCAAGAATACTAAAGTTACCACTATTATAAAGCAGAGATCCAAGACCATTTTTATTAATAAAAAATGGGCCGTATCTAAAAAAGAAGGCGGGAATAGGTTCAACGACAGGATTGTTTTTTTGGTATTTGTCTAAATTGTTTAATCGAATATTGGTATGAATATTAACGGCCGGACCAATGTTGAGCTCATAGGCCGACATCTGACCTCTTAATTGCCAGGGATAGAGATAAAGATCTTCTTCTGATGAGCCGTTACCACTGTAAACAATAATTTTATCAACCACCGGAGATTTTAAAATTGTATTGTACTCCACCTTTATATGATCAAGATTATAAGTTTTATTATTAAAGTGAAGGACGCGGACCAGACTACATCCAGGAGATTGTTCTTCTTTTTTAAAGAAAAATTCATAATAAATGTTTTGCGCTCCTTTTAGTGAGAGGCTAATTCTTTCCGGCGAAATTTCTTTCTTATCAATTTCCAAATTAAGTTTCTTTTGAAAGAAGCTTAACTTATCCAGCAGAAAATTTATTTTTTTGGCCTGCTCGAAACTTGGGTAAGTGATATCAGTTACTTTTTTGAAAGAGCATTGTTCTTGAAGGTCAACGGTGTAGTCAAAGCTTGAACCATCACCTAATGGAATGGCCAATAGAGTCAACGATTCTGCCTTGGCAGGATTGGCGACCAGAAAAAGGATGAATAAAATAAAAGGTATGGCTTTTAGCATCTCCATTGACTATGCAATAAGAAGACCGACAGAATGTTTTTACCGATGATGTCCGAAAGTGGCCATCAATGGGATTTATTAGGGGTTATACTGATCAAGAAAAAAGGATCTTAACTTTGAGTTTGCTATGAAAAAAGAAGATATTTACTACAAAGCAATGCTCGCACGAGATCATCGATTCGATGGAAAGTTTTTTGTAGGAGTAAAAACCACGGGGATTTACTGTCGCCCAATTTGCCCTGCACGTCCAAAAAGGGAGAATGTCGAATTTTTCAATAACAGGCTGGAGGCAGAAAAAGCAGGCTACCGTCCTTGTTTACGCTGCCATCCTGAGAGTGCACCAATGTCCCCCGTGTGGATTGGGACATCAGCGATTGTTAAAAGAGCAATCAAGATCCTTCATAACCAAGAGACTCTCGATTTTGATGAAGATAAATTTGCGGCCATGTTTGGAGTTTCGGCCCGACATCTTCGCAGACTGTTCATTGAAGAGATTGGAAAAACACCAAAACAACTTGCAAGTGAAAATAGATTGAATCTTGCAAGACAACTTATTGTGGAGACGGCCCTTCCCATAACTGAAATTGCTTTTGCCTCTGGTTTTGGTTCAGTCAGAAGATTCAATGCTTCCTTCAAAGAAAGATTTAAAAGAAACCCCTCCGAAATTAGAAGAAATAAAATTACGGATGAAAATGGAATAAAGATTTCCCTTCCATACCGTCCACCATTTAATTTTGAAGCTTTAATGTACTCATATAATTTACATCGAATTGGAAAGCTGGAATGGTTTGAAAATAATCGTATGCATAGAGTGGTTGAGCATAATGGGAAAGTGGGGCAGGTCATTATCAGCAACGATCCAGAGAAGTCAAAACTCATTGTTGAAATAGATTTTCCTGACACATCTTATATTCATTCAATTGTTTCCAGAGTGAGAAATCTTTTTGATCTTGATTCTGATCCTGTGATCATCGCCAACAGCTTAGAGATGGATGCTAAAGTAAAAAAAGTTTTAAAGAAACATCCGGGAATTCGTATTCCCTCGGGATGGGACCCATTTGAAATAGGGATGGCCACAATTCTTGGACAGTTAGTAAGTATAGAACAAGGACGCAATTTAGTCGATCAGTTGATTGAGGCCGCAGGTACTCCATCTGGCCTTGTCATTGATGGTGAAAATATAAAATTATTTCCGACTCCAGAGGCCATTTTAAAATGTGATCTACAAAATGTAAGGACAACATTAATTAGAAAAAATACCTTAATAGAATTTTCCAAAGCAGTTATTGAAGGAAGAGTCTCTCTTGAGCCGACTCAGGAAGTTGAAGGATTTATAAAAAGTGTGATGGCCCTTAAAGGGATTGGCAGATGGACTGCCGATTACATGGCGCTGAAAGTTTTAAGAAGTACCGATGCCTTTCCCTCTACGGATTTAATTCTGGCACGTGTCCTTGAATTGCATCCGAGTGAAGTGATAGAGAAGATGAGCCCATGGCGAGGTTATGCGGCCGCTCTTTTTTGGCGTGAGTACTCAGTTCCACTTAAGAAAATTAATTCTAAGAAGTCTTAGTCAGTGTCGCTAATGTAATTTCTGAAGCAATTCCAAAACGGTTTGCAGGGCCCCAGTAACCTGTTCCTGGATTTACATAAAGCCACATTTCTCCGTGACGATTGAGTCCACGATAAAATTTGTGAGCAAGGGGAATGAGTAAACTAAAAGGAAAAAATTGTCCGGCATGAGTATGACCGGAAAACTGTAAGTGAAAACCCTGTTCTTCTGCTAGTGAATAGGGATCAGGTCTATGAGCTAATAAAATATTAAAGTCTGTTTTGATTTGGGTGAAACGTGCCTTTTTTAAATCGGGACGAAAGCTCTCGCCAAGTTGACCTGCCATGGGATCGGGAATACCGGCCAATAGAATCTTTGATCCATTGATTTCAATAATTTTATTTTCATTTTCTAAAATCGTTAAACCAACATTTCTAAGCTCACTAAAAAGAGTTTTCATCCCCCAATAGTATTCGTGATTTCCTGTTACGTAGAAAACTCCATGACGAGATTTTAAATCAGACAATGGTTGTAAGTGTTGTTTGATTGATTCAGTATGAGCATCAACTAAATCACCAGTGATCACAATAATATCTGGATCAAGTTCATTCGTTTTTTCTACAACTCTTCTTACATAACGACTTTGAATGGTCGGGCCGATATGCAAATCGCTGATCTGGGCAATTCTTATATATTCAAGAGAGGGGTGTAAATCGGGGATAGGAATATTCACTTTAACAATTTTAGGTCCACGCACGACTGAAATAAAGCCAAAGACCGTCATACATAAGGCCAACAAGAAAATTCCAAAATGAGCGTTGCTCGTAAGGAAGCTTACACCATGATTAAAAAAGGCATACCCCACTGCGACGATATCAATAGGAATCGCAATCATTATATACGTTCCCCAAAAACCCATGAAGGTTGAGCCTACCCAACTTAAAATCATAAACCATGGCGTTTTAAACACTTCTGGCCTTGATCTATTGATAAAAATTGAACTCACCATTGATGCAAAAAAAACAAAGGAGATCAAAATCATCGTGTATTGATGAAGAGGATTTATTTGAATTGCTTTAAAACATGTATAAGCAAAAAAGAAACTTAGGACGAGGATTAGTCTAATCATAATGTCTTTGATCATACGATCTCCTTATATAGATGCAAATCAAAAATATAAGGATGACTCGAAATACAAAAATGTTAATAACCCAATAATGCCCCTTACAGTTTGGAATAATTCCATAACACACATAGAAGAAGCACAAAATGCGTCGCTTTTAGCGTGATATTTTTGGCACGTTAACTGCTTCAAGTATGTGTTCCAAATTTTCTAACAAAAAAAAAGAAGAGCTAAAATTTCAAAAAAAACATTCTACAAAAGTAGAACTTTAAAAACATGGAGGCATTTATGAACCGCAAACACAGAAACCAAAGCATGCAATCTCAACAACCAAGAGGGACTCGTGCAGGACAACAATTCAACCAAAATTATGGATCGAACCAAAGTTATGGTTCAAGTCATTCTGATCAAGACCAAGATTATGAAGGAATGCAAACGGGACCACGCTCGAGAAATTTCTCAGGAAATTCTTCTTGGTCAGCTGATGATTCAGCTTTAGATAACACAAGATCATCTTCTCAATCATACCGTGATACAGATTACGATCTGGATGGTTCAACTTACGGGGGCCAAGGCCGCTCACCAAGAGGAATGGATAGAAATTTTGGTGGAAGACTTGGAGCTTCTGAGTATGGATCATCATATGGATCTACCTATGGTGAATATGAAACTAACGATAGAAACAGACAACCATCAAGATATTCACCTTTAGATGAAGACAGATACTCTGGATCAGACAGAGGATCAAGATTCGCTTCAGATAGAAATATGGATAGATCAGGATCTTCATCTGAAAGATTTGGATATCCATCAAACATGAATGCTTGGTCAGGAGCTGACCGCTCTTATAATTCGGGAAGAACTCCTGGAAGAATGGGGCAAGGAACATTTGGAACACAAGATATGGATTCAACAAATCTACATTCATATGGAGCAGCTGGAACATCTGCTTTCGGAACATTTGGTGACGGCGTTGCTGATCGTTCAGATTGGGGATCAACACACTCTAACTTAAGAAACTTCCATGGGAAAGGTCCTAAAGGATATAAACGTTCTGACGATCGTATTAAAGAAGACGTTTGTGAAACGCTTGCACGCGATCCTAGAATCGATGCAAGTGAAATCGAAGTGAAAGTTGATAATGCAATGGTCACTTTATCAGGAACAGTTGATAGCAGAGAAGTAAAACGTGCAGCTGAAATGATTATTGAAAATCTTTCAGGTGTTGATGACGTTAAAAACGATCTCAAGGTAAAACGCTCTGAAGAAGCAGGATATGACATGCAAGCTTCTTCTGGGACAAGCAGATTAAACTCTGGAGCTTCTAGCTCTCAGACTTCAAAATCAACTTCTACTAAAGGCACAAGTCACATTTAGGTATGATGACATGGGCCCTCTGAGAAATCAGAGGGCCTTTTTTTTATTTATAATACATTCCACAATTATCAGGATTTTATCAAGGAAGAGTTGACCGAATCTTAACGGGACAACTTGTGCATTTTCTCGCACTCTCTACTTAATGATTTTAACAGATCTTCATATTCACTCAACATACAGTGATGGACATTTAACCATCCCTGAGCTTGTTGACTTCTATGGCAAAAAGAATTTTAAAATCATTGCTATAACAGATCATCTTTGTGAAGAAGGAACATTTTTAGGAAAGGCCTCCAACTTTCTGGAAAAAACTCTGACCAAAGATTCATTTCCATTCTATTTAAAGCTGATTGAACGAGAGGCGGCAAGAGCAATGGAAGAATATGGAATGCTGGTTATTCCAGGAGTGGAGTTTACTAAAAACTCCTTATACTTCAAAAGATCAGCACACATCTTAGCTTTAGGAATTAAAGAATATGTGTCAGCAGATAAAAATATTCATGAACTCCTTAGTGAAATAAAAAAGCAGGGCGCGCTTTCAATTGCTGCTCACCCGGTTTCTACCAGGATGGTGGAGCATCAAACTTATCATTTGTGGGATAATCGCGAAGAGTTAACAGATAAGATTGATGCATGGGAAGTGGCGAGCGGCCCGCATTTCTTTGAGGAAGTTTTTGATAGTGGTTTAAGACTTATCGCTAATTCAGATTTTCACCACCCGAAACAAATTAATTCGTGGAAGACAAAAATCGATTGCGAACTAAATTTTGAATCGATGTGTACAGCAATCAAAGAGCAACGAATTGAGTTTATTCAATACTCCGAATTCAATTCGAAATCCGTCGGACTTCAGCAATTAGTAACAAACGAAGGTGTTCATTACTAATTGCTGGAGTTTTTTATTAAACAGCTTTTACGAATTGTACATCGATAGAAATGCTGACTTCATCACCAACTAATAAACCACCAGCTTCAAGGGCCGCGTTCCAAGTTAATCCAAAATCTTTACGGCTAATCTTTGTTGTGGCCGAAGCTCCAATCTTAGCATTCCCCCACGGGTCTTTTAATTCTTCACTCGGTCCTTCTACATCCAATGTCACCGCATTTGTCACACCGTGAATTGTCAGGCTGCCGATGATTCTTAAATCACCTCCATTTTTTTCAATGCGAGTCGATTTAAAAGTAAGTGTTGGGTATTTCTCGACATCAAAAAAGTCCGCACTTTTTAAGTGGGTGTCTCTTTGTGCTTCGCGAGTATTAATGCTTGCCACATCAATAGTAACATCGACAGTTGAGTTAGATGGATTTGCTGCATCGTAAATAAATGTTCCGCTTAATTTTTCAAATCCACCATGAACTTTGGCGATCATCATATGTTTAATTGAAAAGTTTGCTGAAGAGTGTGAAGGGTCGATTTGGTAAGTGTTACTCATATAGTTCTCCTAAGTATTTTTGTATTCAAGTCAGTCTTGATCCTTATGACTACTTTACGGCCGATTGCTATATTTTATTAGATAGGAATAACTGGAATTATAATTCAGCCTAATGTATAATCATTTTCATGGATTTCAACGAAGTAGCTATATTTATCAAAGTTGTTCAAGAAGGAAGTTTCTCTAAGGCGGCCGCTGGCCTTGGAATGCCTAATTCTACAGTCAGTGCCAAGATTTCTTCATTGGAGAAAAGACTCGGTGTCACACTGATTCAAAGAACGACAAGAAAACTCAATATCACTCCAGCTGGTACAGCTTATTTCAAAAGATGCATGCTGGGACTAGAGGAGATTAAAGCGGCCGAAGCTGAGATCGCCAATCTTCAAGGTGAGCCTCAAGGGTTACTGCGAATTACTGCACCGACTGAATTAGGAAGTACTGTGCTTCCTCAATTAGTTTCAGAGTACACAAAAAAATATCCTAAAGTGCGCATTGAAATTTTACTGACAGATAGAAGAGTCGATCTTTTAAGTGAGAACATTGATCTTGCGATTCGTGCAGGAGAGATGAAAGACTCAACATTAATTGCCAGAAGAGTTGGTGCCATTTATTTTGCCCCCTTTGCTTCGCCAAAATATTTAAAAGCAAAAGGTAACCCAACACATCCAAGAGAATTAAAACAACACAGCTGCTTGCAATTCACTCCACTAGGAGTTGATGAATGGAAGATGACGAGTTCTAAAGGTTCTCTCAATGTTCCTTTGTCTGCTCGCGTTTTAATAAATGATATGGCAGCATTAAAAAAGATGGCCGTGATGGGAGATGGTATTGTTTTTCTTCCTACCTATTATTGTTATACAGAAGTAAGTAATAAGCAGCTTATACGCATTCTTCCCGAGTGGAGATCGAATTTAGCTCCTGTGCACTTTGTGTATCCCGCGCAGAGATTTGTAACGCCAAAGCTTAGTGCATTTATGGCAATGGCAAGTGATGCAATCAAAAAAAGCTTCGAAGATTTTGAAATTTAAAAAACACTATTCAATCAATAGTTGAACGTTTTACACTAAGAAGTTCCTGAAATTTAGCACTTTAATATTCACAACTAGGAGTACTCAATGAAGCGCAATGTTATATTGATCAGCTTATTATGTCTGGCAATGTTCGGATGTAACAAAAAATCTGACGAAATTAAAATAGGAGTTTACGGACCATTCTCTGGTGGATCAGCACCAATGGGTGTTTCAATGAGAAATGGAGCGAGAATCGCAGTAGAAGAAATCAATGCTGCTGGTGGAGTGCTTGGAAAAAAAATCGCTTTGATCGATCGTGATGATGAAGCAAAGAATGAGCGTGGTGGACAAATCATGCAAGAGCTTCTTGATAAAGAAGGTGTCGTAGCAGTTCTGGGACCAGCTAACACTGGTGTAGCAAACGCATCTACTCAATACACAAACCAAAAGAAAATTCCTCAAATCATCAACATCGCTGCTGGTGCAAAGGTTAATGAATTCTTCGCAACAAATCCTGAAAACTATATTTTCAGAATTGCTGCTAACGATGACATCCAATCAAAAGTTATTGTTGGTCAGGCATTAAAAAGAGGAGCTAAAAAACCAGCTCTACTTTGTGATGACACTAACTACGGACAAAATGGCCGTGAAAAAATGGAAGCTGTTCTAGCTGCTGCTGGTGTAAAACCAGTTTACGTTGGAAAATTTAAACTGAAAGATTCAGACATGACGGCTCAACTTCAAGAAGCAAAAGCTGCTGGAGCTGACGTTATTCTAGCTTACGGAATCGGACCTGAGTTAGCTGCAGTATCAAACTCAATGGATCGTATTTCTTGGAAAGTTCCAATGATTGGTTCATGGACATTATCAATGTCAAACTACACAACTAACGCTGGGAAAAATGGTAACGGAACAATGATGCCACAAACTTTCATTGAATCAGTTGCAACTTCTCCAAAGCAACAAGCTTTCCTAAAAGCTTACAATGATAAATTCAAAGAATCTCCAATCTCTTCAGCTGTATCAGCTGCTCAAGGTTACGATTCAGTTTATCTTCTTAAACTTGCAATGGAGCAAGCAGGGTCAACTGAAGGTGTGAAAATTAAAAACGCTCTTGAAAACCTGACTGCAACTTATGAAGGTTTGACTGGAACTTATACAAAACCATTCTCATCGACAGATCACGAAGCAATCAAAGAAGCTAACGTAATGCTTGGTATGGTTCAAGACGGAAAAATTATTTCATCGGAAAAATAAAAAATGACTGAAGTTCTACAACTTATTATTTCAGGTGCAATTCAGGGTATGATCTATGCCCTGATTGCATTTGGTTACAATTTAACTTTTTCTACTTCAAAAACCATTAACTTCTCTCTCGGGCAAATTGTTATGCTCGGGGGAGTGACTGGTTATATCTTGTATATAGATATGCAAAGTGGGCACTTATCGGGACTACCTTTCATTGTTCCTTTATTAGGTGTTCTTGTTGTAGGAACTCTTGCCGGCGCTCTTGTTCACAAGACTGCTGTTGAACCTTCTTTAAAATTTAAATCAGAGTACACATGGATTCTTGCCACTCTTGCAGTGGGGATCATCGTTAAAAACGGTGTTGAACAGCTTTGGTCTACTGGAGATTATAAAATGTTATCACCACTAGGTGATGACGTTATAAGATTTGGTGGAATTGGAGTGTACGCACAAGAGATTTTGATTGTCATCGTCTCTCTCGGCATTGTTGTTGGTGTAGAGATGTTTAAAAGAAAAACGATCTACGGAAAAGCGATTCAGGCCGTCAGTGAAGATAAAGCGACAGCAAGTTTAATGGGGATTCCTGAAAAATTTGTTATCACAGTTTCTTTTATGATGAGTGCTGCGATTGCTGCTATTGCTGGATTGTTAGTTGCTCCTCTTACTTTTGTTTCCGCTACCATGGGAACAGTACTAGGGATCAAAGCTTATTCGGTGTCTATCATCGGAGGCCTTGAATCAGGTTTTGGTCCACTGGTGGGCGGACTGATTTTAGGAATTTCTGAGACATTAACAGCAAGATATATTTCAACCGGATATAAAGAGATGCCAGGATTTATTTTCCTGATCATCGTTATTCTTTTTAAACCAAACGGACTGTTTGGGAAAAAGATTATTAAAAAGGTCTAGGACAAAGGAAACACATTGAAAAAAGCAGAACTCACAGGAACGCAAAGAACGATCAAAATTCTTCAGCTCCTTCTTATATTAGTACCATTCACTTTGCCTTTATGGGCCTCAAGTGAATATTACGTTCATAGTATTTTAGGCCGTATTTTTATTTATACTATTCTTGTTGTATCTCTCGATTTGGTTGTTGGATACATTGGAGATATCTCTATTGGTCACGCCGGGCTTTTTGCAGTCGGTGCATACACAATGGGGATTTTGAATTCAACAGCAGCAGCTAACGCTGGCTCAACAATGCACATCTTTTTAGAATGGCCTTTTTTGCCATCCTTAATCGTCGCCGTCATTGTCACAGGATTTTTTGGATTCCTTCTTGGATTTCCCTCACTCAGAACCAGCGGCCCATACCTTGCCGTAACAACTATTGCTTATGGACTTATCATTTATACTTTTATTAATGAGCAAGAAGGTCTGACGAATGGAACGAAGGGGATTCAGATGGCCCCATTAAATTTCTTTGGCATTGGATTCAACGACAATAAGTTTATCTGGATCGTGTATCCATTTTTACTTTTAGTTATGTATTTTAAAAGCAACCTTTCAAAAAGTTTTTGGGGACGCGCTTTTGAGGCCATTAAATTTAGTAATATCGCAGCGGAGAGTTCTGGGATTTCAAAAGTTCGTTTTAAACTAACAGCTTTTATCATGTCGGCCTGTATCGCTGGTCTTGCCGGAGCATTGTTCACTCATCTTGATAGCTACATTGCACCTAACACATTCAGCATGGACTTCTCAGTTCTTGCCTTAATGGCGCTTATCTTTGGTGGAGTAAGATCAACTTTTGGTAACATCATCGGGATGGCCTTAGTTGTAATTCTTCCGGATTTATTCACATGGTTTAAAGATTACCGCTTAATGGTTTTTGGGATTCTTCTTTTATTAACACTGTTTTTCCTTCCCAATGGATTAGCAGGATTATTTAGAAAGCATTTTCCAAAACTTTTTGAAAAGCCAAAACCAATCTTCACAGCAAGTGACAGATCGAAAATTGAATTCAAAATGGAAGAGTGTAAAGATGGGCACACTCCACTTGACCTCGACCAAGTAGAAATGCGCTTTGGTGGTCTGGTTGCCGTTAATAAGTTAAGTCTTAAAGTCCTTCCAGGAACAATCCATGGACTAATGGGGCCAAACGGTTCCGGTAAATCGACAACAGTAAACGTGATCACTGGTCTTTATAATCAAACGACGGGTGTTGTGAATGCATTTGGAAAATCAATTGGAAAACTTAAGCCTCATGAAAGAGCGCAAATGGGAATCGCCAGAACTTTCCAAAATCTTCAACTCTTCGGTGATTTGACTGTCCTGGAAAATGTTCAGGTTGGTTTACATAAACATTATAAGTCTTCTTTCTTTGCTGTGCTTTTGGGACTTCCATCAGTTGGCAGAGAAGAAAAAGAAAAACAAATTGAAGCTTATCGTTTATTAGAATTTGTTGGTCTGGAAACATTAGCAAATGAGCAGGCAAAAAATCTTGCTTACGGACAATCAAGAAGACTTGAAATTGCCCGTGCGATGGCATTAAAACCAAAACTAATTTTATTAGATGAGCCAGCAGCAGGTCTGACAACTCTTGAGATCAATGAGTTTAATCAGATCATTTTAAAAATTAAATCTGCCGGAATTGCCGTTCTTCTGATTGAACATCACATGGATATGATGATGAAGATTTCAGACGAGATTACAGTACTGGATTTCGGGAAAAAGATTGCAGAAGGTAAACCTCGCGATGTTCAGGCAAACCCTGAAGTTGTAAAAGCTTATCTTGGTGCTGAAGGAGCAATCAATGCTTAAAGTTAATGACGTCGCTGTAAGTTACGGTGGTATTAAAGCGGTTAGAGGGATTTCAATTGAACTTAAGCCTGGAGAGCTAGTCGCTCTGATCGGGTCTAATGGTGCAGGAAAAACATCTCTTCTGAAAGCAATTTCAGGTCAGATTGAAATTGACCAAGGCTCTATCTTTATTGATGGAAAAGATATGAAAGGTATCAGCGCTCACAATCGTGTGAAGCTGGGACTTGCTCATTGTCCAGAAGCGAGAAAGATTTTTGGAAATCAAAGTGTCATGGACAACCTTTTATTAGGAGCATTCCTGCGCTTTAAAACTGAAAAGAGGGCCGCAATCAATGAAACTATTGAAGAAGTTTTTACTATTTTTCCAAAGCTAAAAGATCGTCAGAATCAACAAGCAGGAACGATGTCAGGTGGTGAGCAGCAAATGCTTGCAATCGGACGTGCACTCATGCTGAAACCAAAGATTCTTATTCTTGATGAGCCATCAATGGGGCTTGCTCCGGTTATTATCGATGAAGTTTTCAATGTTGTTGCAAAAATTAGAGATACAAGAACATGCTCGATTCTTTTAGTAGAGCAGCTTGCTTACAGAGCACTTCAGCTTGCTGATAGAGCTTATGTATTAGAACAAGGTGTAGTTCGTATTGAAGGGACAGGAAAGGAACTACAAAATAGTCCTGAAGTCCGTAGTGCTTACTTAGGTGGGCATTAATTTTTTATTTTTTTAATTAAAATCTGCTCAATAAAAATGTTAATGAGTTCTTTCTCTTTTTCATTTTTATTGAGCTCTGATTGTTCAAGCAGGTGATAGGCCTTTTTTGCTTCATCAGAGTCTATTTCGAAATAATCCCTATCTTTCGTCCATCCATATCCCCAGGCATAAGCAGCATTTCCGGGTTTTCCTCCCATGCGCACACCTAGGTACATTAAAAAACCATTAAGTGAATCACTGGCATTTTTCACACACCTTTCTAGTTCTTTATCGGAAGCGATGCGCTCATCTTTTGTTCCACCAATCCAGTAGTGCATGTCGTGAGTAAAACAACAGTCGGCCCATTGTTTCGGATCGGTAAATTTCCCGTCAGGCCACTCAGAGCAATAATCAGTGGTAAATGGTCTAAGGAACAATCCTTTATCTACCAATTCGTCTTTACGATTTGGATTAGGACTTAAAAGAGCACAGGAAACAAAAGTCATCATGAAGATTAGAAGAATTATTTTTTTCATGGATTTATTAAATATCAACCGCGTTTATTATTTTTATTTTAGGAGCAGGATTTTGTCCTTCTTTTAACATTCTGGTCGTTAGCGTTTCTATTTTAGTGGCGATGGTTTTTTCAATCTTTTCTGGAAGAATCGGCGAAAGCATATCCAAAAGAGAAATAGCAAATTTTTCACCGGTTCTTTTTTCAGCACGTTCACCTATCAGGAGTCCAGGTCTTAAAAGAATAAGACGGTTGAGTTGCATATCCATCAATGCATGTTCAGTTTCACCTTTGATTTGATTATAAAACACAGCAGATTTGGGATTGGCCATGTTAGCAGAAACCACAGTGAGAGATTGAGCTTTGTGATACTCGGCCACTTTTCCGAAGTTTACGACAGCATCGTAATCTACTTTTTTAAAATTCTCTTTGCTACCAGCAGTTTTTATTGTTGTGCCTAAAGCGCAAAAATAAATATCACCTTTCATCTCATCTTTATGATCCATAAGATTGGCAAAGTCGGGAACGATCACTTCTTTGAGTTTGGGATTATTAAGGCCAAGAGATTTTCTGGTAACCGAAATCACCTGAGTTGTGGCCTTGTCTTGTAAAAGCTTAGAGAGCAACAGGGATCCTACGAGCCCTGTTGAACCTGTTATAACGGCAATCAAGATTAAAGTGCTTCAGCGATAGCTGTTCCGTAGTAAGTAATAACGACTGTACAGAATTTTCCAGTAGGTCCAGCAAATGTATTGTAAATAGCTGGGCGTTTGCTTCTTTCATCAACAGTGATTTGAACAAATGTTGAAGGCCCTTCAGAACCTGTTACAGTTCCGCAAAGTTCAGCAACTTTTCTTTCTTTGTTAACATACGTGTATGAATCGATTTTAACATCTGCAGCGAATGCAGTTGAGCTTAACAGAGCAAGAGCAAGTACCATCATTAGTTTGCGCATAAAAAACCTCCAAGATTATTTTTTATTCGTTGAGTCTCACTAAGGATAGTACCAAACAAATAGACTTGAAACTTTTTTGTCATTAAAATCTCTTTCATTACATATCAGGAGAGGAATTGTATGGCATTTGTCGGTAAGGCACATTTACTGCGCGTAAGAGATGGGCATGAGGCCAAAGTTTCGAACATGGAGCTTTTCTTCGACCTGATTTATGTCTTTGCTGTCACACAAATTTCACACTTACTTTTGGGCAATTTAACGGAATTGAATGCGTTACAGTCTTTGGTTCTATGGTTTGGAGTATGGCTCGCATGGCAATACACTTGTTGGCTAACCAATTGGTTTGATCCGGATAAAGTTTCAATGCGCTTGATGCTCTTTACAATTATGTTCATCGCACTTTTAGGCGCAGTTGCTCTTCCACATGCATTTAGTAATCAGAATCAAGCATGGGTCTTGGGGATAACATTTGCTTCGCTTCATTTTATAAGAAATGTTTTTGTTCTCCTTAATCTGGGAGCTAAGCATCCTTTGACTCCCAATTATAGAAGAATGTTTGTATGGGGCACACTCACTGCAACTTTTTGGGTCTTAGGAGCGATGAATCTTGATGTGATGATGCGTTTATTGTTTTGGGCACTCGCCGTGAGTTGTGATTACTTTTCTCCGATGATTGGTTTTCCTGTGCCATTTTTAGGAAGATCAAATACCAAAGAGTGGACAGTCGAAGGCGGGCATATGGCCGAACGCTGCCAGCTGTTTGTAATCGTCGCCCTTGGTGAAACACTTCTAATTTCCGGAGCGACTTTAAGTGGTGCTCATCATGTTGATACGCCAATGTTAATTGCTTTTTTTGTTTCATTTATTAGCAGTGTCGCGATGTGGTGGATTTATTTTGATACCAGCAGTAAAGATGGCTCACATGCCATCACAAGATCTGATGATCCGGGCAGAATCGCTTCTTACTTTGGTTATGTACACGTTATTTTAATTGCAGGAGTTATTGTTTCGGCAGTGGCATCTGAATTATACCTGGCCCATCCTCCGCAAAAGATGGATCTTACTCTCGTGGTTGTCTTAATCAGCGGCCCGGCGATTTATTTAATTGGAAATATTTTTTATAAAAGAATTATTTATAACCACTATCCCTTATCGCATTTAGTAGGGTTAGCACTTCTGGCGCTTCTTATCCCGATTTCTTTTCTGACTGATCTATTGATGGTTGGAATTTTAACGATGCTGGTTTTGGTTATGGTGGCGGTGTGGAGTAGTTTAAAAAGAAAGACACTCGCACCAGAGGGCGCTAAACATCATGCCTCTTCCTGAAAATAATAACAGCAGCTCCTCCTAAGTTCTTATAGTAGGGAACGTACTTGCATAAAGTATGATCAACTTTTTCAAGGAAGCTCGCCTTCGTATTCTTGCGGCTTCTGACGAACTTATCCAGCCTTGATAAAATCAGGCTTCTTTCTACTGTTATATCCGGAAAGAAATTTTCAATGAGCTCTAGGTCAACTTTGTTAAGTTTACGTTCATCTTCTGTAATATGTTTTTCAAATGAAGGTTTATTGGGAATAAACATTTTTACCAGAGTGGTGTTTCTTAAATTATCCAGGATGGGAACTTCAATTGGCTCTCTGAAAATAGCAAGAGCTCCTTTTTTTAAGACTCTTCTGACTTCTTTAATAGATTTTACAATATCGACATGATGAAGAATATCTATACCGGCCACCACTTCAAAGCTTTCATCTGCAAAGGGAAGTTCTTCAGCAACACTGACAATAAAATGTCCTTCGACGTTATTTTCTTTAAAGAGTGTTTTACAAGACTCAATATTATTCTCACAAATATCAAAGCCCGTTACTTTAAAACCTGCTCGTGAAAAGCGTAAAGCGTTGTCACCTGGGCCACAACCAAAGTCCAGTAGGTTCACTTCTGTTTTCATTTTTGAAGTCAGTTCACGATAACTAATGATGGGTACTTCATAGGTACGCCAGTAGCTATTCCATGGTCTTCGTTCAGTCCCATGAATCACTCCATCAATAGGAGAGAAATCGATGTTTCCCGAAATCTTATTTTGTTCAAAATATTTTTCATAATATTCTTTTTCACGATGTTGCCGTTGAGTAAACTTTACGTTTGGTAAATGGGGCATGTCGTACTCCTCTGGATTACTCTATTTATAAAATTAAGATTTATAAATTCTCTAGAAGATACGTTGTTGTTGAGTGAAATTTAAAGTGGAGATTATATTAAGATGCTAAAAAGAATAATGATTCTGTGAAAGTAATGAATACAAATTAGCGAGCAGGTAATGTTAGATCAATGTAGAAACGTAGTTAGATAAAAAAACATGCCTTCGATATGAACCGAAGGCATGCAAATTATTTTATTTCCAAGTCGATGGATACTTATAACCTTTAAATTTATTTTTAGCATAGGCCTGAAACTCTTTTGAGTTAAGTGCTTCAATAACAGCTTTTGCAAAATCACTTTGAGCGTCTTTCGATCTCACAACGGCCCAATTAATATAAGCATTACTTTTTTCAGGAGCAAGTTTACTTGTAAGAGACATTCCTGAACTTACAACATAGTTACCATTAATGATGGCGTAGTCTACATCCTGAAGAGAACGTGGGATTTGAGCGGCCTCAAGTTGAACAATTTTTAAGTTCTTTGGATTCTTTACGATGTCCAAAGGAGACACTTTAAATGGATCGATCTTTTTCGGAAGACTAATCCAGTTTAAATCAGCAAGTAAAAGTAGAGCGCGCGCAAGGTTCGTTGGATCATTCGGCATTGCTACCGTACTTCCATCTTTAACTGCTGCCAGTGATTTAAGTTTACCGGCATAAATTCCAAGCGGTGCCGTTGGAACTTCAGCGATTGGTCTTAGGTCTAAACCTTTTTCTCTGGCAAACTGCTCAAGGTAAGGTCTGTGTTGGAAGATATTTAAATCCAGAGACCCTTCTGCAAGAGCGATATTCGGTTGAACGTAATCAGTGAATTCAACAATGCGAATCTTGTAACCCTTTTTTTCAAGTAGAGGCTTTAGACTCTCACGAGAAAGATCGGCAAAATCACCAACTGTTGCACCGATCACTTTCTCAGCTGTCGCTGACATCGCAGGTGTAATTGAAAGCAAACTCATTAGAGATAAAACTAAAAACTTTTTCATAATTCTCCTAACGTTTATCTAAGCGGCGTGAAATAGTATTGCCTAACATTTGAATGATCTGAACAAAAAGCACCAGACCTATAACTGTGACGATCATAATATCTTTTTGAAAGCGGTAGTAACCATAACGAATAGCAAGGTCACCAACACCACCTCCACCGATAATTCCGGCAGCAGCTGAGTAAGAAAGGTAGCTGATACTAAGAGTAGTAAAACCCAGGATTAGGCCTGCGCGGGCCTCTCTTAGTAAAACACTAAAAACAATTTTAGGAAGAGTGGCACCCATTGATTGTGCAGCTTCGATTGTCCCTCTAGGAACATCTAAAAGCGCCAATTCAACTAAGCGTGCAAAGTAAGCAGTTCCGGCAATTGAAAGTGGAACAGTGGCAGCGATAGGGCCGATAGTCGTACCAACGACGATTCTGGCAAAAGGTCCTGCAGCAATCATTAAAATAACAAAAGGAAACGAGCGGATAATATTAACTAATCCACCAACGAGAAAATGCAGGAACGAGTTTTTAAGTAAACGCTCTTGCCCCCAAAGGTAGAGATAAATTCCAATCAGACCACCAAGCAAAGTCGAAGTGGTTAGACCAATTCCCAGCATAGTGAGCGTTTCAAGAATCGCTTTTTGTAAATCAGGCAGAAGGTAAGTAAGGTTTCCGTTTCCCATTACAACTCCCTCACTAAAGCTTGACCGTATTCAGTCGTCGGATTTAATTCTCCGTTATGAACATCAAGTGTCTCGTGAATCTTTCCATCTTTAAAAATAGAAACGCGGTTACAAATTTTTCTTACCACTTTCATTTCATGAGTCGCGATAATAATAGTCAGGTTAAGTTTTTTATTCAGGTCAAGTAAGCAGTCGATGATTTCACCTTTTGTCAGTGGATCAAGGGCACTTGTAGGCTCATCTGCTAAAAGAAGCTTAGGGTGATTGGCAATTGCACGGGCAATGGCCACGCGCTGTTTTTGTCCACCTGAAAGGTTGGCAGGATAAGCATCTTTTTTATTTGAAAGCTGAACTAACTCAAGACACTCAATGACACGCTTTTTAATATCGGCCTTATTCCAGCCGGCAATCTCCAGGGGAAGAGCGACATTATCAGCGACGGTCTTGTTGGCCAGTAAGTTAAAATGCTGGAAGATCATTCCCATTTTTTGACGAACCAGGCGCATTTCACTTTTATTTTTCAATACGAGATCATCGCCTTGAAAATAAATATGGCCGCTGTCGGGAACTTCTAAAAAGTTAATGGTCCTAAGAGCAGTTGATTTACCGGCACCAGATAACCCGATCAAACCATAAACTTCACCTTCTTGAACTTTGAAGCTGATGTTTTGCAATGCCAGGGTTTCAGCATTTTTTGCATAATAAGTTTTAGAAATAGATTCAACAACAATCATAATTTATTCTTTTAAAAGATTTTTTGCCAGTCCCTTAACAATCAGCTGAGCTGAAGAAAGGTTGGTTGCTAACGGAACATCGTGAACATCACAAATGCGAAGAAGCGAATAGATATCCGGTTCATGAGGGTGCATTCCCAATGGATCACGCATAAAAATCACCGCGTGACATTTTTCAGTTGCTACTAGTGCTGTAATTTGAGCGTCACCACCAACCGGCCCTGATAAGTAGCGCTTAACTTTTAAACCAGTTTGAGCGACTAGTTTTCCTGTTGTCGAAGTGGCCACAAGTTCGAACTTTTTAAAAAATTCGATATTATCTTTTACGAAGCTGATCATCTCAGCTTTTTTTCCATCGTGAGCAATAAGAGCAATTGTTTTCTTTTTTGGAAGTGCCATGGGAGTATACCTATGAAAGAGTCGCGTTGATGGTATTATATCCGGCCTCATTCATCATGACAATGATTGGCCCTTAAATTGAAGGATTAAGTCTCACTATGGTTATTAAATTTTTCCTTCTTTTTTTCTTAATGTTCCCGGTTGCAAATTCGGCGAACTGGCCTAAGCCGTCTGCGGAGAATTGTGATTTTTACACTAAATTAGAAAGTGAGCTTCACTGCAAGGATGAAGGAGTGGACTATCTGTCTAATTATGCCCCATTTTATTGTGAAGCATTTAGTACTAAAAGCAAGGTTTGGAAAACTCCGATGAAAGAGTGGGCACAAAAGACAGGACTTTGTTTGCAAGAGATGCTTTACGAACACCGAAGTAATCCAGACTTTAATTGTAAAAATCTTGAGTCCATTGCCTTTAAAACTCACACGGCCTGTTATAATGGGGCCGATTTATGTCAGCTTAAACTTAAAGATATAGCGGAAGTTTTAAAGGTGATTAAGTTCAAAGACTTTCTTGTCGAATTTCGTTACTCCCATCAGGAAATGATTCGCTTGGGAAGAACCTGTATTGGAAAGTGGATTTCAGAATAATTGTCACAAATTGAGTGCTTTCAACGTATAATTAATTTATCCCATCATGAAACTTTGGAGTTATGAAAATGAAAATTTTAGTATTAATGATTGCTTTAGTCTCAACAACTCTTTTTGCTAAAGATGCACCTAATGAATACAAGATGACTGTTACAGAAAAAGGTTTCGAGCCAAGTTCTTTAAAAGTAAAAGCAGGGAAGCCTGTCATTTTAAAAATCACTCGTAAAACAAATGCAACATGTGCTCGTGAGATCACGGTGCCTTCACAAAAATTGAGAGTGGATTTACCTCTTGATAAGGAAGTGACTGTGAAGCTTGCCTCTCTTCAAAAAGGAGAAGTTAAATTTGGTTGCGCAATGGATTTAATGATTGGTGGAGTGATGTTCGCCGAATAAAAGTCTCATCCGAGCAATTAGGTAACCTTTTTGCTCGGATTAAATTCTCTCTTCTGACTTCCAAAAAGGCTTACCTGGCCGGCAATAAATTGTCTTTATGTAAAATTATGTTTAAGGAGAGATCTTCTTGCTTGATCACGGGAATGTTTTATCAGGGGCCGAGATCATGGAAATGGCAGAAGGTCATAGTAAGATTTATCAAAATGCAGAACTGGTTAACGTCTTAAAAAAGATCGACCGCGAGTCTTATATTTCATTTCGCCTTGATCATCTTTTTGGAATTTCCATCAAGGACGTAAAAGAAATCATCAATTATACTGATGACGATTATTGATACTAGAAATCTTTATCAAATGACAGGGGCCGGAACAACAGAGAGAACCAGCGATACAAAAGTTTTAATTTTCGAAAAAGAAGGTGAACGTTTTGGATTAGTGGTCGATGCACTGGAAAGTATTTTAACCATTGATCAGGATAAAAAATTTAAAGTGCCTACACTTGTCACTCAGAAAGTTCAAAGCCAGTTTCAAAATGATATTAAAGAAATCATCTCTGTTGCTGTCGGAGAAAAAGAAAGTGCACTGATTATTTTAAACATCGAATCAGTTTCAGAGAGAATCAGGTCAGCTAAGGCCGCTTAGATTGATTTACACATAAATACATTATTGGTATGAAGCTCTCATGCCTAAGATTAGTTATTCGCTGGCGATTGCCTTTGCGATTCACATTCTCATTCTCGCTGGATCAACTTTTTTAATTGATAAGGCACCCTTGCCATTTTTAATTGACCCAAAAAGTTTGATTAATGTTCAGTTGGGAGATGGAAATGGACGTCAGGGAAGAAAGACTCATTTTATTCCAACTCAATTTCATTCGGGTAAAAGTTCTGAGGCCCAAACGGGAGCAGCGGCGAATGAAAATGCAGTTTCAGAAATGAAAGCTGCGTCAGAGAACGGGAGTGGGACGGGAGTTGGGTCAGGATCTGGAAATGGCAGTTCTAGTTATGATTTCAATGCCTCTGCTGTAAGTTACAAAGACCCAACTTATCCACGACTTGCCATTAAGCGTGAGTTGCAGGGAAGTGTTAAGGTGAGAGTGAGTGTCTCTCCTGAAGGAAGGCCTTCTAACATTGAGATTTTAAAAAGCAGCGGACATGATCTGCTTGATAGAGCGGCCATCGATGCCATTTCTGATTGGAAATTTCTTCCAAGGTCAGCTCCATATTTCGTCGAAAAAAATATCACCTTCCAACTTAAAAATTAATTATTATTTTCACCGCGTCGTACAGTGAGAATGACTTTTTCTAACAGTCAGAACTTAATAGAATTTTTATTAGACAAAAGGTCTCGCTATAGAGATATTGGCCCCATCAAAAATCCAAGGGAGGCCACCAATGTTTAAAGTTCTTTTCATTGCGACTTTACTACTATCAAACGTATCAGTTCACTCTCAGGAAGTTGATCAATCTTTAGTTATTGCAAGTGTGAAAGTCACACGTATTAAACCTCAACCTCTTATTGAAATGCCTGCGATTCCAGGAAACCCAATTGATGAAGTGGCGATGTACATTGATAGTTTAATTGCGATCGGTAAAAAAATCTGGCCTATCATTGATGCTGGAAGACCAGTTATCAATACAACAGGTATCGCTCCATCAATAAGTGTTCTGCCTTTTATCGAAGGGACAGATCCAAAAACTGCATACTATGAAATGGCCAACTGGTCAGACCCGAAGATTGCAAGTTACCACGTGTCTTATAAAAACGGTTTTGGAAAAGAAGTTGTTGGTTTTGACTACACAGTTTATTTCCAACACAGCGGGGACTTAAACGGTAAAGGTAAATACATTACGAATTTAAAAGTTCAGGCCACTCAAGTTTATGCGGCCTGGGGATTTAACTTCGATGCTAAATCTGAATTAACTGGTATTGCGAACACTGGATCTAAAGATCAACCAGTTGCTTCTGCGACTATTGAAATCTCTTACAAAGTAAGAGGGCTGGTTAATGAAATGAGAAACGCTCAGACCGTTTATGTAAAAGGTAATGGCGACATCAGATCGTTAACGAAGTAATTGAATTTTTTTATCTAAGGCGGGATTATTCCCGCCTTTTTTATTGTAGGGATCATGAAGAATTTTGCTGGCAAGAAGATACTTATCACCGGGGCTGCTTCAGGAATTGGAAAATTAATGGCCGAAAAACTTGCAAGTCGAATGGCCACGGTGATTATCGTGGACATTAACCTGGAAGCCGCCACAGCTTTAGCAAACAATATCAAAAATACAGGCGGAAGAGCGCACGCTGTCTACGCTGATCTTAGTAAAATTGATTCCATCAAAAAATGCAGAAACGAAGTTCGTGATTTAGGAATCAACATTGATATCTTAATCAACAACGCCGGAGTGGTGTTTGGTGGTGAGTTTGAAAAACAGCCATTAGAAAAACATTTACTCACTTATAAAATCAATGTTGATGGAATGGTCGCGATGACTCATTTATTCTTTGATGATCTAAGGAAAAGCAAAGACTCAAATATCGTTAATATCGCCAGTGCATCCGGGTATATTGGTCTTCCATATGGAACCTCATACGCTTCTTCGAAATGGGCAGTGATCGGTTTCTCGGAGTCTCTTAGACTAGAACTCATTGAACGTGACATTACTAATATGCACGTAACGACAGTTTGTCCTAGTTATATCAATACAGGAATGTTCTCCGGCGTAAAAGCTCCACTATTTCTGCCATGGTTAAAACCGGAAACCATCGTTGAAAAAATAATTCACGGGATTGAGAAAGACTGTGCATTTATCAGAGAACCTTTCATGGTAAAATGGGTAGACCTGTTTAAAGGACTACTACCACTAAGATTATTTACAGCTATTAATAAATTCCTGGGCGTCTCAACAAGTATGACGAACTGGAAAGGGAGATTATAGACAATGAACTTAAAAGAAATTTTAAACTCACTAACGGATTTGAAAGCAGAGTACATTTCACTTCGTGAAGTAAAAAGCAGATCGCTTTCAATGAACGTAAGAAATGAAGTCTTCGAAGGACTAAGTACTTCAGAAGATCATGGGCTCATGATTGAAGTGATGATGAATGGCCAGTTCGCTTACGGCGCGACTAATTCATTCGAACCAAGTGAAGTTAAAAAATGTGCAGAAAAAGCAAAAGCAGCAGCTATCGAAGCAAGCCGCTTTAGCCTTTCAAAATTCTCTCTTGATGAGAGACCAATGACTGTGGGTGAATATAAGAGTCCAGGAGAAATCGGAATCGATGGATTCAATCCCAAAGAGGCCACTGAGCTTCTAATGAATTTATCAACAGCAATGAAAGTGCACGATCACGTCATCAGCAGAGTCGCTCAAATGGCCTTGACTGAAATGGATACACATTTTGTTGCAAGTAACGGTTCTGATATTAAACAAAGCATTCACCGCTCAGGAATTTCAATCAGCGCAGTAGCATCAAGCGAGCTTGGAAATCAAAGAAGAAGTTATGGTGACGACCAAAGTACACAGTTTGGTTTAGAAAAATTTAACAGCGCTAAACTTATTGCACAGGCAACTCGTATTGCTAATGAGGCAATGGAATTGTTAAATGCTGAAGAATGCCCAACAGAAACAATGGATCTATTATTAGCTCCAGATCAACTTTACTTACAGATCCACGAAAGTATCGGCCACCCTTTAGAGCTTGACCGTATTTTAGGTGACGAAAGAAATTACGCTGGATGGAGTTTCGTTAAACCTCAGGATTTTGGAAATCTAAAATATGGATCTCCATTAATGAACGTAACATTCGATCCAACTGTTGTTGGGCAATTCGCAAGTTACTTCGCTGACGATATCGGAAATAAAGCGACAAAAGAATTCTTGATTAAAGACGGAGTTCTTTTAAGAGGACTAGGAAGTCTTGAATCACAAAAAAGATTAAACCTTCCAGGTGTTGCTAGTCAGAGAGCAACGTCGTGGAATAGAGCTCCTATCGATCGTATGGCCAACGTAAATCTTGAACCGGGATCGTCGACATTAGAAGACATGATCAAGTCAGTGAAGCGTGGAATTTTCATGCAAACAAACAGATCATGGTCAATTGATGACTACAGAAATAAATTCCAGTTTGGTTGTGAGTACGGACGTCTGATCGAAGATGGAAAACTAACTAAGCTTGTAAAAAATCCAAATTACCGTGGAGTCACAGCTCCATTCTGGAATCAGTTAAAAATGGTTGGAGATAAATCAACTTTCGAAGTTGGTGGTCTTGGTAACTGCGGAAAAGGGGAGCCAAACCAGGTTATCTTCGTAGGACATGCAAGTCCGGTATGTCTATTCTCAAACATTGAAGTATTCGGAGGGGGGAAATAATGAAAGCACTAGAATCCTCATATTTAGAAATTTTCGCTAAAAAAGTATTCGCTGAACTAGCTTCAGACGAACAACTAACACTAAACTTCTCTGCTGAAGAAACTCTTTTTTCAAGACTTTCAAAAGCAAAAGTTCGTCAGGTGACAAACCTTAACCAGGCCTTCATTGATTTTAACTTCATTAAAGGAAATAAAGTTCTAAGTTTCAATATGCCATTTATGGCCAATGAACTGGACTTCACATTAGCACTTAAAAAACTTAATCAGTCGCGCGAGTGGATTGCAGTTCTTCCTGAAGATCCATATTTAGTTCGCCCGAAATTCTATGGTGTAACAAAAGATGAAAATCTAAGCACACTTCCAAAAAATGAAGAGATGATGTCTCAGGTTTTAGATATCGCTGGTAATGTTGACCTTGCAGGAGTTTTCTCATGCGGTGACGTGGTCCGTGCGACAATCAACTCTGAAGGACAATTCCACTGGTTTAAGACGAGAAACTTCTATCTTGATTACTCACTTTATAACGACAAACAAAAAGCAGTAAAATCGTTATACGCTGGTAGCGAGTGGAACTCTGATGAATTAAGAAGAAACATCAAAGATGCTGAGTACAAACTTTCTCTGATGAATATCGAATCTAAAAAAGTCCCTCGTGGTGAGTACAGAGTTTATCTGGCACCTTCTGCTGTTAGTGAACTTTTAGGAACACTTTCTTGGGGAGGAGTTTCAATGGCCGCCCACAAACAAGGGAATGGGTCATTAAAAGATCTTTGGGAAAAGAAAAAAGTCATGTCTCCGAAGTTTTCATTAAAAGAAGATTTCTCTCTGGGATTATCACCACGTTTTAACGACGCCGGTGAAGTGGCCCCTGCTGAACTTGATTTAATCAAAGGCGGCGAGTACATAAATTTCTTAGTTTCAACAAGAACAGCAAACGAATACAAAGTTGAATCAAACTTTGCAACAGACTGGGAGTCGATGAGATCTCCAGTTATTGCTACAGGTGATTTAGACCGCAAAGACATCTACAAAGCAATCGGAACGGGTCTTTATATTTCTGATCTTCACTACCTGAACTGGTCAGATAGAGAGACCGCTCGTATCACTGGTATGACTAGATACGCGTGTTTCTGGGTTGAAAATGGAGAGATCGTAGCTCCGATTGAAGACCTTCGTTTTGATGAAAGTTATTATTCGATTTTCGGAGACGCTCTAGAGCAAGTGACAAACTTTGCAGAAACAAGTCCTGCTACAGGATCTTATTTCCAAAGAGATGTTGGTGGTTCAAAAGCTCCGGGACTTCTGCTTTCTCAGTTTAAGTTTACGTTATAAAGGGCGCAGTTGAAGAATAGTGTTTTAACAAACTATTTAAAGATCTACCGCTTTATCGCGAGTAATCGACTAGCAAAGAAGGATCTTCCTGAAAGGTACATGCACGCTCATTTGGTGTCGGTTCTTTCTACAGGTCTTTTAATGTGGGCCTATGCTTTTGTAGCTTGTGAGACGATGACTTCACCGATTCCAGGAATTGTAGGGATTGCAGCGAGCACTGTGCATTTGTTGTCGCCACTTCTGTATAGAAGAAGTAACAACTACTTTTTATTTTCCAATATCTTTATTGCAACTGGATTGATTCATCAGTCCACTTTTGCTTTTTACACAGGTGGATTCGACAGCAATATTTTAATCTGGCTGGGAATTCTTCCAATGATTTCCGGAGTTATTGCTGGACGCAAAGGCGCACTTCTTTGGGCCTTCATTACGGCCAGCACCGTGCTTGGTTTTTTAATGTTAAAGTTAAGCGGGTTTCATTTTCCGTTTGCTATTAGTGAGTCCGGGCAAGTGGTCTCTCAGGGACTCATTCTTTTTGGATGGATTTTCCTCTCAACTGTCATTATCTGGGTACACGTTTTATTAGTTGAACAAAATTCAACTAAACTTGAAGACTCGCGCCAGAGAACTCAAAACTTGATCAACGTTTTAAGCCACGACATCTCAACACCTCTGACTGTTATCTCAGTTAAGTTAAATCATTTAATTAAAACTCCACTTAGTGAATTGCAATTGAACTCGGTGGCCAGAGCTTACAAGGCGACAGAGAGAGTAATTCAGATTACCGAGAGTATTAAAGAGCTGCGCTTAACTGAGCTTGGTAAAAAAGAAATCACTTATGGTGAAATTGATTTAAGAGAAATGATTTTAGAATTAAAAGAAATATTTGCAGATAGACTCGACCAAAAGAACATCCGTTTTAACTGGTCAGTTTCAAGCGAAGTGTACTCGTTTATTTCCAGCAGAAGTTTGATCTTGAATCAGATCCTGGGAAATCTTTTATCAAACGCCATTAAATTCTCAACGGCAGGAAGTGAGATCAGGCTGCGCATTTCAAAGCTTGATCATGGAATTCAATTTCTACTGGAAGATAGTGGACTTGGGATTCCAAAAGATATGCGCGAGAATATTTTTGAAGCGAACCTTTCAAGATCTTGTATCGGAACAAATGGTGAAGTAGGGACAGGCTTTGGTCTTCCAATTGTTAAAGGCTGCGTGGACAGGCTTAATGGGAAGATTACTTTCGAAACTAAAACTTCTCATGAAGGCCCGCCAGGCACGCGATTTAAACTCTTTTTTCCAACCTAAATTCTAAAACATTGTATTAGTGTTTGCCGTTCCTTTTGTGGGAACTTCTTGAATCACATCCCAGTGCTCAACAATTTTATCGTTTTCAACTCTAAAGATATCCACGATTGCTCTTCCAGGATCTTTATCATTTTCTTTTGAATTAAGGTGAAGAGCAACCAAGTCCCCATCGGCGATCGCGCGCTTAATTAAAGCACGTGAAGCAGGATTCTTTTTAAAATGACCTTCAAAGTATGTATAAAAGGCCTCTGCTCCATTGGGAACAAAGGGATTGTGCTGAATGTATTTGTCGCCAATAAATTTTTTGGCAGCTTCAGTCGGCCTGTGCTGATTGAAGGCCATTTCATAAAAATCGACAACGAGCTTTTTATTTTTTTCCTGTTGAGTAGCTGCAATGACATTAGTAGAGAGCGCTAGAAACAGCGCTAGTGATGTTAGGCCCTTCATAAAAATTTCTCCTGATAAGTGTCGTGGGTTATTGTCCAAGTGCACTTGGTGCAGTTGTTTTACCCATGAAGCCTACCAGAATAATTAACGTCAAGACATACGGCAGAGTCGCAAGAAGCTGCGAAGATACCTGAAGGTTTTCAAACCCACCGATAAAGACTACTAATGCTTGAGAGAGGCCAAAGAATAGACACGCAAACAGTGTTCCTACCGGATTCCATTTTCCAAAGATCATCGCAGCAAGAGCAATGAAGCCTTGTCCTGAAATAAGTGTTGGACGGAAGTTAGATACGATGGCGATAGATAAGCTACCACCTCCGACACCAGCTAAAAATCCTGAAGAAAGGACACCAATATAACGGTATAAAGAAACATTGATCCCTGCGGCCACAGAAGCTTTAGGATGCTCACCGGCACTGATGAGTCTTAACCCTAATCTTGTCTTGTTAAAGATGAACCAGATTAAAATCGTCATAGCAAAAGCGATATACACGGTTGCGTATTGATTAAAGAAGGCCGGTATCTTTTTTTCTAAATCAAGTGGAGGAGTCATGCTCGCTCCTTCAAAAAAGATTCTGCAAAAGAAAATGGCTAAACCACTTCCTAAGAAGTTAATCGCCATACCAGAAACAACCTGATTGGCCTTAAATTTAATTGAAGCAATTGCGTGAAGAAGAGCAAGCAGAAGGCCTGCGATCCCACCAGCAAGTAAACCAAGCCAAGGGTTCTGCATTGTAATAGCAACCCATGAGGCGGCGAACGCACCAAAAGTCATCATCCCTTCAAGACCAATATTAATCACTCCAGACTTCTCAGACATTACACCACCAAGAGCAGTGAAGATCAGCGGAGTCGAGTACATAAGTGTTGTTGCAAAAAGAAAAATCATTTCATTCATGGATTTTTGATCCTTTTTTTCGTCACAAAATTAAAGATCGATGGAATGGCGATAAAGAAAATAATCGCGCCAATCATGATCCCGATAACTTCAGAGGGAGCTTCAAGTGTTGATTGAATTTTTTGTCCCGAGTATTTTAAGGCCCCAAGGAAAAAACCTGAGAATAAAACTCCAAATGGATTGTTTGATCCAATTAAAGCAACGGCAATCCCGTCAAACCCGTAACCTTCGTGAGCAGCAAGCACTGCAACGTTATTAGACACACCCATCACGTGAGTGGCACCTGCAAGTCCTGAAAGAGCACCCGAGATCATCATCGCCTGAGTCACTTTCATTTTTGTACTGATACCAGCGTATTCACTCGCCGCTGGGCTAAAGCCTACTGACTTTAGTTTATAACCAAATGTCGTCTTGTTTAAAATAATCCACACGACAACCACAGCAATCAGCGCCAGGAAGATTCCCGCGTTCACCGGTGGTCTCATAAAAGAAGACCAGAATTCATGCTTAGATAGCCATTCTAGCCCTGCGTCTGAAACTTTCCACTTATCTAAAATACCAATCGATGTTGATTCATTGATAAACTCAGTCGTCTCCATATCAGGACGTCTGAAACCTTCAATAAAGACTGCGTAGTTTGAAAAATAAAGTGCAATCCAATTAAGCATGATCGTCGATAAAACTTCATGCACACCAAAACGTGCCTTTAGAAATCCACTAAGCCCTCCGTAAAGAGAAGCGGCCATAGTCGCGAGCATCATCACCAGTGGAATTTGAATCCATGGATTGAAGTTGAAATGAAAACCAAGGAAACTTGCGGCCAGTGCACCGATAATAAACTGCCCTTCAGCTCCAATATTAAAAAGCCCTGTACGGAAAGCAAAAGCAACCGATAGACCAGTTAAGATTAACGGAGTCGAACGAACGATAATATAAGAAATGTAATTAGGTTGAGAGAAGGCCCCATCCCACATGACTTTGTAAGCTTCGATAGGAGAGATATGAGAAAGTTTTAAAACGATCCCGCCAATTAATAATCCCATCAGGATTGAAAGAATGCTGATTAAAAATTTTTTCATGCAGGTTTTCCTCCCGCCATGTAAAGACCGATGTCTTCTTTAAGTTTTGGACTTGAGACGATGGTCTGGTGGTCCAGGTCGGCCCACAGTTGTCCTTTATAAATAACTCCGATGCGGTCACTCAAATTGATGATCTCATCGAGTTCATAAGAGATAAGTAAAATCGCTTTGCCTTGATCGCGCAATTTAATCAATTCACGGTGAACGTATTCAATCGCACCAACATCCAGACCACGAGTAGGCTGGAAGGCAATCAAGACGTCAGGGTTATGAACGATTTCACGGGCAAGAATAATCTTCTGCTGATTTCCACCAGAAAGATTAGAGGCATTCAATTCAGGATTAGGTGGCCTGATATCAAAGCGGGAAATTAATTCATTAGAAAATTTTGTTAGTTCACGATTAACGATGAATCCATAATTCGAAAATGGTTTTTCATCAATTTGCTGAAGAACAAAATTTTCTTTAACTTTGAAATCCATAACCAGACCCACTCTTTGGCGGTCTTCGGGAATGCATCCCAGTTTATTTTTATAAATTTGTTTCGGTGAAAGATTGGTAATGTCGTGGTCGTTGATTAAAATTTTACCAGAGTTGGTTTTACGTAGGCCTGTTAAGGCCTGAACTAATTCACTCTGACCATTCCCATCGATACCGGCAAGACCTGTGATTTCACCTTTTTTAAGATTGAAAGTGAAGTTCGTAATACATTGGTGCTGTTTTGAATTCACTACATTTAAGTTTTGGATCTTAAAAACAACTTCGCCATTAGGAAGGGCAGGAGTTTTTTCTACGACCAGCTCAACTTCTCTTCCTACCATTTTAGAGGCAAGTTCCGTTTCACTTGTCACTGCTACATCAACCGTCTCAATGAATTCACCTTTTCTGATGATGGTACAACGGTCGGCGATTTCTTTAATCTCGTGAAGCTTGTGAGTGATGATGATAATCGTCTTACCCTGAGACTTAAGGTTGTTGATGATGCAATAGAAGACTTTAATTTCTTGTGGAGTCAGAACAGCTGTAGGTTCATCTAAAATGATGATCTCAGCGTTCCTATAAAGCGTCTTGATAATTTCCACGCGCTGTTGAGTACCAACACTCACGTTTTCAATTTTTTGATCAAGATCTAAATCGAGTTTGTATTTTTCAACAATCGCTTCGATATCTTTGCGTGCTTTTTTATAGTTGATCATTCCCAGGAAGTTTTTTGGTTCAATCCCAAGGATGACGTTTTGGAGAATCGTAAAAGGGCGTACCAGTCTAAAGTGCTGGTGAACCATTCCAATCCCAAGCGAGATGGCGTGAGCGGGGGTTTCGATTTCCGTTTTCACACCACGAAGAATAATCTCACCACCGGCATCTGGAAGATGCTCGCCGTAGATTGTTTTCATGAGTGTAGATTTACCGGCACCGTTTTCGCCGAGGATGGCATGAACCTCGCCGTTTTTCACAGCGAGGTTGATTTTATTATTTGCTTTAAATGTTCCAAAAGTTTTGGAAATATTTTTTAGTTCAAGTGCCAGCATTTTATTTTACTGTTTTGATATAAGCTGCGTAAGCGCTTGAGGTTGAAGGAATTTTAATTTTTCCAGCAATGATTTCTTTTTTAATTTTTGCTACATCTTCAAGAAGAATAGAAGGAATCATCTTCGTTGTTGTTGGAGCAATATCAACAGCACCGTCTTTTAGACCGTACTCAACAGTTGTTCCACCTTTGAAGACACCTTTGCTTAAGTCAGACACAACATTGAATACAGCGTTGTCGACTCTCTTCATGCTTGAAGTGATCACGTTTTTTGGAGCAAGGTAATTTTGATCGCGGTCAACACCAACGGCCATTTTATCTTTTTCCTTAACAGCTTCAATAACACCATCACCAACAGCACCAGCGGCGTGGAAGATAACGTCAGCGCCTTTCCCGATCATTTGGTTAGCAATAGCTTTTCCTTTAGCAGCATCAGTAAAAGATTCTGCGTGTTGCTCAAGGATATTAATTTTTTTGTTAGCGTATTTTGCTCCGGCCTTAAATCCGTATTGGAAACTGTGAATGATAGGAACACTCATTCCACCGATGAACCCAAGAGTTCCCGTTTTGCTCATTTTTGCAGCAATGTAACCAGCAAGAAAAGCACCTTCTTCAGCTTTGAACATAACACCCACAACGTTCTTTGGAGTTTTAGCTCCGAAAGAGTAATCGATGATCGCATATTTTTGTTTTGGATTTTGTTTAGCTGCAATTAGGATAGCGTCGGCCATCTTAAAGCCGATACCCCAGATCAGGTCGTTTTTAGCGTCTAATAAAGTTTCTAAGTTGGCAGGATAGTCTGCATCTTGCTTAGATTCCTGGTAACTAGTCTTAATGCCTAGCTCTTTTTTTACCTTTGTTAGCCCTTCCCAAGCAGATTGGTTGAAAGACTGGTCGTTAACGCCACCCACATCTGTAACCATACCGACTTTGAGCGGCGCAGCGGATGAAGTTGCCGGAACGATGGCCGATACACATAGTAAGACAAGCGAGAACAGAACATTTTTAATTCTCATGAAACCCTCTTAGAAATTTACCGTATAACTTTTTGTTAGACATGTTTAGCACTTAACTACGAATATTGGTAGAAAGATTTACACTCTGAATGGCCTTTGTTTTAATAAGATTTCACAGGCTTTTCACTTACAATCACCGGAAGGATTAATGGGTTCATCAAAACTGTTTATTAGTTGTTTATTTACTGTTCTTTATGCTTCAAATTCATATGCCGTTACCTTAGGAGAGAGCTTTAACAGTGCTCTTTTAAACAACCAATCCGACAACATTAACGAGTCAAGACTTAAGCAAAGTATGGAGCAAAGAGCTAAAGGCCAGGGTTCATACTACCCAACACTTTCAGTGCGCGGGACTTACTTAAAGCAAGAAAAGTTTGAAGACCAAAAGACTCTTGGGTTAAACCTGACAACGAGTTTATACAATGGTGGACGCGACCGTCAGTTAATTAGAAATGCTGATGCTGGTGTGAAGATCGCAGAAAACCAAAGACAGCTCGACCGAGTGGCCTTGTATATGGAAGTCGTCGATTCTTATTACACTTTTTTACTGAATCAAAACGACGAAAAAAACCTGAACCTTTTAAAAAAGCAAAGTCAGGAGCGTGTTGATGAAATTAGAAAGCGCTTACAAATCGGACGCTCAAGAAGAGGAGAATTGCTACAAGCAGAAGCTCAACTGGCCTCAGTTGATGCTCAACTTTTAGACGCTCAAGGTTTACTAAAACAAAGTGAAGCGCGCTTTTATATCTTAACTGGATTGAATAAGGATAAAGCGATTGATATGAAATTTGATGAAACAACTCCGGTTAAACCACTGGAAGAGTACATCAGCATGGCCTTGTCTCGTGAAGATGTTCAAAACAAGCAACTCGAAATCCAGCAATTTGATGGAGACGTAAAAATTTCAAAAGGAAGTTATCTTCCGACTCTTGATCTTCTTTCAAATTACTACGCTCTTAAAGAAGGTGGCTCGACTGCTTCAAAAAACTCAGACTGGGATGTGGGCTTAAACTTAACAATTCCTCTTTATGAAGGGGGAGTGACTCAAGCACTAGTTAGAGAAACGACAGCAAAAAAACAATCGGCAGAGTATCAGTTAACTGATTACAAAAAAAATCTTCAGATTGAAATCACTTCAAGATATGAATTGTTTCATCGTTATTTTGATCAGATCAAAGCTTTTGACTTAGCTCTTCAAAAAGCAAAAAGAAGTTATGAAGAAACAACAAAAGACTACCGTTTAGGACTGGTATCTAACCTGGACGTTCTAACTTCATTAAATCTTTATTTAGATAGCAAAAGAAATTCTGAAAAAACAAAAATTCTTGCGGTGTTAAATCACAAGCAACTTGAAGCAACTGCTGGTATCATCCAATAATGAATAATAATCCGGTCGTAACATTACAAGAAAATGCCTCTGGTTTTTTTGATAAAATCAGTGAAAAGCATAGTGATAAAATGCAATGTAAAAAAGGCTGCTCGAAATGCTGCCAGACGGACATTAGCGTTTTTGAAATTGAATCAGATCGTATCGAAGATTGGTTTGCCGCTCAAGAACCAGTTGAGCAACAACGTCTATTGGACTTATGGCAAACACCTAATCAAGAAACTTATTGTACATTTCTTTACAATGACCAATGCACAATCTACGAAGCAAGACCTCTTATCTGCCGCACTCAAGGTTTACCTTTGTATGTGGCCAGTGAAAATGTTCTCGATTACTGCCCGCTGAATTTTAAAGCAGGTGATCCTCCTAAAGAAGACTGGTTGAATTTAGAGCGAATGAATACACTTCTCTCGTTTGCTGCATCGACTGAAAAAAAAGATAAACGAATTCGTCTCAAAAAACTTAAGACTAAACTCTTAACTACGCTAAAATAATTAACGAATCAAATCTTAACAATTTTATAGTAAAAATCATTATTGCAATGGGTGTTTTTTCTTTAGATAATAGAGGCCATGCAAATCAGAATATATGCCTTAAAATTTTTCTTCCTTCTAGCTCTTATATTTTCCGCACCAATTGTGTCTGGGAATACTCAACCCATCGTCGTTAAGATCGGAGGTTACGAATTTGCTCCCTTTATTGAAAAAGAAGGCAAGGAAGGAATTGTTAAGGACCTTATTGCCAAACTTAATGCTTCTCAAGAAAAATATCATTTCGAATTTGTCCTAACCAGTGCCAATAGAAGATACCGCGATTTTAAAACTCAGAAATATGACATTATTCTTTTTGAAGATGAAGCCTGGAGTTGGAAGCAGATGGGGATTAATTATGCCCGCACAAGTATTATTGGAAGCGGAAAAGAATTGGCCGTGGCGATGAATTATGAAACCCGCGACCAAAGCTATTTTGATAATCTTGCCGATAAAAAAATTGAAGTAGTTTTAGGTTATCACTATCAAATAACGGATATGAAATCAGATGCTCAGACCTTGATGAATAAAAAAATTGTTCAAGGGAAATCAAATCAAGATAACCTGGAAGATTTACTCAGCAAAAAAGTAGATGTGACATTTATCAACAGTTTGATGTTGAGCAGATTTTTAAATAAGAATAAAGAGTTGAAAGATAAATTTTTGATTAGAAATAAAGTCGATCATCAATTTGCACTTCGTGGCCTTATTCATCCCAACTCACCCATAAAAGTAAGTGAGTTGGAAAAATTAGGTTTCAATAAGATCTTGGTCACAGATGAAAATTAAGGGATCGCTCTTTCGATAAATCTCAATAGAGCAGGTTTATTTTGTTGGTAGTAATAGTCAACTTTTGAGTACTCCGGCCATTTTGTATTTGAAAGCTCGATAGTGATCTGAAGATCGTTTCTGTACTTGATACTCCAGTCTTGCATCCCACCGTTCACTTCATACCATGCATACCCGTTTGTGATTCCATTTTTAAAAGCTGTTGAAGCGAAGATATAAGGAGCAAGTCCTGAGTACTCTAAGCTTAATTCTTTAACGTAAGCTTCTTGCGGAAATTTATCAGGCATTGTATCCCAAGGATAGTTCACAACTTCAGATCCACCGTGGAAGTTGGCAGAAAGAACAAACCTACGTGTTTTTTGCCAGTTCATCACTGCCTGAGTTTCCGGCTGTCTTCCATCAACAGTGTCTTTATTGTCTGGAGTTGTGAAGTCAGGGAAATCGCGGTTTAAATCAACGTATTTTGCATTCCCACGCATGCTTGATGCTGCTCCATCTGGATTCATCGAAGGCATGATGTAGATTTGAACTCTATCAAGTAGGTTTGTGACCTGAGGGTCTTTTCCGTAGTTTGCTAAAAGATCTTTAATGAACTTCACCATGATCTCGCGGCCGACGATTTCATCTCCGTGCATGTTCGCGATGTATTTAAACTCCGGACGGTCATCATCAGTCCCGACATCGCGAGAAAGCTTAATCACCCATAGGTCACGGTTCTTAACCGATTTACCAATAGAAAACATTTTGCTGATTTCAGGGTATTGAGCTGTGATTGATTTAAGTTCTTTTTCAGTCTCTTCAGGTGATGGATAAACTCCACGCATCTTTAGATTTCCGATTGCCATTGAGAAGTGAGGGATGTTGTTTCTTACAAGGAACTCTTTAAGTCCTTTTGGCCCATAAAGCTCGAAGCCACCTTCTTCCACGTGGTCGATAGTTAATTCAGGTCTAGTTTTTACCAGGTCAAAAATTTTATGATCATTAGTCTGGATGTAAAAAGATTCTTCAACAACATTAGAGTAAGCTTTCGTCATAGAGAAAGTGCAGATGAATGCACATAGCATAGCAAATTTTTTCATGTTCTCGTCCTTGAGAAAAAGATAGTACTGCTTTTGATCCTACTCCTAAGATTTTAGCTTGCCCAAGCGATGATATAAATTGTTGGAAAATAATTTGTCGTACTAAAACAATCAGGTTTCAAAACATTGACCGAAAATATCCTTCAAGGTAAATTTTTTATGCCCTTTATTCTCAAGGAAAAACTAATCATGTTGATGCGTCATCTAGCTTTCTTATTTGTATTTATTTTTTCACTACAGACCTATGCTCAGGTTCCTGTTTCAGTCATTAATAAAGCATTAGCACAGTCTAAACCGAAAGTAGCAGAGGTGCCCCCTGCAGCAGAGACGTCATACATCCGTTATGAAGAACTGGAAAAATTAAAAAGCCCACGCGAAACTATGAGAACCTTTGTTGAGTCGATGGAAGAAGTTAAAAAAGCGACTGGCTCTTCTCGAGCTTATTTTGATCAAGCAGCAAGGACTTTCAATCTTTCACGTATTGATGAAAGTCTTCGTGAGATGACTGGAAGACAGGCAGCTGAAAAATTAATCAACACTCTTGATCGTATTACAAAAATTGATTTCAACCATATTCCCGATGATCCTAATGGATCAAAGTGGTACTTCAGAAAACAGTCTCTCACTGAAGGCAGTAAAACAATTGAAGCTGAAATCGCTATTGAAAAAAATGCAGATGGTGCCTGGAGATTTACTCCTGAAACAGTGAGTACGATTGGGAATCTTTATACTTCTATTTCACACTTAGGTGTAGTGGAAGGAGTTGTTGAATACAAAAACTGGAAGACGCGCTTAAAGGGTCATTTACCAGCATGGACTTCTGAAGAACTACTGATGTTTACGAAAGGGCAATGGTTGGGATTCTTATTTATTTTCTCAGTAGGAATTTTGGCCCTTAGTTTAATTCGCTACCTGACAACTTTATACATCCGAGCATTAGTTAAAAAAGAGTCTTTAAACTTTAAAGAAAAAGATCATTACAAGGCCACACTACCATTTGGTTTGTTAGCTTTCTCTCTAGTGGGCATGGGTGGTATTCGTTTACTTGAGTTAGATCTCGACAGCTACGCCGTTCTTATCCGCGCTTTTTATATTCTTATCGCCGTCACATCAGTTTGGTCTGCCGTAAAAATTGTAGACTTAATTACCTTACACTTTGTGAAGATCGCGAAAGACACTCACAACAAGTTTGATGATGTTCTCGTTCCGATGCTCTCTAAAACTTCGAAAGTTTTAGTTATGGCCTTCGGTACTATACTGGTGGCCCACAGTTTAACTTTTGATATCGGCAGCATTCTTGCCGGTCTGGGAATCGGGGGGGTGGCCGTTGCTCTTGCTGCAAAAGATACGATTTCAAATCTCTTTGGATCGGTCACAGTTATTATGGACCGCCCATTTTTAATCGGCGATTACGTATCGTTAGATAAAGGTTTAGAAGGAACAGTTGAAGAGGTCGGTTTTAGGAGTACACGTATCAGAACTCCTCATCAGTCACTGGTCAGTATTCCCAATAACGTTTTAGCAAACATGGCGATTGATAACTTTGGAATGAGAGGGTCGAGACGCTTTAAAACTTTTCTGCAAATGGACTACTCAACTCCGGTTGAGAAACTTGAAGAGTTCTGTGAGCGCTTAAGATACTTATGTAAAATTCACCCGATCATTAATCCAGACACGGCACAAATCTACGTTAACGATATGACGGATAAATCCATTAATATTTTACTGACCGTATTTTTTAAAACAACTGATGGGAATGTTGAATTGGAAGAAAGACATAAACTGCTTATGGAAATCCTAAAGCTCGCCAATGAAGTGGGTGTTCGATTCGCGTTTCCGACAAATACGATGCTACTTGCACCAACTGACGAGCTTCAAAATTTTAAAGAGGCA
This sequence comes from Bacteriovorax sp. PP10, assembly GCF_035013165.1. Taxonomy (NCBI): domain Bacteria; kingdom Pseudomonadati; phylum Bdellovibrionota; class Bacteriovoracia; order Bacteriovoracales; family Bacteriovoracaceae; genus Bacteriovorax; species Bacteriovorax antarcticus. The sequence continues at coordinate 1,159,944 of NZ_JAYGJQ010000001.1, forward strand.
AGAGCTTCGAATTCTTCGCTCTAAAATAAAAACTTATAACTAACTAAAGTGGAGTTTCTTTATCGCCGTAAAGAACACCGTCTACGATCGTGAATCCATCAGCGTGTGGACCATGTGGATCGAAGTGAGTCCAGTGAACCATACCTTGTCCAACTCTTAGGAATTCTCCACATACAGTTGTTACTTTTCCAACAACAAGAGGGATGCGACCGAATTCAAGGTTGCTTACGATTTGAAGAGTGATGTCTTTATCAACTTTCATATTGTATTTTTGGTGTTGAAGACCACTGTTATCTTCTTTTCCAATTTGTGCGATTGTCCCAGTTACTAAAACCTGAGTTTTTTCACCTTTGTGATTGGCCATAACACTTCTTAAGCGAGCGATGCTTCCATCAACTACGTTACCTTTAAAATCTTTACACTCAACAGTTGGCTGTGCAGAAAATGCAGACAGAGACAGGGCAAGTAGCAGGCCTGTAAAAAGAGCTTTCATGTGTGAACCTCACAATAAATGTTAGGAGGCAAACTTAAAGAAGTTCTAAAGAGCCGTCTACTTTTTTATGAGCTTTCTAGTCCCTGTAAGATTTTGTCCGATTCCATCTAAATAAGCATTGTAGCGTAGTGTGATTTTTTGGTTAGGACCCATATTTTCCTTAGCAATAATCTTCTCATAGGCTTCAGCGTTAATTGGAAACGCCGTGACAAGAAATTCTTTATTCATAGCGTGATCTATAGTGGAATAAATAAGCAAATAGTCATTTTCTTCAACTAGAATTTTCACTGGGAAACGTACTAATGTTGTCACTAAAGTATGGCCTTTAATTTCTTCTTCAACTCTATCAACTGCAAGCTTCGCGTAATCATAAGTGAACACTTCATTCGAAACATTTTTCAGTAAATTTAGTTCTGTTTTATTTTTAAACGCCAGCATTCCAGAAAAATAAGTCACGTTAGAAAGAAGTCCACCATCAATGGCCTCAGGAGAAAAACTATTTCCACTCATCGAAAAAGCAGTGTTAAGTGTGGGAGCAATCCATCTCTTTCTTTTGTATCCATAAGGAGTGTTGATCGTGCTGAAAAGGTATCCATAGGTATGCATGATTCCCGCATGGACAATTTTATTGTCATTTTTAATATTGAAGAGTCTTTGCAGGTCTTCAATAATTTTATCATCGACGATTTTCTTTTTAGCGCCGGAATCAAAATTCACACTTTTTCCCCAAAACATAGCGACGTAGGGGTCTTTAGAGTCTTTTAGAATTTGATTATAGAGAGCAGGATTGTTCTCTTCAAGAATGTTTAAAATTGAAGTCTGCCATTCAGTCGAATCTAGTGCCATGTCATTCCAGTACTGGTCTTCCTTTGGCGTGTGGCCCGTTATATTGCGTGTTTTTTTATGAGCACACGATAAAGTGATAAGAAGAGTGACCAGGCATAATAGTATTTTTGTTTTCATGCTTAATAATCTCTCACAGGACGACTTACGTTGTCCTCAGAAAATGGGCACTTCAAGTAATAAAAAGTTCGTACTAATTCCCTATAAGGCACCGATTTCTGAGTGTCCCAATGGAAAACTTCAGAATAATGCAAAACACACCTATACTGAGTCCATCGCATCTACTAACCAAACCATCCAGTAGGTCAGCGATAGGAGTTACGTCTATGCATATGACAAGAAATAACGAGACACCAAATCAGTACTCTTACGGGAGTTTAGCTCTGATGCTGGTAACAGTTTTTGCGATCGCTGATGCAATGACTGGAGGTCTTCTAAGAGAGTCTGTTATTGGAAATGCGAAAGAATATGCTGTGGCCGCGGCCCTTGTGATTGCGACTGTTGGAGTTTATGCCTCAGATGGATCACCCGGACTTGTATTCGTGCGCGCTTGCTCACGCCATAAATTATGAAGAAGAACAGTTCAACATAGATGTTTAAAAAAGGGCCAATCGTAATGATCGGCCCTTTTTTATTTATCTTTGAACGACTATCTAATCTTAATGTGTCCCATCGAAGCTAAACACGCCGACGTCATCTTATAAAGTAATCTCATCCCAACGTTAGCATCCCATTCATCAGCGTTCTTAGGGTTAGGAGCAACCTCTACAAGGTCAAATCCAACCAACTGTCTGCCTGAACGAACCACTTCATTGATTAGGTAGATAACTTCAGGATAATCCAATCCACCTGGCACCGGAGTTCCTGTGTTAGGGCAGAAGCGTGGATCAAGTCCGTCGATATCAAATGAGATGTAAACCTGCTTAGGAAGTTTCGCTACAATCTCTTGAGCGATTTTCATAAACGATTCACCGTTAAGTTTTCTTTGAGCTAAAACCTGATCGAAGTAAATATCGATTTTTTTATTGTCTCTTGTGTACTCGAATTCCTGCTCGCAGAAATCGCGAATCCCCACCTGAACCAGCTTTCCAACTTTAGGAAGTTTTTCCATCACGTTGTGCATGATTGTCGCGTGAGAGTTTTCAAATCCCATGTAAGCAATACGCGTGTCTGAGTGAGCATCAAAGTGAAGCACTCCCATTCCCGGGTATTTTTCAGAGTAAGCTTTAATCGCTCCAAATGGAGTCGCGTGGTCACCACCAACAACAACAGAAATTTGGTTATTATCAAGGTGTGCTTTTGTTTGAGCATAAACTTCGTCGTTTAAAACTTCGCAAATCTCATTAACTTTTTTAAGAGCAGCTTGAAGTGTTTTACTTTTTGCCATTGTCTCATCATCAGCGTCGATGATTTTTTTAGCGAGAGCACGCCCTTCAGTATTTAATTTTTTAATTTTTGCACTTTCTTTTTTCATGAAGAGACCAGCTTGGTAAGCGTCTACATAATCAAGATCGAAAAAATCGATTTGTTCTGATGCTTGTAAAATCGCCCCTGGACCTTTTGACGTTCCTGCCTGGTATGACGTCGTTACGTCCCAAGGGATTGGAAGGAAAACAACTTTGGCTTCGCTTTCTTTAAAAGGAAGACCATAGATTCCGTCAGCAGCTGTTGCTTTTGCGTTGGGGTCAATAATTGTGCGTTCTGCTTTTGCTGCCACTTTTTTTGCAGGAGCTTTTGTTGCAGTAGGCTTTTTTGCAGGAGTTTTTTTCATTACTTTTTTTGTCATAACAATCTCTTTCTTTTTCTCGTTAATCTCGTCATACTTTTATGAATAATGGAGATTATCACAGGGAGAGTGTCTATGCGAAAAATTTTTGGTCCAATTTGCCTGATTGTTTTACTAGGCCTGTCTGTGAACGCGATTGCCAATGACGTTCGTTTAATTTCTGTGACTGGCCTTGTTGAAAAATCATTTCAACCAGATATCGTTCGTTTAAATGTCACAGTATGGGGAAAAGGCGAGTCTGCTAAAAAAGCACAGGCCAACAACCAGGCCGGATACGAAATTTTAAAGAAGAGTTTAGACTCTTTTAAAGTTAAAAAAGAAGACGCTCAAACCAGCAATTACGAATTAAATCCTGAGTATGTTTACGATCAAAAAACAAATAAAAATAATATCTCTGGTTACAATGCTAATCAGGGACTCGTTATCACTCTGAGAAAGATTGAAGACGCAGGTCCTTTCCTGGATTCAATCACAACGAATTCAAAATCAATGACTGGTGGAGTGAATGTAAACTCACTTGGATTTGACTTAGATAAAAGAGTGGATGAAGAGCGCGCACTATTAGCAGACGCGGTAAGAGCAGCCGAGGCCCAAGCTGAAATTTTAGCACGTGCGGCGAAAGTAAAACTAAAAGGTATTTACAGGCTCTCACCACGCGGAGCAAATCCTCCGATCCCAACATATGGTGGAGCCATTATGAAATCAGCAGCGATGAGAGCAAACGATGCTACGCAATTAATGAGTGGTGAAGTTAAAGTGTCTGGAGAAGTCGCAGCGGATTATATTGTAGAGTAAGATTTCTCTCTCAATTGTTAGAAAGTTTGACTGGTCAAACTTTGCTTGGGTCACTAGCATATTGCCCATGACATTCAACAAACACTCTCTATATTCAATGGCCCTAGGTTTAACTCTAGGGCTTATAAGTTCAAACGCTTCCGCAGACCCAGTTGATGATTTTATTTATCAAAGACTAAGAGTTTTCGGCATTGGGAAATATGAAACACTTCCGGTGAACAATGCTCCTGACTATCAAGCGCGAATTGAATTAGGTCGCAAGCTTTTCATGGATCCGAACCTTTCGGGAAATAAAAATATCAGCTGTCTTACTTGCCACACTCCAATGACAGGATTGAGTGATGGGCGCGCGCTTTCTCAAACGGAAGATGGGCAACGTGTTCTAAGAAGAAATGCCAATAGTCTTTATAATGTCGGTGATCCTCAAAATAAATTTATGTTCTGGGATGGGCGTGTTCATTACAGTCCAGCTAAGAAAATTTTTACCACTCCAGAGCCTGCGTTTAATGGTGAAAATCCTGTCGCAAAAGAAATTACTTCTGTTATGCAAAGTGCACTTTCTGCTCAATCCATTTTTCCCATCGTAAACTCCGATGAAATGAGAGGGCGTCGTGGTGACAATGAAATCGCTAATGCTAAAACAGATCTGGAAGCTTGGGACTTAATTGTAAAGAGACTCACAAACGATAAAAACAGCAAGTACATTGATCTCTTTAAACGTGCCTATCCCACAGTGGAAAAAGTTAACATCGGCCATGTTGGTGAAGCTATGGGCGTTTTCATGCGCGAGAGTTTCCAATCGAATGGATCTCCTTTTAATCGATATGCAGCAGGAGATACTACAGCTTTAAATGCTCAACAAAAAAGAGGACTGCAAGTTTTCATGTCGTCTAACTGTATTGCCTGTCACTCAGGACCGACTCTTGGAAACAATTCTTTTTTTGCTTCAGTGGGAGTTCCATTTTACGGAGCAAAACCATTCGCGCAGGATAAAGGTCGCGCAGAAGTGACTAACGAAAAATTTAGAACATACTTTTTTAAAACACCAAGTTTAATCAACGTTGGTTTGTCTGCGCCTTATATGCACAACGGAGCTTTCAAAACTCTTCGCGATGTCATCAATCACTACAATGATATCGAAACATCAATTACGACTTTTGATATTGGTAATAGAAGAAATGAATTTCCAGTGGAAGTAGAGGTATTGAATTCTCCTGCTGACCTGGGAGCTTTAAGAGCATCAATTCAAGCAGGATTTTTGTTATCAGGGCTAGAGCTTGGAACAAGAAGCCTCGATGATCTCGAGGCGTTCTTAAAAGAAGGTTTAACTGATCCTAAGTGGGACCCAAAAAACTTTAATGGAGCTAGTCCATTCTAGGGTTGTTGTGAAGCAGGTATCTCGCTGATTCATACAGACCCTTTGTCAGGGTTTCCATTTCCTTATATTTTTCCGGGTACTGATCTTTTACGTTGATGTCCCCTGGGTTTTCACTGTGCTTAACCAGCTTTCCTTGGCCATTGTAAGGGATGTACTCAAAGTAAAAATCTTTATCAACTAAGCTGATGTTAAACGGAGCATACCAGTTATAAGAAAAGGCCGCTCTGTACTCATCAAATTTTGGATTGAATAAATCGCGTCCAAGAGCTCTGGTTTTGTACGGTACTCCTGCAAGTCCAGCAAGCGTCGGCATAACATCCATCTCTGAGGCAATCTTCGTTTCTACACCCGGAGAAATGCGCTTAGGAGAGTGAATGATAAACGGTACGTGAAAACCATTAGCTAAACTTTTTTGCCAGTCAGGAACGTTTTTAGCGTTGTTATGTGGAAGACCGTGGTCACCGAATACAACGAAGATCGTATTGTCATACCAGTCTTCTTTCTTAGCTAATTCAAAGAATTTCCCAAGCGCAAAGTCTTGCAGTCTCATTGCATTGTACTCTTCAAAAGACTCAAATCCAAAAGCTCTGATCTCTGCTTCTGAAATCTCTTTTGGTGTCTTCACAACAAATCCATCGCTGTCCGCTGGAATTGTATAAGGACGGTGGAATCCTGCTGTTTGAATGAAAGCAAAAAATGGTTTTTTATCTTTTGCCAGAGCTGCATTGATATTTTCGTGTGACTCTTTAAATAAGTTTAAGTCTGAAATCCCCCAAACATCCACACGTGGAGATTTGTATGAGCCTTCTTCAAAAATATTTAAGTTCGGAACGTTGTAACTAAACACTCCGCGGATGTTACCCCAGTTTGCACTTCCTCCAAGGAAGTAAAATTTATCGTAGTTTTTAAACTCACCCATAATCGTGTGTTGATTAACGATGAAAGGGTTGCGGGAACCCGTTTTAACTTTTGAAGTGTCAGGAAGACTTGTTACAGCTGCAAAGATTGAACGTGCTGTTGCTACTGTGGGAGTATAGAAATTGCTAAACAGTAATGACTCATCCGCAAGTTTATCCAGGTTGGGAGTTGGATTGATTTCCGATCCTCCTAATCCTGTTTTATACCAAGCAAGAGATTCCATAACGATGACAACCACGTTTGGCTGAGACATGCTTTTTTCATCATTGCCAGGAAAGCTTCGAACAAAATTAAGATTTTTAGCATCAGGTTTATCTACACCTAAGAAATTAGCAACGACTGCATAATTCTCGGAAGCTTTATCTTTTTCAAATTCGGCCACTCTGAATGTATAAGTGTCGGTCACATATAAAATCGGATTCAATGAAAGATTAGATGTAAAAGCATCAGGAGTTGCAAAAGCTTCAGACCATCTTAGTGGATACATCTGGAAACTACCGTAAGTCCCAAGCCCAAAAAGAACCATGAATAACAATCCGCCAGCAAAGCGAGTCTTATTGTTATTGACTAGAGGAGAACCAACTAACTTAGGAGTTAAAACTTTCACCAAAATAAAAATACAGATTAAAGATAAGGCAATAATCAGCATTAAAAGTAGTGGCCACGGATATGACTCACGGACCATTTCAAATGAGATTAATGGATTTTTTAAGAACTGAATAACAGTCGCATTCAATCGCGATTTTAAATAGCCAAAATACCCGACATCAACCACGTATAAAAAGCAGATGATAGTAAACAAGATACTATAGATCCATTTGATCAATCTGACTTTAAAGGCAGGGTTAAGAGGGATGTTGATAAAGATCATCGCCGGCAATAGAACAAACATCGCTAGACGAATGTCAAAGCGTAAACCAAGACCAAGATTATGGAAGATAAGTCCGGTGGTTCCTGGAGAGATGTTATCTCTAAAGTAGATTAAAAAACCAAGCCTGAAAATTGTGTACAGGATGATTTGAAAAATCAAAAGTGAATAAAGGAACTTCAGTTTCGGGGTGCCAAATAATTTATTTTTCATAAGCTATTTATACGCTTGGGCTTGGAAAAATAAAACAATAAAGATAGAGTTAACTATGTTTTTTTGCACACTTTTAAAGAGGCTCCGATGAAAGAATTAATTGCTCGCTATTTTGAAGTTTTCAATGCAGGTGATGCCGCGGCAATGCTGGCCTTGGTTGATGATAATATTGAGCATGACATCAATCAGGGCAAGACTCAATTTGGTAAAACAAAATTCGAGGCCTTTCTTCACCATATGAATGCCTGTTACAAAGAAGATATTAAAGACCTGATCATTATGGTCAGTGATAATGGTAAAAATGCCTCTGCTGAATTTATGGTTCATGGAACCTATTTAAAGACCGACGGAACATTGCCGAAAGCGAGTAATCAAAAATACAGCATCCGCGCCGGAAGCTTCTTTGAAATAAAAAACAATAAAATCCTACGTGTCAGCACTTACTATAATCTTCCTCATTGGATTGAGTTGGTTACACAATAGGAATGAAATCCAACCTGATTTTTGCCAACCGCTTTGAAGATTTCGCTAAAATATTTTTGGCCACATTGATTGTTTTTATTTTTATGATGATGACTGATGTACTGGTATCTTCAACGGCCTTTTTACTGATTACTATTTACTTTCTGGACGGTGGTCATGTTTATTCAACTTTGTTGGAAGTTCTGGCCGACCCCGAAGAAGTCAGAAAGAAATATGTATGGATCGTCTTATTAGGATCATTTTTTTTAAACTTCATTATCCATTTATTTTTTACCGGCTATTTTTTCTACTATATTTTTTATTTTACGATTTATCACAATATGAGGCAGGGCCTTGGTGTGACGTTTTTATACCGCTTGGGTGAAAAACGCTCCGCGAATATAGTCAAATGGTCATACTACTTTTTAACATTGGTTCCTTTAGTCCTTTTTCATATGAAAGCACCGCTCTTAAAAGGAAAATTAGAAGAAGCTCTATTTAAACCAATTGATCTTTATCAGTTTTTTTCGGCCCAAGCTTTAGAGACTGCCTTTAGGTCAGGCCTTATTATTTATACTGTGGGAGCAATTGCCATCGCTATTTATCTCATCGTTCAAAAAAATGTGAGAGGTTTCCTTTCAATGCTTTTTTTCACGACAGTTTATACTTATGCCTTCCTCATTTCGGACAACGAGTTCAAAAGCTATGCCTTACTTATTTTCTCTCACGCTATCCCGTATTACTTTCTGATGGAAAAAAGGTTAGGTATCACTCATAAATTAAATTTCATGCAAAAGTATGCATGGCTTTTTTTATTAATAATCTTTACCATCGGTGGCGTGCTTGAGTACCATCAAAGGGATATCGTCACTCTTTTAGAGCCGATGGATAGTCTGGCCCTAGCTTTATTAACAACACCTTTGATTTCACATTTTATCTACGATGCCATTTTGTGGAAGCGTGGAAACGAGCGCTTTAAAGCGTTTGTCGACAACGGCAGAACACAAACTTTATAACGATTACTTTCTCTGGAGCTTATTTTGAAAAATTATCTGTACCTGGTTTTATTTTTTACTATTTTTACGTCGAATGAACTGTTTGCAAAAAACTGTCAGGAAGTGCGCATGGGTCTCGATATTGGATCGGGTTCAACAAAGATGATGGTGGCCAAAGTTGATTTTTGTACCTATAAAATTCTTGAAGTTCTTCATCAGGAAAGTCAGCCTGTTCAGTTCAACGAAGACCTGGAAAAAAGTGCTGATGGAAATTTAAGTCAGGCGATTATCGATAAAGGGTTTGCAACTTTAAGTGGCATGATCATGAAAGGAAAAACATTTAAACCAAAAAGAATTACAGGTGTGGCGACTTCAGTTTTTAGAAAGTCTAAAAATGGTGTCGATGTCATCAAAGGTTATGCAAGAAGACTAAAAACAAGATTAGAAGTAATTTCTCAGGAAGAAGAAGCAATGCTTGGATACCTTTCTGTTTTATCTTTAATGGATGAAAAAATTAAACAAGATAAAAATATTGTTGTATGGGATATCGGTGGTGGATCCATGCAGATGTTCAGCATGGATAAAAATAAAAAGCCACACCAATATCTTGGAGACCTGGCCTCAGTGACTTTTAAGAATATGGTTATTGAAGTTCTTCAATTAAAATCTCTTGAGAACACAACATCACCTAATCCGATTGGAGATAAACGCGAGCAAGTAATTGCTCTTGCCCGTTCATATTCAAAACTTCATGTTCCAAGTGATATTAAGTTTGATATTAAAGACCGCGTAGTGATCGGAGTTGGTGGAGTTCATGGTCAGTCGATTAAAAATCAATTACAGCTTAAAGAGCTGAAGTACACACTGGATGAAGTGAATCAGGCCGGTAAAACTCAGTCCCTGAAAAGTGATAAAGAACTGACCGGAGACTACCGCTCAACAGATGTTACCAACTTGCTTTTAGTCCAGGGTTTTATGGAAGGCCTGGGGATTAAAGAAGTCAAAATCGTGAACGCGACTCTTCTTCAGGGTGTGATGCTTAAGTAAAATCAAAATGAATCTGATTTAACCCCCTGATCTCAGGGGGTTATGCCAGATTTTCTCCGGATAAGTTTTTCATGGTTTACACCTAAGAGTGCTTATTTTCGCTAAACTGAGTCCATGAACAAACAGTTATTTTTAATCCTCGTTTTGGGGCTTCTATCAGGTCAGCTTTTTGCTGGATCAACGAATGACTGTCGTTCACTAATGTCGGATTTTCTTGCTCGTACCGATAAAAAAGAAAACATGTCATTGATCAAAAACAAGTGGCTTAGAACTGAAAAGGAAGATTTCCTCGAGGAATTAAAAGCACTGAAGTTTTCTGATGCCGATATCAAAACCATTATTGAAAGTCTTAATATGCAGGTAGATCCTGTGACTCCGGTTCGCGCCAGAAACTACTTAACTTATGTTTTAAGCTTGGGCCAAAAAGAGCAGAAAACGGGATTGATGGATTTAGCTCAACTTGATGCCCGCGAAGTAAATTCAAAGCATGTAACAAAATTTACTGCTCACGAAAAAAAGATTCAGGAAAAGTTTGAGTCTAAAAAAATGTCTTTAAAAGAACAAGGCCGTTACAAAGAACTTTATTACGGGTGCCGTGCTCTTTCTCCTAACGACGTTAATAAAAATGCAGCAAAAGACTTTAAGCGCTTTAACCTGGCACTTAACCTGGGCTCTCTGGGAGCTAGTTACGCTTTTTATAACATGGATAAAGAAAAAGATGCTGAATGGTATGCAAAACTAGGTTACGACCTTGGGACAACTATTTTCTTTTCTTATGTCGGTGGAAAAATCCAGACCAATCCAACAGACACTCAAATTGCAAAATCATTAAAGGGATACTTTAGTGGAAGAGTGATGGGATTAACTGATATCCTGGTTTACGATCCGCTATTTAATAAGGAACAAGAAAAAGCAGAGGCGAGAGTTGAAGCTTTAAAGAAAGATCCAAACTACAAAGATGAAGTTGCGAGTCTTTTGAAAGAATACAATGAACGTGGTCTTTATCGTAAGTACAAGGCCGAAATTATCAATACACTTAAAAAACTTCCTGAAGGAATCAGTCTTGGATTGAAAGGAAACTCAGTTGATGAAAACAACGTTGACTGGAATAACTTAACTCACGCTGATCTTGATCGTCCTGAAGTTCAGGATGTTTTAGTTGCCGCTTCGATGATGCAAATTTATCACGAGAGTAAAGGTGAATGGATTGATACAGGAGACGCTGGTCTGGATCGTTATGCATATAATGCCGTTTTTTATGCAGTGATGATACCAAAGAGTATTGTGCAGAACTTTATTACCTACAGAATGCTTTGCATGGGACAAGATAATGCAAAATTATCTTTTACGAAGGCCGTTATTTTCAATGTTGCTTCTAACTTTGTGGTGAATCAAGCATTGTTTGGTTACCGACATACGGCCATTAATCAATAATTTTTTCTTATTAAATTTATTATTTGTTGAAGTTTATCTTAAGAAGAAATGTATCACGTTGCATTTTTTTGCGAAGTGATAGAATGTTTTTTTTAGAAAAGCACATAAAACTTTTTGCGTGGTTGAAGTTGAGAATTTTTTGTTAATTTTCCCAATGAAAATATAAGATTTTCTAGATATGTATTTTTTCTTTTTTAAGAAGTTCGAACATTATACAGATGATCAAAATCGTAGAACGCAGACTCTAGAGTTTGAAGTTAACCTTAAGGAAATTGCTAACTGTCTCAATCTTAATTAGAGAAAATTTGCAAGTCTCATGCCTATCTACTATGTAATATCTACAGAAAAAGCTTCAGACTTTGTTATTTAGTGATAAAATTCGCAACGGTAATTCTTAATAAACTGAGGTTTTTTATGAGTATTTTAGTAACAGGTGGTGCGGGATATATTGGATCCCATATTGTAAGTCTCCTTGGAGCTGCCGGTGAAGACATCATTATTTTTGACAATCTCACGACTGGAAAAAAAGAAAATATTCTCTATGGAAAACTTATTGTTGGTGATCTAAATGATCAGGCAGCTATCGATAAACTTTTTCTTGAGAATCAGATTGATGCTGTTTTACACTTCGCCGGAAGCATTGTTGTTCCTGAGAGTGTAGAGAACCCCTCATTATACTATCAAAACAATACTGAAAATTCATTGAACCTGATTAAGGCCTGTATCAAACATAAGACAAAAAAATTCATCTTTTCATCAACTGCTGCAGTTTATGGGATGCCTGAAAGTGGTGTGGCCTCAGAAGAAACTCCAACGAATCCTATCAATCCTTATGGGCGCTCAAAGCTCATGACAGAATGGATGCTTGAAGACGTGTCTGCTGCTCACGATTTTAATTACGTGGCCCTTCGCTATTTTAATGTCGCTGGAGCAAGTAAGACAGGAAAAATCGGACAATCAACTCCAAGGGCCACTCACTTGCTTAAAACAGCAGCTGAAGTTGTGACGAAAAAAAGAGAAAAGATGGCGATTTTTGGAACAGATTATAAAACAAAAGATGGGACATGCATCCGAGACTATATTCATGTCGACGACTTGGCTCAGGCCCACTTAGATGCACTTGCATACCTTGGTAAAGGCGGACGATCACAAGTTCTTAACTGTGGTTACGGGCACGGCTTTACAGTGAAAGAAGTCATTGGCGCTGTTGAGGCGTGCACTGGCGAAAAACTGAATGTAGAAATGGGTCCGAGAAGAGCAGGAGATGCTGTTGAGTTGATCTCAAAGGCTGAAAAGATTAAGGATATCCTTGGTTGGAAACCTTTATATGATGATCTTGCTTACATCGTAAAATCGGCCATTGAGTGGGAGAAGAAACTGAAATAATCCAGCTATCTTGGAAAAATTACAGGGACCTATCTTATAAATAAACGGTTTGGTATGGTCCCCGTCATATAGGTATATTAATTAAAAGGGCGTCGTAAATGATAAATGAAACTCGAGCGACTTCGGTTTGGGATATTGATCCGATAAGCTCACTAATTCAGCGAATTCATTTTAAACACACAACTAAAGGGTTGCGTTCGATTAGTATTCTAAGTGAGAAGCGTTCAGAAGGTAAAACGACGACAGCAATGCTTCTTGCTCGTGGACTAAGCGAAGTATATAAATTTAAAATTCTTTTAATTGATTTAAACCCAGATGGGGATGCGCTATTAAATCAATATTTGCAAAAATATGAAGCAGTAAAAACTCAAGACGGAATGGTTGTCGGTCACCCTTTTGATTTTTCCATTTTCAGAATCAAGAACATCGATATGAACTGGCTTAAAACAGCTTACGATGGTCTTTATGCAAATCAGTTAATCAATGGTTTCTCAAATGAATATGACCTGGTGATTGTGGATACAATGACGAGTTCAAATCCGAATGATAATGCTTTAAGAGTCAGCACTCATTCAAATATTATTGTGAGTTCTGAAAAATCTTTTGGAAGAACGACTAACAAACTACAAACTGAGCTGGAACAAAATCGTAAAGAAGTTCTTGGCGTAATTTTTAATAAGTAGAAAGAAAATGAAAGAAAAAATTTATATCAAAGATTTTTTGAGCTTATTGGTTTTCTACAAAAAACCTCTTGCCATTATTATGGTGGCATCAATTCTATGCCTGGTTCAATTAAGTTTTATCCTACCTAAGACCTATAGATCTGAATTCGAGCTAAACATTTACTCTAAGTATTTTAAGAATGCTCTAATCAGTGAAGTTATCCCGGGAATGAACTCAATTGCCGAAATGACTCAGACCACTGATTCAATGGTAAAAGAAACACTAAATGATGAATTCATCGATTCTATCGGGAAAGAATTCAACATTTACCCAACTGAGATGTCACCACAACAACTTTCAAAAGCTCGTGAGCAGCTTCGTGATAGATTTGAAATGTTCTCGACTGGTGGACAGTCTTACCACGTATCATTTTCTCACGGTGACCCGATCGTGACTTTCGAAGTAACGAAGAAAGTTATGGATGCTGTAAGGGCGAATTTCATCAATACAAGAATTGAGACAATCGAAAACGCAAAGAAGACCATTCAGCAAAAACTTGAGTCAGTAAACGTTACAAAACAAATTACTGACGATTCAATTTCTGCCAATGCACTTGCTTCTAAAAATCCGACTGTCTTAAGATCTGAAATTTTAAAAATCAATACAGACTTAAGTGCATTAAAAATGCAGTTTAATGTTCACCACCCTCGCATTGTAAAGCTTGAACAAAGAAAAGCGACGATCGAAAACTGGTTAAAAGAAGTTGAAGACGATAAAGTTCCTGAAAAAGATGCTCTTAATGAAGACGGAACAAAAGAGTATTCAGATGCTCCACTTCTAATGGCCGGGGATCGTGAAATCTCTCAAACGATTGCTGCTAAACTTTACACAAAGTTTAACGACATCAACGTGGCCCTTGATATCGAAAGAAAAAGTCTACCAGGTTATATTGGTGTGATCGTTGCTCCACAAATTCCTTCTTCACCACTTTTTCCGAAGAAGAGACTTTTTGCCAGCCTTGGATTCATGATCGGATTAATCTGTTGCTTCGGTTATGTTTTTTATAATGAGATCATGTCTTTAAGCTCGACTGAAAAGGCGAGAAGAATGGCAAAAGACCTGAAGGGTGAATACTTCGGAACTATGCCGCATATTGAAGAACTTGGTTTGATGACAAATAGAGCAATCGTTTGGGAAGAAAAGAAAGTTCTTGAAGATAATTCTCCTTCAACCAGAATTACTTTACAGAAAATTCAAGATACTTAACGATTGGAAGACCTATGATTACTGGCGATGACTTTTTATTTACGCTTCACCAGTTTATCATCTCTACGTTGTGTTTGTTCTTTGTCTACTTCGCGTGGAGAGATCAGGCGGCAAAAACTTTTGACCGCTTGGAACACGTTAATCTTAAAATTATCGGGCCACTCTTAATCGGAATCTTTCTTGGTCTGTTTATGCTTTTTCTTTATGAATGGGGCAGTCTCGGGATCATTATCTCTTTTGCTTTTGCTCTTCTTATTACATTTTCGATATTCGATCCGAAGTATGCGGTTTCATTTTTTATCTTTTTACTAATTTCCAGGCCGTGGGAAATTTTTAAAGACCAAATGATGGCCGGAATGCCCAGAGATATTTTCATCCTGTGTTTTTTAAGTTTCGTCGGACATAAGATTATTAGAAAGAGATTCTACTTTCAATGGAACATGGCTTCGGCCTTCGTTTTGTTTTTTGCCATCTGGACTTTCTTTTCCATTATACCGTCAGGGCAAATTGTCGGGGCCATGATCGATTATGAAGAGGTTTTCATTAAAGGGATCATTGTTTATTTCCTGATCGTAAACGTTGTGGATAAAAAAGAATTTATTCTTCCGGTTCAATCTGCTTTAGTTTTAGGAATTACCGAAAAGGCCTTAATGTCTTTTTATAATTCAATCTTCCTG
Organism: Bacteriovorax sp. PP10; assembly: GCF_035013165.1. Taxonomy (NCBI): domain Bacteria; kingdom Pseudomonadati; phylum Bdellovibrionota; class Bacteriovoracia; order Bacteriovoracales; family Bacteriovoracaceae; genus Bacteriovorax; species Bacteriovorax antarcticus. The sequence continues at coordinate 1,175,168 of NZ_JAYGJQ010000001.1, forward strand.
GGAAAAGTTTCGGACGGGGATCGTTTAACCAGCGTAGGTATCTTTGAAAACTCAAATGATATCGCTGCCATTATGATCTTAGTTATCCCTTTCACGCTGGCCTTCCTAAAAGGAATCACGAATACGATTATCAGATATCTTTTGGGATTTGTTATCTTCTCATTTTATTTTTATCTGATCTGGCAGTCTAAATCCCGCGGGGCAGTTCTTGGAGTAGGTGCACTGGCCGTTGCATGGTTTTGGCTACAGGCCCAAAATAAAAAGGTCGCAAGTTGTATAGTTGTCATTGGAATGATTGCCAGTCTAGGTGTGATGTCATTGATTAAAAGGGACGCTGAAGATGTTGAAGGGTCAACTTCAAATAGAAAAATTTATTGGGGAGCTGCTATTAACATGGGAATCAGGAATCCACTTTTCGGAGTAGGGTATAACGGTTTTCCACTTAACCTTTTAACATATACCGATGGCCACGTTGGTACAGAAGGGAAACACAAAACGGCCCACTCGACATGGCTTCTCGCTCTGGCCGAAACAGGTATTGTGGGATTCGTTTTCTATGTGGGCATCTGGGTTTTTTCTTTCAAGTCAGCATGGGTCATGCGAAATGATCACCCCGAGTTTTTGCTCGGTATGCTATCCTATGGAACAGCGATCACATTCCTCTCCCATACCTATATGTTATACCCCTATATTTTGTTAGGATTAACAGTTGCCTCCGGGCAGTTTTATATTAAAAATGAGGAAGTCGTTCCAGACAAAGGACTGGCAGGTGCCGTCCTTGCTAAAGGATTGTAAAACACAATGGAAGTTTTAATTATTATCCTCCTTATTATCATGTTCTATTCATACCTCGGTTATCCATTAACCTTGTTTTTCTTTTCCTTATTTTCAAGTCACAAAGTCATTAAAGATGACAACTACACTCCCGAAGTTTCTCTTCTCATTGCTGCTTACAATGAAGAAGATACGATCGCCGATAAAATAAAAAACTCTCTTGAACTTGATTATCCAAAAGATAAAATGGAAATTGTGATCGTCTCTGATGGCTCGACTGACAGAACTGATGAGATTGTTAAAAGTTTTGAATCAAGTGGGATTAAACTCTTTAGAGTCGAAGGCCGTGTAGGAAAAACTGAAGCAAGAAACCAGGCCGTCTTGGCGATGAGACGCGAGATCATCGTGTTTTCTGATGCCACTGCCGTTTATGAAAAAGATGCCATTAGAAAACTTGTCCGCAACTTTGCAGATACTTCAGTTGGAATGGTTAGTGGCAACCTTACTTATTTTGAAAAAGGGCAAAGCTCAATGGGCCTTGCGACTAAACTTTACTGGAACTATGAAAAGGCCATTAAAAAAGCTCAAAGCAAACTCTACACTCTGACAGGAGCAGTAGGATGCATCAATGCTTTTAGAAGAAGACTTTATCATGTGCTTCCTCCCAACATCATTGAAGACTTTACCGAGCCTTTGATGATCGTTGCTCAAAATTATAGAATCGTTTACGAAGAAGAAGCTGTCTCTTATGAGCGTACAACTCAAAAACCTTCACAAGAATTTAAGATGCGTGTTCGTGTTATCCGCGGTGGAATGAAAGGCTTCATCTATGCTTTTAGAAAATTAAATTTTAAAGAGCACCGTTTAGTTCTGTTTCAATTATTTGGTCATAAAGTTTTAAGATGGTTGATGCCAGTATTCTTAATTCTTTTATTCATTGTTAATTTATTGTCGTTTATTTTTAATCACAATATGGCCGCTGACTTTTTAATGATGGCCCAATTTATTTGTTACGCTATCGCTCTCGTCGGAATGATGTGGAAGCCGCCAGGGATAATCGGAAAAGTTTTTTCTATTCCTGCTTACTTTGTCATCATTAATGCTGCCAGTTTGAAAGCGCTGCTCTTAACACTTACAACAGACTTAGAGGCGACTTGGGAAACCAACGTCTATTAATGGATATAAAATGAAGAGATGTTTATGGGTCGTTCCCAAAGGTATATTTCCGGTTAGAGATGGTGCACGTGTGGCCAATCAGGCCTTATTAAAATCGGTGAGACCACATTTCAATGAACTTGATATCATGCTTTTTAATGAAGAAGACTCAGACGAGCTTCATATGAGCTTATACAATAGCGAATTCAATCCAACGAATGTTTACTTTTTTAAACGCGCTTCTTATCCAAACAAAATAAAAAAATTATTATTCTTAGCGAAAAGTTTTTTAACGACGCCATCACTTCCAGTGACGACAGGTTATTTCCATACTGATAAACAAAAACATGAAGTCACACAGGTGCTCACTCACCGCAAGTACGACGTGATCGTTTTCGATGGACTTCATCCATTCACAACGTTTATGGATCTGCCGGAATTTAAGAATATCCCGGTTGTTTACCGTGCCCATAATGTGGAAGGTGATCTTTGGTCTACGGCCGCTTCAAAAACTAAAAATATGATTATTCAAAAACTTCTTTTATGGCAGGGACGCAAGATGACTGATCTTGAAATGAGTCTTGCCCGTCGTGCACAGAAAGTCTGGTGTATTGCCGAAGAGGATTTAAAAAGATTCAAGTCACTGCAAAATGGCGATGATAAAAATTTAGTCTTGATTCCAGTTGGCCTTGATTTTAAAAAATCAATTCACACAGGCCACAACTCTAAGTCAGATAAAATTAATCTTCTCTTTCTTGGGAAGATGGACTGGGCCCCAAATAAGGATGGCCTGAAGTGGTTTCTGGAAGAAGTATGGCCGAAAGTCGATACTTCGCGCTTTGAGCTCCAAATCGTCGGGAGCGGAGACTCAAGCTGGGGAACAGAGCTTTTCAAAGCACCTGGCATTAACTTCATTGGTTTTGCAAAAGACTTAGAGGCCATTTATTCAAATTGTGACTTTAGTATTATTCCTATTCGCTATGGATCAGGAACAAGAATTAAAGTCATCGAAAGTATTTCCAAAGGTGTGCCTATCGTATCAACCGATATGGGAGTGCAGGGAAGTGGTCTGAATGATTATTTCAAAGCAGAAACTGCTGATGAATGGATTAAAGTGATTAATTCATTAGATAAAAAACGTGGGCAAGAAATTGCAGCACTGGCATTTACTCAACTTGAAGTTATGTACTCACCAGCTTCAATTGGGAATAAGGCCATCAATTCAATTAAGATTTAATGGCAAGATCGTAGAGTTCTCGAGTTTTTTGAGTCCACTTCTTTAAACTAAAGCGCTCTTCAACAGACTCAGCTGCACTGGCCGCATTCTTCATCCACTCATGATAATTTTCAGAAGTTTTTAAAAGAGCTTCATTCCAACTTTCAGTAGAAAAGTCTTTAGCAAAATGCCCATTCGTATTATGAGTCACCATGCTGGCAATGGCCCCAACATTATTAGCAAGCACCGGAACACCTGAGGCAAGTGCCTCGATTAAAGTCATAGGTAGACCTTCACGCAAGCTTGGCATTATTAAGATATCCGGATTGATAAAAAAGCTTGAAGGATCTGAAACAAATCCATGAAGCGTCACTTGGTTTTGCATTTTGTGATCAACAATAAATTTTTCAACCAGTTCTCTTTCAACACCGTCGCCTAAAACAGTTAAATGAAAGCGCTCTTTCACTGCACTTGCTGCCAAGCTTTCTAGAAAAGGAAGTAAACCTTTTTCCGGGCTTAGCCTACCAACGTATAAAAGCTCAATCGTATTTTCATTTTTATTTCTTAAAGCGCGCTCAGATCTAATCTTGGCCGCATTGGTAAGTGAGAGCATATTCTCAATCACTGCAATTTTATTGTAAGGATAAAGCTTTTGATCCAGCTCCTGTTTCATCTGATGAGAAACCGCGATCACATGGTTACATGTCTTCATCGTCATCATCGCGATCTTTTCATAGATACGTACTTTTAATGTATGGGCCGTATTGCCATGGTGAGTATGCAGATGAGGAAGTTTCCCTTTCATCATGTAACAAGCAATCAGAGCTTTGAATCCGTGACTGTGTAAAATGATAGGAGAGGATTGATCTAAAAGTGCGGCCTTCAATCTTTTTGGAAGTTGTAGATCGAAAGCTTTTGTCGAATCAATCATCACACTTTCAATACCTGTAGGCATGGCCTTTAAAAAAGTCTCAGCAAAATGTGGCGCTCTGGTTTCTCTGATAATAATCATCAATGGGTTTAATCCCATATCACGTAGTCCCACCAGACCGGTAAGCACAACTTTTTCCGCACCAGCAAGAACTCCTGGAGCTAGAACTAAAACTGGTCTGATGTTATTAGGCCTCAATTTCATGTTTTGCCTTAAAATGTCTGATAATATTTACAGCTGCCAGATAGATCGCTGCATAGAAGGGACTTAAAACTAAAAACCACATTTTCTCTGTTTCAAACATTGGTCTGAACATATAACAAAGCGCAGTTAAAACGAGATTGAGTCCAACAAAGAGACCTAACGATTTCCAGGCAATCAACTTCGGAATCGCAAACTGTGTGATTCGTGAAGAATAGATGAGACCAGGAATCTTTGGAATAAAAAAGAAGATCATTGAAGAGATCAGTGCTCCCATTGCTCCCCATTGTCCTGCACATACGTATACCACCAAAATAGAAAGTGGAGTCAATAGGAGATACATTTTTAAAACCCAGCGCGTTTGCCCAGTCGCTCTTGGGATAGCATCGTGAGGAATGATATAGGCCAGGTAAGTAAGAGCATAGACCTTTAAAAAAACGGCCGAGTCCATATACTGAGAGGTAAAAAGAATTTCAATAATCGGACGATTGAAAATAATAAGTCCAAACACCGCAGGAATCATCAGATAAGCGATATCACTTTGAGCTTTTCTGTAATGCTGAATCATACCTAGCTTATCGTCATCATGGTAAGATCGAGACAACGCCGGTACTAAAACTTTTTGGACTGACATTTCTAAAATATAAAGAGGTGGAACAAGTAAGCATCCCATTGAATAAAATGCAAAGTGTTCAGGTGAAAGTTGTGATGATAATAAAATCATATCAACTTTTTCCAGGAAAAATCCCAGTGCACCGGCAATTGATAAAGGTGCGCAGTATTTCCAGACTTCTTTTAATCTTTGAGTATCAAGTTTAAAATCCAGAATCCCTTCTTTCTTACCTAAGTGCATAGCTAAGCAAAGCTTAATAAGAAATAATCCAGTGAATCCCCAAAATGCAGCATTGATATGTCTTGTGTAATAAACCAGAGTGACAATAACCACACCTTTTAAAATCTCAAAACCGCTATTGAATAAACTTCCGTTGATTCGTTTTCCTTTAGCAATTAGATACTCACCATAGAAAGAAGCAGGTGCAGCAGTAATTGCAGATAATAGAAGAAGAATGGTTTGAGTTTCAGTAATTGAGATTATACGTGAAAGCTGGAAGGAAAATAATAATCCGACAGCTGCACAGATAAAACTTAGACTAAAACTTAAGATCCATGCGTGTTCGACATATTTTTGAGCATTATCTTTTTTTCCAATCCAGTAATAGACACTATAAAGAGGTCCACCTGTTAAAGATAAAAAAGTAATAGATTGAGCGTAAAGAAAGAAAATTTTATAAATCCCGATATCTTCAGGATCAAGGATTCGCACCAGAACAACCGGCAGGAAAAGATTTGTAATGGCCGAAACCATACTGATAAGAAAAACTGGCCAGTGCCCAGCTCTTAATTTGTTAAGCAAATCTTTCATTATTCGTACACCTGTAAATATTTATTAACCATTTGCTTAACCGAGTAGTGATCAACCACTAACGTTCTTGCTTTCTTAGCATTAACCATCGCTTCATTGTAATTTCCAAACATAGAATCAAGTTTTGCTAAAAAATCTTTTGCATCACCAAGTTTATAAGTCTGAACATAAGGCCCGTACTTTAATAACGTCACGTGCCCCGGAATATCGCTGATCAGGCAAGGTGTTTCAACTGCCATCGCTTCAAGGACCGCAACTGGGATTCCTTCATGAGTTGAAGCACTGACATACATATCGGAACCCATATTATATTCGAGAACTAATTCTTGAGAACCGATTAGTTTAATATCTGCATCTTCAAGTTTTTTTAATTCATCGTAGTAGGCCTGGTCACTTGGAGGACCAGCAATAATTAATTGAAGTCCTGGACGCTCTTTAAACATCATCATTAAAAATTTTTGATCTTTAAGTGGAACAACTCTTGAAAGTGAAAGAACAATCGGGCGATTTAAATCAAGCCCATGTCTTTTGGCGATCCATTCTTTTTTCTCTGCTCTCATTGAAGTCTCAATCACTCCCTCATAAGTAGAAATCCCGTTCTGGATAACGGCAACCTTAGTGGCAGAAAGCCCGATATCCTCGAGGTAAAACTTCCCAATCTTTTCACTGACAGCAATCATCTTGTCAGCAAGACGAGAAAATATTTTTTGGTACAACTTCCCACGAGGATAATTATCAACGTGATCAAGACCATGAGTAGTATGAATAAGTTTTGGCCTCTTTTGGAAAGTTAATTTTTTCCAAAGACTGAGTGGGCCAAGATACATAAGAGGATTTAAATCATGACTGTGAATAACATCTGCATCAAAAAGATCATTGTTCATACGACTTAGTAATTCTAAATCGTATCCAGGTTTTTTTAATTTTGGCGTCACAACTGTAAGACCGCTGTCTCTAAAGAACTGTACCCACGTGCGTTCGTGGTCGTAGATATATATTTCTACAAGGTGACCACGCTTTTGTTGCTCAAGGGCAATGTGATAGATAATTTTTTCTAGTCCGCCAATTCCTAAAAATTGTGCGACATGAATGATTCTCATATAGTTTTATTCGCCGGGCGTATGCCTTTACCGAAATCCATGTTATTCTTAAAATCCAAGATCCACTTATATATCATATACTTCGAATGGGGAGCGGAACGTGAAATATTTACTTTTTCTTTTGAGTGCGACAAGCATTTTTTTAGTAGCAGGTTGTTCAAGTAATTCCGTCAAGAATTATCCCCGTTACTCAGAGCATGTAGCAAAGATGATGGAGCACCAGGAAGCTGCAAATCCTGCGAACCAAATGAGTAGTGAAGTTCCAGATCTTTCAAAAGTTCCCGTTTATATGGCCCCAGGACATTTATTCACAATGTCTCATTCAAGCGATAGCAAACTGAGTGGAAAATTCAGAGCAGACTTCAATGGAATTCTTCAACTTCCTTATAACGTCAATGTAGATGTTTCAAACAAGACATTTCCAGAAGTAAAAGAAACAGTACTAAATGCTTACAGACGCTTTTTTCAAAAGGGTGTTGAGAGTGTAAATTTCACTCTTACATCAAGAGATTTTTGGGTAGAGGTCAGAGGTCTTGTAAAAAAGCCAGGCCGTTATTTAGTACGTCCTTCAGACTCACTTGACCTAGTTGTCGATGCGGCCGGTGGAGTTCAAGGTGACATCAGTGTTGATTATTTTACAGCATCACTGAAACAATCGACTTATGAATATCAAGTTTTATTAAATCGTTATTTCGAATCAAATGAATCAGCAGATAAAATCAGATGGCTTGGTGGAGACAGTGTTTTCATTTCCAAACTTGATAGTTTAGCTGGGGCCAGCAGAGAAATTCCATTCGTTACAATGCTTGGTGGAGTGATTAAACCTGGTAAAGTTTTACACCAAAAAGACGCCAGTCTATATTACTACATCGAAAAATCGGGTGGTATGGTTCAAGGTTTAGGTTACGAAGAGTGTTACGTTTTTAGAAATACAACAGAAGGCGTAAAAAGAATCAATTTCTCATTCGATAAACCAGAAACGATTCCGGTTATTTTTCCAAATGATACAGTTTATATGAACTCAAAAGTTGAAACGGAAGGGGACACTTGGCTTCAACGTTTAAGTTCGGTCGCAGGTATCATTTCAACAGCAGCTCTTTTAATTATTGCTCTATAATTTAAAATGAATAGCACTGAAACATGGTCAAAACTTTTTTCTAAATCCTCTTTTTTTGCAATTAACAAAGAAGAGGATTTAGATAGTCATCTGGCAAAAATTCAATCCCAAATTATTTACGATAAAAAAGTCGATGGTTTTCATCCCAACAGAAAAGATGAATTTCTATTGGGAAGAGTCTGTGCTTCAAAGGCCTTTGAATTGTGCACGGGGGATGAATTACTTTCACTTCCAGTTAATGCCGATCGCTCACCACAATGGCCTTCAGACGTCGTAGGAACCATTTCTCACAATCAATATTGGGTTGGTGCTGCCGTTGCTAAAAGTTCTGATCTGGTTGGTCTTGGAATGGATTTTGAAGTCATGGGCAGAACCAGACTTGAACTCGCAAAACAAATCAGAACCGGCGAAGATATTAAGCAGCACTCCAAACTTTCTGATGAAGAATTGCTCACAGTTATTTTTTCCTGCAAAGAATCTTTATATAAAGCTCTCTATCCAAGCGTGCAAAAATTTTTTGGTTTTGAAGATGCAGCTGTCGTCGAACTTGATTTGGATAACGGCATGTTTACTATTAATTTGCTAACTCAACTCAGTCTTAAATTTGGCATAAATTCACATCAATCCTTCATAGGCCGTATTGCCCTAGACAATAGAAACTGTTTAACTGTCTTGGAAGTTTAAGGCCTTCAAAACAGTGAAATAGGGATCTTTTTACTGATAAAAATTATGTAGTTTTATGTCGTAAAAATTTGTCTGTAATTTCAATCTCTTAACACCTTATTTTGGGCCTTTAAAGTTGTGAAAAATTTACATTTCTCACACTTTACCGATATGGAAACAATGCTGAGTGTTATAGTTCAAGAAACATTTTTTAGTTATATTTTTTAACAAGGGACCTTCGTTGTTCATCCACAAGTTGTTTGAAAAAACTGCTGATCGTATGAGAGACACTATTGCATTGTCGATGGGTGGCCGTGTTTTAACTTATGGTGAACTTGAAAACCTATCGAACAAAATTTCTTATGCATTAATGAGTGAAGGTGTGGGCGCAGGAGATATTGTTGGTGTATGCCTTAAGCGTTCTCCGGAACTTGTTGCAACTGTTTTAGCAATACTAAAGTCAGGTGCGGCCTATTTACCACTAGACCCAGAATACCCAAGCGATAGATTAAAATACATGGTGACACATTCTCGTGTCAGAAAAATTATTGCTCACGAAAAATTCACATCCATCTTCAATGGCACAACGGCTTCTCTTTTAACTTTTGAAAAAATCAATCTTGATCAGTTCGAATCAAGTAGACCTGAAGTTAATGAAGCAATGATCGACCTTGCTTATGTTATCTATACGAGCGGCTCAACAGGAAACCCTAAAGGTGTCTCTCTTGGGCATGCGGCCTTAGTGAACTTAATCGAATGGCAAAATGAACAAACTATTTTTAAAACAAATAGTGTGACTCTACAGTTCACTCCATTAAGTTTCGATGTTCACTTTCAAGAAATATTTTCAACTCTGACACTAGGTGGACACCTGGTGATGATTTCAGAAGAGCTGCGCTTAGATACATACGAGCTATTAAAAACTCTTTCAGAAAAGCATGTGAATAGATTATTTCTTCCTTACGTTGCTCTTAATCACCTTTCTGAAATTGCGGTGATTCATAATCTTTATCCAGATTCACTAAAAGAAATCACGACTGCCGGTGAGCAATTAAAGATCACTCCAAACATTCGTGCATTCTTTAATAAGATCCCAGGTGCTGTTTTATACAATCACTACGGGCCGAGTGAAACTCACGTTGTGACAAGTCTAACTCTTTCTGGTAACGCCGATTCATGGCCTAATCTTCCAACAATCGGTCAGGCGATTGCAAACGTAAGAGTTCTTTTACTGGATGAAAATTTAAATCCAGTTGCGACAGGATCTGAAGGGGATATCTACTTAGGTGGAGTATGTCTTGCTAACGGATACCTGCACTCACCGGAATTAACGGCAGAGAGATTTCTTCAATCAGAAAATCTTGGTCGTATTTATAAAACAGGTGATATTGGATATATCGACACTGACGGCAATATCGTTTTCCTTGGCAGAAAAGACGGTCAGGTGAAAATCAGAGGATACAGAATTGAATTAGGTGAAGTTGAGATCGCTATCATGAAACAACGTAGCGTTGATCGTGCCGTTGTTAAAGTGATTGATGATGAAAGCGAAAACTATATCTGTGCTTACGTCACAGGAAATACTGATATCGGTAAACTTAGAGAAGCTCTTCGCACTGAGCTTCCTGAATATATGGTTCCAAGCCATTTCTTAAAAATTGATTCAATCCCACTGACGCCTTCTGGAAAAGTGGATTACAAGGCCCTTCCTATTCCTGGAACAGAGCGCCCGGATCTATCAGTAGAATTCGTTCAAGCAGAATCACCTACAGAATTATTTATTGAAAGATGCTGGAAAAAATATATCCGCATTCAAAAAATCGGTATCGATGATAATTTCTTTGACCTGGGTGGTACTTCACTTATGGCCATCAAGATTTTAATCGATATCAACCAGGTTGCTGAAAAGAAGTTAACAGTTGTTCATCTTTTCCAATATGCAACTATCAGACAAATTGCCAACTTCATTGATACTGACCAGGATGAATTAGATAACTTTCTTGGAAGTCTTGGTGAGAATACTGATGTTATTTCTGGAGATATCGCAGTTATTGGTATGACTGGAAGATTTCCTGGTGCCAAAAATATTGATGAATTCTGGAATAACTTAGTTGAAGTTAAAAACAATATTGAAATTTTTGATTCAAGCTTAGTGAACCCTGCTGTAGATAACGAACTAACAGAAGACAGCAATTATGTTTTCGCTCAAGGGGCATACCCAGGGCAAGAAAACTTCGATAATAAATTCTTCGGCATGACTCCACGTGAAGCGGAGTTAATGGACCCTCAACAAAGAAAGTTCCTGGAGTTGACTCACGAAGGTCTTGAGCTTGCTGGATACAATCCTGAAAGCTACAAAGGCTCAATTGGCATTTTCGCCGGAATGGGAAATTCTAAATACTCACGTCTCGTTGATCAGTATCCTGAAAAAGCAAAAATGATCGGGGACTTCAACGTGATGCTTGGTCTTGAAAAAGACTACATCGCCACAAGAGTTGCTTTCAAATTAAATTTAAAAGGACCGGCCCTAAGCATTCATACAGCATGTTCAACATCGCTTGTCGCAATCATTGAAGCTGTAAAGAACTTACGAGTGAAAAACTGTGATATGGCCCTTGCTGGTGGTATCGCTATTTCAGGCGCACCAAATACAGGACATCTATTTCAAGAAGGTGGAATTCTATCGAAGAACGGCGAATGCCGCTCGTTTGATAATGAAGCAACAGGAACAATCTTTACTGACGGTGGTGGAGTTGTTGTTCTTAAGCGTTTGAGTGATGCTGAAAGAGACGGCGATTCAATCCTTGCCGTGATTAAAGGAGTGGGAATCAATAATGATGGTTCTCATAAAATGAGTTTTACAGCTCCAAGTGTAATGGGGCAAGCAGAAGCTATTTTACGCGCTCAAAAAGATGCAGGTGTTTCTGCAGATTCAATCGGCTTTATTGAAGCTCACGGTACCGCCACTCCAGTTGGAGATCCCATTGAAGTTGAAGCCTTGATTAAAGCTTTTAGAAAATCAACTGACCTGAAAAATTACTGCTACCTTGGATCATTAAAATCCAACATGGGACACTTAACTGGTGCCGCCGGTGTCGCAAGTTTCATGAAAGCAGTAAAAGTTGTAAACACTGGAATCATTCCAGGAACAGTTCATTATACAAGTCCAAATAAAATGCTGGACCTTGATAGTTCACCTTTTATTATCACGAATAAAACAGAGAAATTTCCAGAGTCTCATCTGGTGAAGAGAGCTGGTATTTCATCTTTTGGTGTTGGTGGGACAAATGCTCACATCATTATCGAAGAGTATAAAAAACCAGTTGTAGAAAATACGACAGATCTTGATGAAACATCATCTATCTTTAAGCTTTCAGCGAAATCAGCTGCTCAGCTTGAATTGATGCAAAAAGAATTGCTCACTTTCCTGCAGAAAAGTGATGTTTCTATTTGGAAGAAAATTGCCTATACACTTGAGACAGGTAGAAAAGAATATAAATTCAGAAGTTATATCGCAGGAAATAAGCCAGAAGATTTAAATCGTTTAACGGTTTTAAACTCTGGAAAAGGGGAGTACACAAAACTTCCATCAATCTACTTTATGTTCCCAGGTCAAGGCAGCCATTATAAACAAATGGGGAAAGGCCTGTATGCAACGAGCGGAATCTTTAAAGAGATTTTTGATCAGTGTTGCGACCTTTTAAATAAGCACATCTCTTACAATATTAAAGATCTTATTTTTGATGAAAGCTCAGAAGAGAATTTAAATAATACTTTCTATTCTCAACCTGCAATCTTTATTATTGAGTACTCACTGGCCATGACACTAAAGTCTCTAGGGATCACCCCAAAAGCTTATATTGGTCACAGTATTGGTGAATTCGTTGCAGCGACACTCAATGGTGTTTTTTCTCTTGAAGATGGTCTTCGTGCCATTTCGAAACGAGCAGAACTCATGAAGGCCCTTCCTGTTGGAATGATGCTTTCGGTGAGCACAAGTGAAGAAAAATTAAAAGAGATCATTGGACTACGTGCTCTTGATATTGCTGCCGTTAATGGTTCGATGTCTTGCGTAGTCGCCGGAGCAATCGATAATGTTAATGCTTTCAAGAAAGAGTTAGCTGATCTTGATATCGCTTCAATTGAATTAAAAACATCTCACGCTTTCCATTCTCGAATGATGAAACCAGCTGTTGGAATGTTCTTAGAGTTCTTAAAAGAACTTCCAATTTCAAAACCAATGTCTCCAATGTATTCAACGGTCACAACAAAGATGGAACTAGATCTTTTTGGGACACCGGAATACTGGGCCAACCACATTATCGATACAGTCCAGTTTTCTCGCACTATCGCGAAAGTCCTGGCAACACCAAATATTCTTTTACTGGAAGTAGGAACAAAAAACATTCTTACCAACCTTGCTAAAAAAGAAATGGCCCTAATCACTGGATCAGATACAAAAATCGTGACTCTACTTTCAGGTAATAAGGCCGAGCTTGAGAACCTGAGCTTCAATAAGGCGCTGGGAGATCTTTGGTTATCAGGAATCAAAGTTTCTGATTCTCGTATTCTTTTTGCAGAAGTAGATAGAAAGAAAGTCGTAGCTCCAGTTTATATTTTCGAAGAAACAAAACTTTGGCTTGAGCCTAAAAATAAAAAAACTCTTAAAACTCTTAATATGTCTGAAACAATCAATAGGAATGGAACTATGAACACTCAACTTACATCTCTTCAAAATACTCTGGTAGAGTTATTCGAAAGATCTTCAGGAATTGAAGTCGGAAGCTTTGATAACGATACAACTTTCCTGGAAATGGGAATGGACTCGTTATTTCTTACCCAGGTCGCTCTTCTTTTAAAGAAAGAGTTAAAGACAACTGTAACTTTCAGACAACTGATGGAAGATTACGGATCAATTAATCTTTTAGCTAATCACTTAGTAGATAAAGTAGAAGTTAAAGTCGCAGCACCTGTTCAGGTTTCAACTCCTGCACCAATTGCTGCTCCTGTTGTACATACGCCTGTTCAACCAACTCAGGCCGTAGCTCCGGTACAACAAGCACCTGTTCAGCAGCAACAACAACAAAGAGTGATCATTCCAACGATGGCACCAGTAACAAGTGGAAGCGGATTAGAATCAATCATCAATCGTCAGCTTGAACTCATGTCTCAACAGATCATGCTTTTAAGCGGAAACCAAATTTCAACAACTTTATCTCCAGTTCAAAATACTGAAGTGCAAATGCAGATCCCTGCAGCGATGAGTGCGGCTCCTCAAGTTCAACAAGCACAAGCACCAGCAGTTGCAGTTGCTGAGAAAAAAGGAAAAGTAAGTGTCACGAATGTAAAAGACGCTTTCGGAGCTCAAGCGCGTATCTCAACTGAAAAGACAGCTCAGTTAACTGATGCTCAAAATAAAGAGATCAAAAATTTCTTCGAGCAGTACACAGCAAAGACAAAAGGATCTAAAAAATTCACTCAGGATAACCGCAAGAATCACGCTGACCCACGTGTTGTGACAGGATTCAAACCTGAGAGTAAAGAAGTTGTTTACCCAATCGTTGTGAAAAAATCATACCTTCAAACTCTTTGGGATATTGATGACAACAAGTACATCGATATGACTTGTGGATTCGGTTCAAACTTTTTTGGTAACGGAAACGAAATCATTAAAAAGCATGTCCTGAAACAAATTGAAGATGGTATCGAACTTGGCCCTCAACACCCATTGGTTGCTGAAGTGTCAAACATGATTAACGAAATGACTGGAAACGAAAGAACAGCTTTCTGTAATACTGGTTCTGAAGCCGTACTAGGTGCCATGAGAATTGCCCGTACAGTGACAGGAAGAGAAAAAATTATCGTTTTCAGTGGTTCATATCACGGGATCAACGATGAAGTTATTTTACGTGGATCAAAATCAGGTAAGTCATTTCCAGCGGCACCAGGAATTAACGGTGAAGCGGTTTCTAACATGATCGTGTTAGATTATGGAACAGCAGAGTCACTACAAATCATTAGAGAGATGGCCGGTGAGGTCGCTGCGGTTCTAGTAGAGCCAGTTCAAAGTCGTCGTTGTAACTTTCATCCGGTAGAGTTCTTAAAAGAAGTAAGAAAAATTACTCTGGAATCACAAACATGTTTAATCTTTGATGAAATCATCACTGGTTTCAGAGTTCACCCAGCAGGAGCACAAGGTTACTTTGGAATCCGTGCAGATCTTTGTACTTACGGGAAGATCGTAGGTGGTGGAATGCCAATTGGTGTGGTCTCAGGTAAATCTGAATATATGGATGCACTTGATGGCGGTCACTGGCAATATGGAGATGATTCAACTCCGACTGTTGGAGTCACATATTTCGCAGGGACATTCGTTCGCCATCCATTAGCGTTAGCAGCAGCAAAAGGTGCATTGGAAATTTTAAAAGAAGGCGGAGTAGAGCGTCTTGATCAATTGAATAAAAAGGCACAAAAGTTTGCTGATGATTTGAACCTTTTCTTATTAACAGAAAATGCTCCAATCGAAATGAACAACTTTGGTCCACTAATGAAGCCGAAGTGGAATGCTGATATTACTAGTGGTGATTTGTTGTTCGCTATTCTAAGATATAACGGAGTACACGTTTATGACGGTTTTCCATGGTTCATTAATCTTGCTCACACAGATCAGGAATTAGCAGAAGTTTTAAATGCATTTAAGAGTGCAGTGAAGACAATGCAAAAAATGGGACTTTTTCCAGTAAATGCGAACTCTAATACTAACGAAATTAATCTTGATCCAAAAGTCTTCGACCAAAAAGGTGCACCAATGGTTGGTGCAAAAATTGGAAGAGATGAAAAAGGAAATCCTGCATGGTTCGTTGAAGATCCAGAAAATGCAGGAGAATATTACTTACTAAAGGGCTAGAAGAATGGATGCAAAATTTGTAAGTGGTGACTCTAAGAAACAAAAAGTCACTTACAATCCATTTGAGACAGGCCCATTATCAAAAGCTGTTCCATCAACTGCGGCCCAGAGAGAAATCTGGGCCTCTATAGTTATGGATGCCAATGCGACTCTTTGTTATAACGAATCGCTGGCCATTGATTTCGACGGTGCCCTTAACTCGAATGCATTAAACATCGCTTTTCAACACTTGCTTATCAAGCACGATGCACTTCGCTCGGTCTTCAGCAGTGATGGTAAAACTTTTTTTGTAAAAGAGTTTACTCCGGATAATATTAATTATCTTGATTACTCTCATAAAACGACTCAGGACCTGGATGCTTTAAAAGAATTTGAAGTTCAATTCAAGTATGATCTGATTAAAGGGCCATGCTATCGTGCAACCCTCGTTAAAATTTCACCACAGAAATTTACCTTCTTATTTTCTGCTCATCACATTGTTTGTGATGGATGGTCTTTTGCTATTTTGCTTCAGGAGTTAAGCGAGTTCTATGAAGCTGTCATAAAAAATAAAACTCCAAAAAGTTCAGGAGCACATCAGTTTGCAGACTTTGCAGTTGATGAATATATCCACGGAGTAAATTTAGAGCATAAAGCTTATTGGCTAAAAGAATTTGAAAAACCTCTGGTCACCAATAATTTTCCGGTAGATTTAAAACGCCCGGCCTTTAGAACATTTAATAGCGCTCGTTACGATGTCACAGTGAGTGTTGAACTCGTGCGCGCAATTAAAAAATTAGGTGCAACCCAAGGCTGCAGTTTCTATAGCACTTTGATGTCTGCATTTAATATTCTCTTATACAATCTGACAAAGTCACAAGACATTGTTGTAGGAATGGCATCAGCGGCGCAGTCGGGATTAGGTCAGAATGATCTTGTCGGGCATATGGTTAATCTTCTTCCATTAAGAACAACAATTAAAGAAGACCTGCCATTTAATATTTTTATGAAGTCGGTAAGATCAAAAATGCTTGATGCCTTTGATCACCAGTTCTATTCATATGGGCCATTGGTTAAAGATTTAAAAAATATTGTGCGTTCTCCAGGGCAAATGCCACTTTTAAATGTAGTGTTCAACATTGATCAGCAGGCACCAGATCAAGGGTTAAGTTTTGAGGGCATTAGGACTTCATATAATACAATTCCCAGACACTATGAGAACTTCGAGCTGTTTATCAATGCCGTAAGTTCAGGGGATAAACTGATCCTTGAGTGTCAGTACAACACGAATCTCTTTTCTTCTTCGACTATTGAAAACTGGTTTTCAACTTTTCTGGAATTATTGAATCAGCTTGTTACAAATCCTACAAAACATATCAAGTCATTTCAGTTACCATTTTTAAAAATCCCAATACCAGTGGCCGTTGAAGAACAAAAAACTGCACAGGTCTTGGTTCGCAATGCTCAGGTAGAAGAAAAAATAAAAAATATCTGGTCTCAAGTCTTATTGAATAATTCATTGGATGTGAAAGACAATTTTTTTGCGATTGGTGGCCATTCACTTCTTGCTATTGAGGTGGCCGCAATGCTTGAAGATGAATTCAAATCGAGTTTTACTATAAAAGATATTTTTGAAAACCCGACGATCCTTGAGCTTTCTCATAAAATCGGCAGTGGATTACAAACACCAAAAAATAACTTACCAGCTCTTGTGGCCAATGCTTTAACTTCAGTCAATGTCAGCCATAATCAAATGCAAGTATGGTATCTGGAAGAAATGCACCCGCAGACACTGATGCACAATCTTCCGGCCTCTATCAGAATTAGAAGTAAGATTGACCGTGTCGCACTAGAAAAAACGCTGCATTTTATTATTGAAAGGCATCCTTCTCTTAGAACGGCGATTGTCGTTGAAGACGGGATACCCGTTCAAAAAATTCTGGATAAAAATAATGTCAGGTTTAAGCCCCATCTGGAGTTAATTAAAACAACAGAAGAGCGCGTCCTTGATTTATTAAACCGCGAAGCACAGCTTGCCTTTGATAAAGCAGAACCACCATTATTAAGAGCAAAGCTCTATGAGCTAGGTCCGGAAGATTATGTTTTCTTCTTCATGGTCCACCATGCTGTTTGGGATGGATGGAGTTTTGATATTTTCTTCGAAGAGCTCAATACTGTGTATTCGGCCTACGTAAAAAATGAAGTCCCTTCATTTATTAAAAATCCCGATATTACTTATGCCGACTATAGTTCATGGTTGCATAATTTAATAACTGAAAAAGTTCTCAATAAACAAATCACTTATTGGGAAGAGAAGTTAAAGGCCCCATTGCCAATCCTTGATCTGCCGTTGGATTATAAACGTCCATTGGTCGTCTCGCATGAAGGATCAACTTTTCCTTTTGTTTTTTCAAGTGAGAGAACTAATATTCTTCGCGAGTATGCCCGTGCTCATAGTTCATCACTATTCAATGTCTTCTTGACGGCCTTTAAAGTGACTCTTGCACGCTACAGTGGGCTCGATGATATTATCGTGGGTCTTCCTGTTAGAGGAAGAAACCAGCCTGAGATCATGCAGACCATTGGCTATTTTGTAAATACTGTGGCCTTGCGATCTCAAATTAATTTGAATCAGTCATTTGAAGAAAATTTGAAGCAGGTAAGCAATACTTGTCTGGATGCTTTTGATAATCAATTGGTACCATTTCAAATTGTCTTAAATAAAATCAATTATCCAAGAGATGCGAGCAGAACTCCTATCTTTCAAACCTTCTTTTCCTATCAGGATGTAAGTAATCGTTCAGCTGAACTTAATGGTGCTCCTTACACTCAAATCAATATCGACAAGGCCTCAACACATACCGACCTTGATCTATGGATTAAGTCGAGCGATAGAAAAATTGAAGGTGCTTTTGAATTTAGAAAAGATTTATTCAAAGAAATTTCAATCGAGCGTTTTGCAGAGAGCTTTTTCCATGTTTTGGATACACTTATTGAAAATGAGCAGAGGCCATTAAATATTGTAAAATCAATTCCATTAGCGCATGAAGATCAAATCATGCTTAAGTGGAATGATACATGGACCAAGACAGATAGCTTTGTGCCATTTCATAAAATCTTTGAGCAAAATGCTAAACACAATCCTGATACCGTTGCGATTGAAACCAGCAATGGAAAAATAACTTTTGGAGAGTTGAATAAACTTGCTGATCGTTGTGCGAACGCCTTGATTGAAAAAGGTGTCGGCAGAGGACAACTGGTAGGTATTTCTTTAATTCGAAATGTGAATATTGTCGCTTCTATCTTAGGTGTTTTAAAAACGGGAGCGGGCTATGTTCCACTTGATCCAGGATTTCCACAGGATCGTCTGGATTACATGATTGAGAGTTCAACTCCTAAAATTTTAATAACTGAAGAGTCTCTATCATCAAGATTTACTCATGGTGGAGAAAAGTTACTTATTTCTCAAATCATCAACGAACCTCGTTTTGATAGAGCTGTTCCTGAGGTTAAAAATGAATTAACCGATACAATCTATGTCATCTACACTTCAGGTAGTACTGGAAATCCAAAAGGTGTTCAGTTAACTCACGGATCGGTTACGAACTTTCTTCTTTCGATGAAAGAGAAAATTGGATTTGGCCTAAATGATAAAATCCTGGCAGTGACGACATTAAGTTTTGATATTGCCGTACTGGAACTTTTCCTGCCACTTATTACTGGTGGAAGTATCTACCTTGCCACTAGCAGTGAGGCGATGGATGGAAACTCTCTAAAAAATATCCTGGAAAATAAAGACATCACAATGATGCAGGCCACTCCATCAACATGGAGACTGCTGCTTGCTTCAGGATGGAGAGGAAGTAAAAAAATTAAGATTCTTTGTGGTGGGGAAGCTTTCCCAATAGACCTGGCAAAGACACTGATTCCCATTTGTAGTGAAGTCTGGAACATGTATGGCCCGACGGAAACAACTGTATGGTCAGCATGTAAAAAATTAAGCTTAGACGATGAGTTCATCACTGTCGGGCGTCCTATCGCTAATACCTCTCTTTATATTCTTGATGACAATCGTTTTATGAAACCAATCGGTGCAACGGGTGAGCTTTTCATCGGTGGATACGGTCTGGCACGCGGGTACTTCGGTAGAGAAGACCTGACGAACGAAAGATTTATGGCCGATCCATTTATTCCGGGCGCACGAATGTATGCCACTGGAGACCTTGCACGTTTCATCTGTAACGGCGAAGTCGAGTGCTTAGGAAGAAATGATGGGCAGGTTAAAGTCAGAGGTTATAGAATTGAGTTAGGCGAAATTGAGGCCGAATTACAAAAAGTACCAGGCGTAAATGTTGCTGCCGCTATTACCAGTGAATATAGACCTGGCGACGTAAGAATTTTTGCTTATCTTTCAACAATAACAGGTGCTCCCATTGAAGAGCGCGTTTTGAGAGAAACACTTAGTAAAAAACTTCCAGTTTACATGATTCCTTCGCACTTCACGCATATGAAGGAAATTCCAAAAACATTAAATGGAAAGATTGATAAAAAATCTCTGCCAAAAGTTCAGTCTCAAAATATTGCTTTAAAAGAAGAACCAGCAGCACCAACAGCTCCGGTCACAAATATTGAAAAAAATGACAACATCAAAGAAACAATGCGTGCGATGTGGATTGAAGTTCTTGGCGTCAGCGAATTAAAGAACAATGATAATTTTTTTAATATTGGTGGAAACTCATTACTTGCCGTACAGTTGTTTTCAAAAATTGCTTCGGTATTTAAAATCAATCTTCCACTGGCCGCTCTGATTGAAGCTGAAGACTTTGATGCTTTTGTAATAAATCTTGAAGCTAAGCTAACTCCTGGTGCTGCTCACACATTTTTTAATGACAACAAATCACTCGTAAGTGAGTCGATTACTGTCATCCCTCAAATCTTTAAATCGATGGTCGCGATTAAATCGACAGGTCATAAGAATCCATTTTTCTGCTTCCACGGAGTAGGTGGAAATATTCTGAACTATGTGACTCTTGTACCCGCCACTAAGAACGAGAGACCCTTACTTGCTCTTCAATCTGTGGGAATGGATGGGGTGACTCCACCTCTTAGAAGCATTGAAGAAATGGCCAAAAGTTACATTCGAGAAATTAAACTGGTTCAACCAGAAGGGCCTTATCTTTTAGCTGGTGGTTCAATGGGGGGAATGATTGCTTTTGAAGCAGCTATCCAATTGCTTAAATCAGGTGAGAAAATCGATAAGCTTATTATGTTCGATACATTTGGACCCAATCTCGATCTAAAATCATATACAACCGAAAGAGGAAGACCATTTTTAGCAAAAATAAAAAATGCTTTCGTCGTCAGAGGTAAGAATTTGATTAATAGATTCCAGGCGAAAATTTACCGCCAACTTGGTCTTCCAGTTCCTTTACCAGTTTTACTTAAAGAAATTGAAAGAAAGAACTACCAGGCCATCTGGAAGTACTATCCAACAGAACGTTTCACTGGAGACCTTCATCTTGTAAGATCAAAGCTCGAGCCAACAGGCTGGTACAGCGATCCAGTTATGGGGTGGAAGGGAATCATTAATGGTGAAATTAAAACCTATGAGATTAATGGGACTCACGAAAATTTTATTGAAAGTCCTGAACTTATAACCGTATTAAAAAAAATCATCTAAAAAATTATGAAAATGAAATATATTCGTTCGATGCTTTTGAGTTTCTCACTTCTTGTTGGTTGTGCTTATTCGAAAAGTTTCAATTTTAATCCTAAAGAGCCTCAATGGAATTTTTATGGTGAAGGTCTGGCCGCCTATGTAACGAATATGGGACGAGATAAAGATCAAACCAGCATGTGGTTATCAACTGACTTTGGTGAAAGCGAGACCGCTTACTTTACCTGGAATGACCTCTCTCCAGGACTTTATAAAGTTATCTCTTATGTAAGAGCACAAAATGTTCAAAAGGGTCCGGAAGGAACTTCTTTCTGGCATTTTTACGATGGTGGATTTGGAACTCAGTCACCTTTTATGGACTTGAGTGGAGATTATAACTGGAGAAAAATCGAGTATTCAGTAAGAGTGAAGGGATCAGATCTGACAGTATGGTTTAGATTAAAAGCTCCAGGACAAATTTGGGTTGATGATTTTTATATCGAAAAAGTTGAAAGTGCTGAAGATAAAGTTTCTATTGAAAAACCGGAACCACTGCCCGTTCAAAGTAATAGAATGGCAAAGTCTTTTACTGCGGCCCCAGTAGCTGCAAGAAAAAAACTCTACACTTTTGAAGGATCTGAAGCAGGCCATCCTTTTTCTGTCAAAAATAAAGCAGGTGAATTTAGTCCACAGGAATTTTACAATTTCAAAGTTGGCAAAATGCCAGTGAAAGACTGGACTGGGTACGATCGCCTGGAAATGGATGTCTTTAACCCCAATGAAAGTTATACCGATTTTTTCATAACCCTTGCTGATGATAAAACGACTAACTACTGGTCGCAGACAAATTATAAACAAACCCTGGCCCCAGGATGGAACAAATTAAGTTTTAATCTCACTCAGTATTTGGGAGAAAGAGGATCACACCGTTTTCAACGTTCTGTGAACCTGGCAAAACTGGATAAAATTTTTGTGGTGATCGATCCAGATAAAAAGGCGACGTACGAAAAAAAGAATTTCATGATTGATAATATTTATCTTTCATCAAATCCAATGCCGGCAATACCAGATGGAGTATGGGCCTTCGATTTCACATCTCACCGTGCACCTGGAACTGGAAATCTTACTAAGGTGACAAGCCAGAACTTATTCAATGAAAATACTGGATATGGTTTTGTTGATCCAAAATTCTGGAGGGTAGAAGACTCTCAATATGCCAGCGAAGCGCTGAGATATACAATTGGACTTCTTGATGGCCATTTCAGAGTGAAGTTACCCAATGGGAAATACCAAATGGACCTGGTTATAGATAAATTAGGTTACTGGGATGTTCCGTTTTGGTCAGATCGTACGGTTTCAGTCAATGGCTCTCCCGTATTTAAAGAATCAAGAGGATCAGGAAAAGAATTTTTAAGCGATCTACTAAGATTTGAATCAATTGTGCCGCAACCTACAGATCATCCTTATGACTTGTATTTGGCAAAAGTTTTTAATCACATTGATAAGTCTGTTGAAGTGACCAATGGGTACTTAGACATTGATTTTTCAGGTGACGAAACAGGAATCAGCTTAAATTCATTAGTTCTTTGGAATAAAGAAAAAGACTCTCAAGGTTTAGCTTATAAAGCAGCTCTGGAGCAAAGGTCTAAACTTGAATTTGACTGGATGTCGAGATCTCTTCAAAAAACAGACAAGAGTTCCAATCAAAAACTCTCTATCAGCGTTGTTGAACCAGATCTCTACCTGAGTCCAACTAATTCAAAAAAGGCGAGTGCACAGAATTTGGCCTTTAGTGGTGGCGCAGGAGACAGACCTTATCAATTGATTCAATTCACAGCTGGAAACGCAGATGAGAAAATTAGCTGGAGTTTTAGCGATTTTACCAATGAAAAAGGACAAAAAATCAGCAAAGAAAATATTGATGTTAGTGATCTGGTATTTCAATACACATCACCAGACATCAATCATGAAACTTATCTGATCACAGGAAAATATTTAAAACCAATGATTGATCATTCAATTGTTGTGAAGAAAAATCAGGCCCGTTATGTATGGCTACAAATTCCTATCGATGAAAAAACTCCTCAAGGAAAATTCACCGGCGAAGCTGTCTTCCATCATGGAAGTGAGACGACAAAATTTCCGTTAGAGATTTCAGTTCTTTCTTACTCATTACCTAAAATCGAATTTCCGGTTGGATTTTTTGGTATCGATCCACTTCCATACAGTTATTTTCCCAAAGATGGATACGAGGCCCTTAGAAAAAAATATCGTCATATGGCCGTCAATGTTTTAGGTCAGGCAGGATTCACGACTTTCACCGGCCTTCCAGAAGACATTGGTGATTTGAATGATTTATTTAAAGAGTCTGCTAAGTGGGGAATGAATACAGTTTATTCTTATGGCGGGCAGTTCCCTCAGTCCTACCTGGATCTTGGCAAAAAACCAGGAGACATGAGTGAAGAAGATTACTATAAAAAATCCAGCGGTGACCTGAAGTCACTTTTAGCGAATAAAAATTGGCCTAAAATTGTTCATACATTCAGTGATGAGGCCGGTGGATACTCGGACAAGATCGCTTCAGATATCGAGCTTGCTAAAAAGTATCAAAAGTTTTTTCCCTTCATGGCCCTTGGCGGATTTGGATCATTCCACGGAGGAGACTCAAACAAGCTTAACAGCACCTTTGACTACGGTTTTTTCTCAAGCTTATCCAAGTCAGATGTCGGGAAACTAAAGAGTAATAACCAGCGCTGGGGTCTTTACAACGCTTCGGCCGGAAATCTTGATGACCCACGTTTTTCTTTCGGATTGGGGCTGTATATTGCCCGAATGAACGGTTTATCCCAGTATTTAGAGTGGCATGCGACTGCCGTTAACAATTACCCTTACTACGATTTCGATGGAAGAGAGTCCGATGTGGTCATGTTCTACCCAACGACAGATGGTAAACTTTTACACTCTCTACGTTTTGAGCTGGCAACTGAAGGTCTTCATGCCTATAAAAAACTTCGCCTTATAGAAACTGCGATAACAAACAACGATGGTCCGGCAGCAGCTCTGAGCGCCGCTAAAACCTGGATGGATACACTTCGCCGTGAGAATTTCTTTTATTCCTCACCGGTTTTTATGAGCAATAAAAAAATAGATTTCCGCGAATTCGAAAAAAAGTTAAACGAACATTTGAAAAATATATATTTAAAAAAATAGGTGAATTTATGAAAGATCTAAAATGTTTTTCTGGCGATATTAAAACTGACCTGATTGATCGTGAGCCGTTTAGAATAAATCATAAGCTAGTGGACCATCCAGCATTAAGCCTTGAGAATATCTCAAAGGTTATTCTCACTCACCCTAAAGACAAGGTGATGTTCTCCAAAGGACTTGATCACCTGGGGATTAATTTCGACAAGGCCTTGGTTAAAGAAAAAGATAAACTTGATATCAACGAAATTGTTGAAACAATTCGCACTTCTAATTCTTATATTGCGGTAAGGAGTGCAGAACTCCACCCATCATTCAAAGACTTGTTTCAGGATATTCTGAGCGACGTTGAAGGGTTTATGAAGATCAATAAAACGGGGAAGAAGGCCCATGTGCCAATGATATGGCTCTTTATTGCCTCTCCCGGTGCAGTGACTCCATTTCACTTTGACCGTTTTTCTAATTTCATTATGCAGATTCGTGGAAGCAAAGAGCTAGCAGTCTTTCCTCCAGGACATGAAGCAGTTGTGGCGACGAGAGATACAGAAGCTTATCTGGACTGGGATGTAGAGACACCTCCCTGGAGAGATGAGATGGAAGCCTATGCTCATAAATTTAATTTCAAGGCGGGAGAAGCCGTTCACATACCATATACTTCCGGACACTATGTAAAAAATGGCATGGATGATATCTCGATCACTCTTTCAGTTTTTTATCATTCTGATGAGACGTTGATGTGGAGTAAGGCGATGAGACTAAACAATCGTTTGAGAAATAGAGGTTATAATCCAACTCCCGCAAAGCAGTCCGTTGTAAAAGATAAATTAAAAGCGACTATCTTCCCTTATGTGAACAAACTTTCCACTACTTTAAGTAAGTTTAAGTCTTAATCCTAATCGAATTTTTTATTTCACAATGTTTTGAAATCCTAACAATCGTAAAAATGCCTTTTTTCCCAATGGGATTGGGGCATTCTTTCTAATTCATCTTGAGACTCAATTTAGTCATCTAATTCTAAGAGCTTAAAAATCCAAGATCACTCAAAAGTTATCCACATGGTACTTTCCTTGCTGTAGCAACCAGTAATTATTACCGGGTGAGTTCATTAGTTTTGGCCACTCGAAAATGTGCATGATATTTATTTGCCTTAAAAAAACTTTGCATAATTTGTTGGAAATGCTTGGAGTATTTGTATGACTGAACTAGCTGTTTCAAGTACAGGAACATTGGATATTGAAAAATTTGATATGAAGAATTTCTTCTACACAGATTCTTTTCTCTTCAGGCATCTTACTATTGGAGAAAAAGCGATTACGGTTTTTGAAGCGGCCTTCGCGATTTTACTTCTAGTGCTTTTTTCGCCGATTATGTTGTTCGTTGCCGTATCCATTAAGTTGAGTATGGGCGGAAAAGTTTTATACTCACAGACTCGCGTTGGAAAAGATGGTGAGAAATTTTCAATCTATAAGTTTCGTACTATGATTGAAAATGCAGAAGCAAAGACAGGCGCTATTCTTGCGACAAAAAATGATCCGCGCATTACACGTCTTGGAAGAATTCTTCGTGCAAGTCACTTAGACGAACTTCCACAACTTTTTAACGTGCTAACAGGAGAAATGTCTTTTGTTGGTCCACGCCCGGAAAGACCGGAATTCGTAGAAATTTATGAGAAAGAAATTGCTAAGTATATTCGTCGTCGCGAAGTAAAGCCGGGGATCACAGGCCTTGCTCAAATCTGTCTTCCATACGATGCAACTGCTAGTGAAAAGATCCAGTATGATGTTTATTATATCGATCAAAGGCACTCAATCCTATTTAACATTTTAATCAGCTATTATACGGCGATTAAAATGGTCACGTTCTTCAGAATGATCAAAAACTAAAATCAAAATTCAAATCGTAATATAATCAAACCTCTTCACACGAAGAGGTTTTTTTTGTCGGTTTCTCTAGTCATAGTGACACCACTAAATCATCAGTGTTTGTAGGCAAAATATTCCCGCCACTCATAGGCATTTCACTTCTTCACTTAAAATTAATTCATAGCTCTCGTAAGCTCCCTGCAAACTCACTGGAGACTCAACTATGAAATACTTTCAAGTAAAGCATACGCTTTTTTTATCTCTTATTTTACTCACACTATCTTCTTGTGGTGGCGGGTCTGGTTCAAGCACATCAACAGGTGAAGAACCGATTCAAGATCAAATCAGTACATCTGGATTTATTTTAACTCAGATCAGAGAACGTCAGATCGCTGATGATCCAATAGAACGCATCTATGAACCGCGCGGAATTGGCGGAGGTGGAGCGATGAGTGGATTTTCTATTTCACCTTATAGTTCCTTATGGTTTGTCGGAACAGATATGGGAACACTCTTTAGAAGTGTCGATAGAGGTGTGACCTGGCACGGAATCAATCACAACGAAACAACATACTCATCAGATTTAGACAGTGCTGCCGGTGTTGGGTTTTCAGCTGACCCGGAAGTTGTTTTTCATGCACCGGCCGGAAGAACTCCTGTGAGGAGTGAGGATGCCGGAGTTCACTGGACGAAAATTTCTTCTTTCGCTCTTGCTTCAGGAGAAAAAATTAAATACTGGAGAGCACATAGTTACGATGCCAACTATATGTACGCCGGAACGACAAGTGGACTATGGCAAAGTAGAGATAATGGATTAAGCTGGGCAAAGTTATCAGGTGTATCCGGAGACTCTCGCGGAACCTATATTGATTATCATCAAACCGGACACATCATTTATCATGCGACAGCAAATGGAATTTATAAATCAGTAGATCAAGGATCAAGCTTCACTCGCGTTCATGCTCCATCTGCTGGGCTTACGATCAGAGCATTCACTGCTGGTAGAGACTTAGATAAAATTACGTTTGCTTATATTGATAACAATGGAAAAGGTGCCTGTTCTGAAGTTCAGCCTTTTGCCAGCGATTGGGGTGTCACAAGTATGAACGCTCATTACGATCACTGCGGTTATGTGTGGCTTGGAAATGAAGCGATGTCTTTTAGACAAACAACTCAACAGGCCGGCGATCATATTAAGATGGCCGAAAATAATTCAAAGGTTATTTTCGTGACGGGATCGACTGCATGGATTCGCCAGTACGGTACAAAAGTCTGGAGAAGCACAGACTCAGGTGCTACTTGGAATTTAAAATTAAATCAAATTAACTACGATGTAACTCCGTTTGCGGCCTGGGGCCAGGATAAGATGGAGTACAGTGCTGCTGCTCTAGATATCGGATGGGATGACAGCGGATATGAAAGTTTTGACGTGCACTTAAGATCACCGGCCTCAGTTGGTGGAACAGGTTACTACTTCTTACACTCTTCAAAAAATGGAGGGGACTTCTGGAATGCTCCTTTTACAAAGTACGCTGATACTGGAGCTCGCGCGAAAGCAAAAAAATGGAAATCGACAGGACTTGAAGTCACATCCGTTTATCGTTTTAAGTTTCACCCAACGAATCCACAAATAGGATATGCGGCGATGGCCGATATGGGTGGAATGGTAACAGAGGACGGAGGAAAAAGTTTTAGAATTTCCAAAGTAGGCTACAACAGCAATTATGATTATGCGTTTGATCCTGATGATGACCGCGTAGTGTACGCAGTTTCAGGTTCTCAACATGACTTCCCGATGGAGTGGCATGCAAACGCTGCCAATGGAGATGAGGGAGGAGTTTATAAATCAACCAACAGAGGTTTAAACTGGACGAGACTCACGCCAACGAACGGCACTTTCAATCGTCAGTTTCTTTCAATCGGATACGACAATGGCAGCAATGCCATTTACGCTGGATTACACGGAACAGGAATTGCGAGATCACTAGATGGTGGAGCAACTTGGTCTCTCTTTAATACTGGACTTCCTGGTGGAGTTAAAATCATTCCACAAATTGAAGTGGACCCGGACAATGGTGGAGTTTACGCGCTTCTTGCTGGAGATGCTCCCACGTTCTCTAACAGCTCCAGTACAGGGATTTATTATCTTGCTCCTGGTGCAGCGTCATGGACTTTATTAAGAGGGACTGTGACACGTCCAAGCGGCGTCACGGCAGGACTGTGGTACTACCCAACTTCTTTTGCGGTAGACTTCTCAAGCGGAAGCTCGCGCAACACACTTTATCTGACGGATTACGAAAATAATTCAAACTGGCTGGCGACAGGGGTTTGGAAAAGTACCGACAGAGGAGCAACGTGGACGAGGCAACTGCAGTACACGCATCCTTTGACTGTCACACTAGATCAAGTTGACCCAAGTAATGTTTACGTCAATGGACTTCACTCCGTCGACGGTAGTTGGGGTAACGGTGGACTTTATTATTCGACGAATGGCGGAAGCACTTGGGGGAAAAATACAATTCCTCCATACCAATCCAATGCAAGATCAGCTACTATAGATCCAAACGACAGATCTAAGCTGTTCTACACCTTTTTTGGAAGTGCGATGCTTTATGGACCACGCCCGCAATAAAATAATTTTTTGTTTATTAGTACTGATCTTATCGGCCTGTTCTTCTCGTACACCAGAAGAACAGCTGTTAAGACAGCTTGAAGAAAAATACGCTAATCTTTATTACAACAACGAAGCTCATAAAAGAAAAGTCATAGATGAGCTTCGTGAATATTTAAAGACTCACGAATTAAACGACGATCACATCAATGACATTCATCATATTTTAAATCGCATTAACGATGGCCATGTGGTGATGTTTGATGAACGCGCCGATAAAAATCAAAAATTCAGTAACGGGATTAAATTTGTTGTCGGATCTGACCTGATTGAATCCTGTGCAGATTGCACACCTGCACTTGCTAAAGACAAATACGAAATCCTTGAAGTGAATAATGGGCCTTTCAAAGATTTTTTAATGCAGAATAAATATGAAGTGGCCGCTTCCACAGATTGGGGAAGATACTTCAGGTTAACCAGACTGCTTAAAGAAAAAAATAACAATGAGGCCACGGTCTTAAAGTTAAAAAATACATCAGGGAAAATCATCACGACTAACTTAAACTGGAAACCTGTTGTCGACAGGCCTTTAGTTTGTGTGAGCGGAGAAAGGCTGGCCCCAGATATTTATAAAGTCAGTGTTATGAACTTGTGGTGTGACGATTCAAAAGGCAGTTGGTCTCGCGAGCAGGTTTACGACAATTTTAAGAACCAATTTGATGGTGCCTTAAGCAGCGCCAAACCAAGCGATCGTCTCATCATGGAGCTGCGTGAAAATGGTGGCGGAGGTGATGAAGAAGTTGAATATATTCTGAATGCTTTCCATGAAAAACCTGTTTTCTTATACCACTTCAAATACTTGAGAAAGACTCATCCGGGAAAGCGAAAGTGGTTTGAAAAATTCTGGCCTTTTAAACTGTCTCTTTGGTCAGATGACGAATACGAATACACAGATACGAAACACAGGCCTAAAAAAACTTTTTACACTAATAAGATGGCAACTATCATCTCTAGTGGATGCTTTTCATCTTGTGAGACAATTGCTTCAATCTTAAAAAATGAAAAACGCTCAATCGTTATTGGATCGACTACTCATGGTGGATCAGGTGACCCGGTGATTTTTCCTATTAAAGGAACACCGTACTCGATTAATATTCCTACATGTGTGAATTGGCAGGAGCCTGGACTAGTGTATGAAGGAGTCGGGGTTCAACCCAATATCATTATGGAGCAGAACCCGAAAATCAAAGAAGATAATATTCTAAAATCAGCTATTGATCTAACTCGATAAGGTAAGCGATTCCAAGCTTCGTGAAAAGCGAAGCGTGCTCAGTCGTGAAGTCAGATTTATCAAATGTATCTTTATCTGTGTGCAGGTAAGGAGTTTGTTCAGCGTTGATGGCCTCTACAGGAAAGCTTGCTCTATATCCTTCGTAGTTCCATGCTGCGTGATCAGAACACCCGTAACCACATTGTTCCCAAGTCCATTTTGCTTTTACGTATTTATCAATAAGTGTCGCAAGGAAATTGTTTTGCTCTGGGTTTGTACTGTCGCTGATTAAGGCCATGTCGTAAGTTTTTTTAACGTTGTAGTTAACGCCATCAAACTGCATAACCCCTAAAACTTTCGTTTTCTTTTCTCTGTAAACGCGGGCCAGTTCATATGAACCTTGAATTCCAACTTCTTCAGCAGCATAAGCAATGAACTGAATCGTGTGTCTCGGTTGATAGTTCTGACTAACCATAATTCTAATGATGTCACTTACAACTGCAATTCCAGCAGCGTTGTCATCTGCACCTGGAGCATGTGAGTCCACTCCTTCATTATCAGTGTTGATTGAATCGCCATGCCCACCAAGAATAATAATCTGATCTTTTACTTCAGGGTCTGACCCTTCAATTGTTAAAATCACTGTCGGTTGATCATGGTTTGCGTATTGATAGTATTCAACTTTTGCATCTGAGCGAGAGGCCGTTAACTTCGACCATTCAGCTCCAATCCACTTAAGAGCGGCCACTCCTTCAGGAGCTTTGTAATAACGAGTCTTATAAGAAGAAAGGTGAGTGACAATTCCATTCATATAATCAATTGAGACTTCTGGAAGCCAGGCCTCAACTGTACTTTCTTGATTGATTGAATAATCAGGAAGCAGCATTGTTTGAAAATCGTACCATCCAAAGGCTGTTGAATTAAATAATGATTTATAGTTTGCCAGTTTTTCTTCTTTCTTAGGTTCATTATGAAGAACTCTAAAACCCCCACAACGTTTAAAGTTGTGATGAATGAAATGAGAGAGCTTATCAATCTCTGATTCTTTAATCTTAAAGAATGTTTCTCTATTACCTTTGATCACATCTTTATATTCAAAAACACGCTGATGACTTTTAGAAATGGTTGAAAGAACCAATGGCTCAATTCCAATCCAGACTGTTTTATCATTGTTAATTAGTTTAGCTTCCGCAGTTGAGAAACCAAGACTTAAAAGCATTGTTAGGGCAAGTATTTGTGTTTTCATGGCGCGACTATAATCCATTTTTAAATGATCGTTTGAGTGCTCAGTAATAATTACAGACTAAGTGGCGAATCTGTCAATCGCGTCCTAGAACACATTGATAAGACAAATTCGTGATGGGGTTTTGTGATCATAATTAAGGGAATCTTGAGGACACTAGGATTGGTGTGCCTTATTACATTTAATAATTCGTATGCTAGTGAGTTGTGGTCGCGTACCCAACTAACGGGACGTCATTTTCTTTCTGTCGAAAGAACGGACGCGGGTCTCAAGTTAAAACATTTCACCCAACAAAGAGGAGAGTATCAATCTCTACTTTCTGAAACAATTTTCAAAAATAAATCTGAATTAGAAAAATACGTCGCAGTCAATTATCCAAACTATAATGCCGTCACCAGTTTAAACTCATGGCCGATTCAAACGAAATTAGAAAAAGATCAGGATAAGATTTTTGGTAGAGGCGAAAAAAATGAATACATATGGGCCGCTAAAAATAGATGGAGCGATGAGTGGGAGTTAAAGTACGCACAGTGGCTGCAAAACGAAGTGACTCCAGAATTTTTTAAACGCTATAAAATTCCTACAGACTGTGCAGATGCTTTAGTTGGATTGCGCTGGATTTTTGCCCGCATGAATTCTCTGCCAGTGGCCAATACAATTGCAGACACTGGAAATATTTTCGGTCATTTCTCAATGAAGAAAGAATGGAGAAAATACGATACGGCCGCGAATTGGTATGAAGATGAACTTTTCATGGCCGCACTTGATTATATAATGAACCTGACAAGTACCAGAACTGTTATCAACGATGGTTACCCGGTAAAGATAGATAAAGAAGGGCTAGTTCCTGGAACTTATATCATCACTCAAAATAATGGTTCTGGTCATGCCAAAATTATTACTGAAACTCACTACGATGAAATTACGGAATTACCTCTATATACTATGGCCTCAACCAGCCCGAGAGAAGTGCGCCTGCTTGCCCGCGAAGTATTCCTGGATCAGGACTGGCCGGCAAAAAGTGCTAAAGAAATTCTGGCCTTCAGATGGCCGGTTGTCGTTAATTCGAGCTGGGTGCTTCAACCTAAAAATGCCCGCTCAAATTATTCAGAAGAACAATTTGATATCGAAATCAAAAAAGAATTCCCGGCCTTCATTCAATTTGTTCTTTCACGAGTGAAAGGTAGCTATGACCCATTGAAGTTAGTTGAGATGGGAGTGAATGATGTCCTTAATTATGCCAGACAAAGAATTAGTGTGGTCACCTCAGGTTATGCTTATTGCAAAAATAATAACTGTAAAGCTGGAAGTGCCGGTGATGAAGATTGGGGAACCAGCAGTCGCGACGCTAAACTTTTAAAGAAGTTTCACGACATCGATACACTGGTAAAACAGTTTGAAAATTTATCTCCCGGTTTATATGACCGCTGGATGGCCGGTTTAAGATCTGCCATCATCCAAATTGAAGGAGTGGATTTAAGCCTGTCTAGTTTGCGCTTTATTATGGAGAGCAATCTTTATTCAAGTCTTGCCAGTGATACACCTGAAAGAAGATGGGGGTTAAATACCTCGGAGCTTCTGACTAAATGGATGAGTGATGCCGAGAAACTTTTGAGCGCCAGAGATGGTGTGATCAGCAGACCGGAAAACCCATGCAGTACTGATTGTTATCCTAAAACTAATCTTTGGGTGGGATTGAGTACCTACGATATAGATGCTGAGCTTAATAAGCTTTACGTGCAGGTGAATACTTATTGTACGTTGATTGGAAGTAATCAATGCTTAAAATTCTTTTCGACTAAGGGCCAGAAAATTCTGGTTCATAGCGGACAAAGTAAAACTCTGGATTCATGGTTTCAGAGAATTCCTTATTTCCATTCTGATCCACGTGTAAGCATTGAAAGGCGATGGGGAAAGTTGCCTGAGGATATCAAAGCGCTGGCATTGCCTTATTTTGAGACGGTGAAGGTGGCAAAAAACTCTCTGGCCGTTTTAGATTCCGTAAAACTGATGAACCTGAAAACGGGCAAAATCATTTATCAGGCGGACGTTGATTCAAGAATCGTGTTAACTGCCAGCGGTGTTGTCTATAGTATCAATGATCAAAAAGGCGAGATCAAGCGCATGCACTTCCATAATGGTTTGATGGAATGGATTGATGTTGCCGATCCTGATCAGTTATTAAAAGTTGAAGTCAAACGCCACATCTACGTGACTGAAAGTCAGGGTTACACTATTTTTAGAAAAACTCTTCCTCAAGGCCAGATCACTTTCAGAATTAAAGATGATCAGATCGAATTTATTAAAGAGCATACCGGCAGCACTAATCAGTTCGGCCCACTGTTAACAATGGCCATAGAAAAAAACACGATGAGCTTTATCGATCTCGATAGAACTCTCAATGTTGACATTACTGTGCCAAGTTCTCCTGATTTTATCGACATGAACATTGTGAAGATTTCTTCATACAAATACCCTTATGCTGTTTTAAATTATGCTGATCACGATCAGGATCTTTATTATTCGATACTGGTTAATATAGAAGACAAGACGTGGACAAAGATCGCTTCTTCTCTCAATGAAAAACACCTAGTGTTGTGGGCCAGTGCTGATTTGAAAAAAATGCTTCTACAGACGAATTTCAGTCAGGAGTTTCCAACTGTTTATGCCGTCAGTTGGGATGAATTAAATCATTTTAAAATTCAGGAAATGAGCAACCTCATTTTGGGTGCAGAAATTATAAATGGCAGTGCTTATTTTATTTCTGGGACTGGTGGTATTTGGGATTTTAATCCGAAGACAAAACTTTTTCATTGGGATACTAAGCCGATTGAAGTGAATGCTCCTGCAAATTTTGAAGTTAAATTTTTAACTTCTTTTGGTGCGTACTTTTCTTCAAGTGATTCAGGGCTTATCCGCATGTTTAGCAATACTAAGGACTTAAATCTTCCTAAAGACTTGCTCGCAGACGACGAATTTTGCCAAATTCAGACAAAAGTTGAGGAAATATTTAGTTATAGGTTCAGTACAAGTTATGGAGATTATTCATGTATGGGTGGGAGTCTTTTGAAATCCGAGCTAACTAATCAAAATGCAGAACTGACACCTCAATTTTCTACGTACTCTTGGATAAACAAAGAAAGTTTGTTAGATCTTCGATGGCAAAAAACTTTCGCGGAGTTTGATGTTCAGTACGGAACTATTATTGGCCTTGGAAAAAATATGGGCCTTTGGTGGAACAGTGTTGAGTAAAAATTACATAAACAATAGATGAGCAGGAAGGATTCCTAAGTAAACGTGTTAATTATGGGTATAAAAATTTTGGAGAAGTGTGTATGAAGAAGATTATCGGTTTCGTAGTCCTATTAGGACTGTTTTCGAGTTCAGTGTTTGCTGGTCAACAGTATTCACTGGAAACTGCAAAGCAAGCTGTTGTTAATGACAACATCAATGTTTCAATTGCATATGAGCAATACGTACTAGTAAAGAGCCAGGCACAATCAAAGTCTCTTAACTTACTTCCAACGATCTCTGTTGATATGTTGATGGTCGACTATCAATACGCAGTTCTAAGAAGTATCGTTCCTGAGCCACAAAGGTTTTTCGAGGCAGCTGCATCTAAAGATCTTGCTGTTGCAGCAAGTATCAATAGAACAATTGTAAAAAGAAATCTTCTTCAAGATCTAGAACAAACTTTCTTCCTGTATCAGTACCACCAGGAAATGCTTGAATCTTTCAACAAAGAAAAAGCAATCACTCAAGAAATCGCAACTCGTTCACAAGAAGCTTACGATCTTGGGACAATTGATTTCTCTGAATACTACAGAACTCAAAGAGGTGTAGTTTCTGCTAACACACAAGCTGTTAACGGAAAACAAATTGTGAACACTGAAGAATACGCTTTAAAGCTTATCCTTCAAGCTAAGAACACAGAGGCCCTAGACCTGGCACCAACTAATTTCTACAACTCAACTTTGGATTTCCCAGCTACTGCTGAAGAAGCTTCAACAATTGCTGTGAATAACTCTAAAGAAGTTGAACAGTTCGATTACTTAATCGAAGCTGCTAACAAGCAAAAGAAAGGTGTAGCAGTGTCTTGGATTTCATGGGGTGGAGTAGGATTTGATTACTTCTCAAGATTATCAATTGCTAAGCACGAAGTGAACAAGATCGCACTTAACAAGAAAAAATCAATCTATGAAGTGAAGAACCAAGTTGTTGCTCAATACGCACAAATTGAATCTCAACAAGAAAAAATCAGTTACCAAAATCAATTACTAGCTATGGCACAAGATGAGTACACAGCAGCAGTAGCTGCTCAGACTTCATTATTAAACTCTTTCATCAATACAAAAAAAGCGGAATTAAATTTAATGTACGCTGAAAGAGAGTCGTCAAAACTTAAGTACGAACTAGAGCTTCAATACATCAAGCTTAAACGTCTACTTGGTGCAAACATGATGACTAACGTTGTTCCACGTTCTTAATTAAAAATGTAAATTTGGTGAAGGATTAACTTATATGAAAAAATTAATAGCATTAATATTAGTGCTTTCGATGGGAGTTGCCAGTGCAAACGTCGTAAGCCCACTACCTACAGTAGTGCAAAGTCTGGATGGGATGTTACAACCTTCTTCAGCACGCAAAACTTTAACAGACATGAAGGCCGTAGCTAACGAAAGAAATACTGACATCGACGAAGCAATGGAAAACTACATCATTGCCAAGAAGAATGTTAACGTTGCTCGTGCTCAGTTCAGCCCGATCACATCAGGACATCTATTGGGTGTGGCGATGGGGATTCCTTACCTATGGGCACCTCTCGCAATCGACGCTGTTCTTTCTATTCCTACAAAGATCTACGGTGTATCAAAAAATAAGTCTCTAGCAAGATCAGCTGAGTACAACCTTTATGATGCTCGCCAACAGATCAACAATGAATTAGCTCACCTTTACTACGATATTCTTACTCATGAAGTAATTTTAAAGACTATCGATCTAGAGATGCAAATTCTTACTTACCAAGAAGCTAAATGGATCGAAAACAAGTACTCGAAAGACAGACTTGCTGATCAGAGAAAATGGATTCTTCGTTTAGGTATGGAAAGAGTTGATATCTACAAGATGTATGCGGCCGAACTAGCAGCGATCAGAACTATGATCAGCACAACAAACGGTACAGCATACGAATTGTCTCAAAACTCAACAGAGCTTAACAAGTCGATCATCGATGGTCTTGAACTTGAAAAACTTCAAAACTTCTCACTTAGAAACAGTAACAAGTACAAATCATCAATTCACCTAAATCACGCTGCTGAAGCCAACGTGAAGCAAGTGAAGTGGTCTGTTATTAGTTTTTCGGGTTTAAGTTTTGCTTACAAGAGAAAAGTTAAGGAAGCAAAAAACGAAGCAAAAATTGCTGAGCTTCGTATGGAATCAGTAGCGCAAGAAGTGAAGACAAATGTTCTTCTACAAGTAAGCAAACTTGATTCAAATCTGGATGTTTTCGAAAACTACAACTCTGTTTCAAATGCATCAATTGGTATTTTTGAAGATACTCTTCAATCATACGGTCTGGGGCAAATGAGTGAAGACTCAGTTATTGAAACTGCTCTTGGGGCCATCCGTGACTTCAGAAGTAAAGTCGTGTCTCACTATATCGCTTGGTCATCTCTTGATGACTTCTCGACATCGGCTAACTACGACTTCGCAATTAACCCTAAATTTGAAGAGAAAGCAGTTCAGGGCCAAGTTGAATTAGATCCTCTTTATAGATTAGATGAAGATTCATTCACAGTTAAAATGAAAGAAGGTGAGAACCTAACGATCTACTTAAGCTCTCCGAAAATCGGAACAGTTTCAAGTGTTGACTATACTTTTAACGATGAAACTCTTGGAACTAAGTCTTCAGACATCGGTAAAACGAACTACGCTGTATACATCGTAGGAAAAAATGCACCTGCTGATCTTTCAGGGGTAGCGAACGTGACTTTAGATAATGGTCACGAATTTAAAGTTAACTTTACGATTAAAAAATAAACTGAGGTATATATGAAAAAACTATTACTAATTCTTGGACTTGTCGTCTCTTTTCCAAGTTTCGCATTAAATGCTAAACTTGAACCAGCTGTAAAAATGGTAGAAGCATGTTTGGCTTCCCAAGGTGTCCTTCTTTGTAATCCTGAAATCACTGAAGTATTAAAGACTGTAAGTCTTGATGCTCGCGGTGAATTCGTTTACTACCTAAAAGATGTACTTAACAAAAACGAAACTGAAAAAACGATCGTAAACCTGTACACAGAACTTCAGGTTCTTGCTCCGATTTACGAAAAACTTGATGGATGTTCAGAATGGTCATGTAGAGATCTAAAAATCTTCTTAGGTGACGTTTCTATCCGTTATGTAAAAGTATCTCCAATCAACAGCGAACTTTATATTAAACTTTATAAAGGACAAGCGGTTCAATCAGGTCGTTACGGTCTTCTAGCAACTCTTTCAGAGAAATCTGATAAAGCTGCTAACGTAGAAGAAATGGACGAGATGATTAGATTTGCTGAATTCGCTAAGAACTGGTCACGCCAAATCGGTGACGAGTACTACCTTTACCAAGCTGGTGTTGCTATCGTTCGCAAGATGACTCTTGCAGCGATGAAGGTACGCCCTGGACACGAAGGTGTTTACTCAATCGTTTTCGACAATGCTGAAGTTAACAAAGACCTTAAAATTGATAGCGTAGTTGTTATGGAGTCAAATGACCGTGACGCTTTAGTTGTTAACTTTGTTGCAAGCAGCTCAAGAGTGATCCAAGTTGCTTTCAAGCAAGCTGGTCTTCTTGGAAACACATTCTTCTCAAACGAAGAAATTTACAACAATGAAAACAACCCACAAATTCAATCTCCATACTTTAAAATGGAACTTGACCGTGAAACAAAAACTGTAAAAGGTGTTTTCACTTCAGCTCGTTACGGAAAATCAACTTTCTCAGGAAAGCTTGTTAAGTCAAACCTTTCAGTTTACTCACAAGACAATGTTGAAGGTGTAACTCTAGAGCAACTTATTGGGAAACACTCAGTACAAGTTGGAAATTACAGCATGACTCTTTCTATTGGAAAGAGAGCTGACGATAGAACAGTTTATGAAGCTGCTCTTGTTAGCGACAATGCTCTAATCACGTTCTCTAAGGTATCTATCGACTCAGCTAAGGGGATTGTTTCTCTTGTTGATTCAAACAACCAAAGAAAGTTAACTCTTGGTGTGACTGATATTTCAGCATCTCCAGTGTTCGTTGGGCAATTCTTAAATGCTCCACAAGCTAAGATTCTTGAAGTTGTATCGAAATAATTTTTAATTATTCAGACGATATAAAAAGGCCACCTTATTTAGGTGGCCTTTTTTTTGAATTTTTTTAGAAGAATAAAAGTAGACCTAAGCGTGCCTGGCTAATTTTTTGATTATAATGAAGAAGAGTTTCGGCATATCCACTATAATACTGCAAATAAAAAGCAGGGTTGAAGTTATCACTTCCTAAGCGGTAAACAAGACCTAGCTCTCGTCCACCTTTTCCAATGTCAATGACGCTTTTACCGGCAAAAAAGCGGTATTCTACATCAAGTCTTTGAGTATTATGGACTAGTACATGAGTAATAATAAGTTTTAACTCCCAGAAACCCATGTGGTCGACAATGTCTTTATTGGCAGTGGCCTTACTGTAAATATTTTGAAGTTTAAATTCTCCAAGAATATTGTTTCGTTTGATTTTTGTTGCAAAATTTGTTTTTAAGAAAAGCAGATTCATCGAGCGGGACTTATCACCATCTTCACCGTTAGATCTATGTTGCATACCGATGTCGATAGAGCGAATAAACTTATCATCACCTTCAACTAAGCGATAAAAAGCTTCCGGTGAATAAGTGATGTCATCGAATGGAGCTGATTGGTCATAAATATTCCAGAACATTGTCTGGGTGTAGGCGAGATAGAGATTGTAGTTTTTTGCGACTCTATACTTACCTGAAAATTGCATTTTTAAGTTTTCTTTACCGAAGACAAAATATGAAGGTTGGTAAAGAGAGAATTTGTTTCTTGGATCAATTCCAAAAATGGCCTTAGAGGCCTCTTGAACATCTTTATCAGGTGTCCCAAGAATAGTTGCGGTGTTATCGCCTGGAAGTGATTTGGAATCTGGTGAGATTTTTTTTGATTCGGAGTCTTCTTCAGCGGACAGAACGGCAGTCGTTGCTACACTAGTTAACAATACACTTACCAGCAGTGACTTAAGCATCTTAAATGTCCTTTATGAATGGAGATAGTAGTGAATGAATTTGTTGATCATCTTAATCCGACCACTTCTTTTTTCTTCGGTGGTAAATTCTTACCAATCTGAATGTTTATAAAAGTCGTAAACGTTTTAGATTCTCTTTTCGTAATAATGGCCTTTCAAGTTTTGCAGGTTTGAAAGGCCATTAAGACTATTTCATTAATTTTTTGTCAGAGAGCTATGGGATTCGGTTTGAGCCGTTTCCTCTAATTAAGCCTACAACGAAGCTTAAAATTGCTAGGACAATGAATACCATTAGTAGAACTTTACCTAACTCAATTGAAACTCCGGCGATTCCGTAAGCTCCAAATAGCATGGCAACAAGCCCCAGAACGAAGAAAGTGATTGCGGCGCGTAACATAGTGATCTCCTGATGAGAGGTTAGTAAGTCTCTTGAGCTTATCTAGAGCAGGACTCGTGCCACATTTTGCAATACACGAAAACGGTAAGTTATGTTGGGGGGTTGACGAGTGTGTGGGAAATATGCCACACTGTCTTCAGAAACGGTCATAAAAACCCCACACGGAAAAAATACCCCATGAAACCAAAAAAACTTTCAACGCTAATGATTATTGACGATGATCCGGATTTATTAGACCTGCTTTGCTCGTTTTTTAAGCAAAGAGGATACAACGTTTTAACGTATGCAGATGCTCGTGAAGCTCTCGATGATATCGAGAACAATAAAGTAAATGCAGATGTCGTTCTTTCAGATTTTAAACTGCCGGTTATGTCTGGTGTAGATTTCATTAAGAGAATAAGAAAGCTGAATATTGTTTTGCCAATTATTCTTATGACAGCTGAAGGTAGTTTAGAAGTTTCACTGGAAGCAATTGAAGCTGGTGCTTATGACTTCGTATTGAAGCCATTACACTTTCCTCAATTGTTAATTTCAGTTCAACGTGCACTATTTTTAAATCAAGTTCAGACAGAAAACTCGACACTAAAGAGTTTATTTACTGAGCAGGATTTCCTTGGATTAAAAGGTGTCATTGGGAGAAGCCCAGGATTTAAACAAGCAATGGAGCTCGCTAAAAGAGTTTCTTCAAGCCAGGCGAATATTATTATTTCCGGTGAATCTGGATCTGGTAAGGAAGTTGTGGCCCGTGCAGTTCATGAACTTGGTGAGAGAAAAAATAAACCATTCATCGCTATTAACTGTTCTGCTATTCCTGAAAACCTACTTGAATCGGAACTTTTTGGTTATGCCAAAGGGGCCTTTACGGGAGCAATGGGAAGTAAGATTGGTCTTTTTGAAGAGGCCAATGAAGGGACACTTTTCTTAGATGAGATTGGTGATTTAGCACTTCCATTGCAGGCAAAACTTCTGCGTGTTTTACAGGAAAGAAAGATTAAACGTATTGGTGAAAACACTTCTAGAGATATCACTGCTCGTATCATCTGTGCGACTCACAAGAATTTAAAGAAAGAAGTTGAAGCAGGAAAATTCAGAGAAGATTTATATTTCCGTCTGAATGTTATTCCTATTTACATGCCACCACTAAGAGATAGAAAAGAAGATATTCTTCCTCTGTCTGAATACTTCTTAAAAAAGTTCAGCATCATGAACAATGTAACTCTGAAAGGATTTACAAAAGAAGCGATTAAGAAATTAGAAAATCACCCATGGCAAGGTAACGTTCGTGAGCTGGAAAATGCGATTGAACGTGCAGTTGTTCTTGCAACATCTGAATACATTGAACCGGATGATCTTCCATCACAAGATCATGGTTTAGGAGAGGCAAAATCAGAAGCAGGTGCAAGCAATGCTCTGTTTGCAATTAATTCTCTTATGACACTGGAAGATGTATGCAAAAAATATATTGAGTTTATTTTCAAAAAGAATAATTTTGCAAAAGAACAGACGGCAAAAGAGCTCGATATTGACCGCAAAACTTTATACAGAAAGTTAAAAGAAATTGAATCTTACGAACTAAATTAATCAGAAAAAATTGACATTATTAGTCTTTAGAAAAGGGGTATTTATACCCCTTTTTTATTTTTCAATCCTATAACTTGATAGATTTACGTCTGTAATTATTGGCATCATTTATGCTCTATACCTATTAGATTCAATGAACTACTTCATTGGAAAATGTGAGAGGGATTTATGACTTTTAAAGATCTAGATAATGCATCAAGCACAAAAAGTAATTACGTATTAAATGAAGACACATTAAAAGGTAAATGGAAGGAAGCTAAAGGCGAAATTCAAAAGATGTGGGGGAAACTCACAGATGATGATCTAGAGAAAGCTAAAGGCGATATGACCGCTCTTACGGGTATTATTCAACAACGTTATGGAGAGTCGAAGGAGTCTGTTCAAACGAAGTTAAATGATTACTTTGGTAATGCATGGGCTGACGTAAAACAAGGTGTAGCATCGACGGCCGAAAAAGCAAAAAATGCTGTAGCCGAGGCCAGCGAAAGTGCAAAGCAAAAACTGTAATGCAGTAAAAAGAGCGAAGTTATTTATGGTGTTGAAATTTAAATAATGATTAAGTTTCTTATAAACATCAGATAGACAGTTTCCAATTTACTTCCTTCAAGCCGCCCCGATTTCGGGGTGGCTTTTTAATTTTTCCTCAAGACGATTTTAGTAATTCCATGTTGGATAAGCCAAAAAACAGGTGTAACTTCTTAGGTATGGAAATCTTAAAAGATCAGAAGCTCGTTTATCTAACGAGAAGACAAACAGAAGTCGTACAATTAAAACAAAGTCTTGTGGAAGATAGTTTTGAGCTTGCGCTGATGATTGGCCATCGATTAAAAGGGCACGGAGAGACGTTTGGTTTTCCACTTATCAGCAGTATCGGTGTTCAAATGGAACTTGCTGCAAAAGAAAAAGATATGGCAAAGTTGAAAGAGATGGTGGCATCTTTGGATGCGAGCATAGAAGAGAATTTAAAATTAGTGAACGAAGAATAAAAAAAAGGGTGATCGCTGATCACCCTTTTTTTTGTCATTATTGTGCTTCAAAGATTATTCATCTTTGTAATCAACCATAATTAATGCTTTTGAAGCTTTGCTATTCATGAAAGCTTGCATATCAGTTCCGGCCGGAGCTGCTCCTGTTCTTTCAAAAATTCTTTTTGTTTTATAA
Source organism: Bacteriovorax sp. PP10 (assembly GCF_035013165.1). Taxonomy (NCBI): domain Bacteria; kingdom Pseudomonadati; phylum Bdellovibrionota; class Bacteriovoracia; order Bacteriovoracales; family Bacteriovoracaceae; genus Bacteriovorax; species Bacteriovorax antarcticus. The sequence goes on from NZ_JAYGJQ010000001.1 coordinate 1,217,900, forward strand.
TCATCACCTTTGAAGAATTCACTTACCTTGTTTGGACGTTTTGCCATATTGTAAGTTTCGTAATCTCCACTTGTATTAAGATCATCTTTTAAATATTTCTCAATCGACTTCGATCGTTGGGTTGCAATTTTTACGTCGCGGTCAGTAAGTCTGACACCCGTTGAAGGATACTCTCTATCTGCCCATGCAAGAATTTTGATTTCATCAATTTTTCTTCCTTCTCTTTGAGCACTGGCAACGAAGTCTCTTAAGTCCTTCTTGCTGGCCTCGCTTAAGCGCTGTGTGCCCTTATCGAATTTCAGGACGGCATAGTAGGCACCATTGTTGTCAGCGACTTCCTGCACGGCCACAGACGTCTTAGTAGGCTCCTCAGCTTTTGCTGTCTTCTCTTCAGTCTTGTGTGATGAGCAAGCAACTGCTGTTAACGATAGTAGTGCCGCAATGGCAATTCCTTTTAGCTTCATGAAAACTCCTCAGTTAAAAAAATTCATACTTCATGTTTGAAGATATCAAGGCATATAGAGCAAAACTCGTTCCAACTTTTATGGGCCTGGAATTAGTCTTTTAGGTCATTAATTCTGTAGCGAGATGGAATAATGCCTCAAAACAGTAAGGAATTCTGTACTCGGTTATATGATTTTAATAACTTTGCTCATGCCCCAGACGTGAGTAATTATGGCCTAACAATTGCTAAACAAAGTTTAAGGAGTAATTATGAAATGTATTTCATTCATGCTGGGAAATGGCCTACTTAAAAAAGAAAAAAAACTTATTGGAACTAAGATGTCGAAGTCTGAGAAAGATTCGCGCAGAATTAGAAAAAAAGTTTCAGTGGAAGTTTTCTTGAGAGAAATCTTGGGAACTCATTTGATTGAAAAGAAGTTTTAATTTTTTGATTCAAAAATAAGCAACGTCCCATTTTTATGATCCAAAGATTCTATCAAAGATCGTAATCTTACATTGTATTCAGAGGTTTATTAAAACCCCTGAATTGTATCTAATAAATTATTTTTGCTCAGCAGGTGGAGTTGTCGTCGTTTCAACTGTCGGTGGTTGCACTGGCGTAGTCGGGGGCGGAGTTTCAGGACGGCTACATGCTGAAAGAATTGTCAAAACAGGTATTACCAAAATTAAACATTTCATAAAGACTCCAGATTATTATTTACCAAGTTGATATTTATTTTCCAGTCCAGCTGGAATTTTTTTACTAAAACCATTTTCAATTGCCTTCGAAATTCCCTGTCCGGTATTGACGTTAAACGTGCCGTTGTAAGTAAAATCCACATAAGTCGCCACTGTTTTATTCTTTGAATCACGCAGGATTAAATTTCCTAAGGCCGTGAGGATTTCAATCCCAAAATGTTTTACTCCCTTAAAATGCTCTTTATTAGCGATGACATCAATATCTGTAATGAAAGGCTTGATATAGCCCTTGATCCCCTTGTCATCGTTTTGAGCTTCAGCGTAGAGGTCCAGTTTTCCCTTCGTAAAAGTTAAAGGAAGTTTCCTAATGAGTACCGGATTTAATTTTGAGAGATCAAAATTTTTCATTTCAACATCGACATCCCAGCGTAGTGGTTTTTTAAACATATTGAGTTCACCGATAAAGTGGGTAGGTGCAGAGCCTTGAAGTGAGCCGCTTAGATTAAAAGCAGAAACCTGGTGCTTTTTAGTGGGAGTTACATTGGTAATCTGGCCGTTTATATTTTCGATTTTTAATCTCGATGTCTCATCCAAAGATGGATACTCTTCAAAAACAATCTGGGCACGACGAAGATCGACGGAGTCAACCGAGACGGGAAATAAAGTATTTTTTACATCCTTTGCTTCTTCTTTTGGACTTGAAAGCTTACTCATATCTTTTAAGAATAAAAAATCCAGTTTATCAGTGACGATATCTGTAACAATTCTTCCTCTGAAGACTTCTCTCCATGCAATTGATACATCAACTGACTTAATGGATAAAAATGTTTTCTCATCGCCTTTTAATTTACCTGTCACTTCTTCGAAGCGGTAGGCCCCGCGGATAATACTCAGATCTAAATCTTCCATATGGAGGTAATAGGTAGGAGAAAACTCGCTTAAGTATTTATTGGCCTGGTGAAGAAGGATCATTGGTAGAAGCATACGAAAGGCGATAAGGACGACGAGAAATGTAGCTGGAATAAGAACTTTCTTTTTTTTATAGATCGAATTCATTACGTTCTCTAGTCAGCTAGTGAATATGATTTTTCAATGATGGTGCTTGTGCCACCAAAGAACTGATATAGCGATTAACTTTTCTTACGAAGTTTCCAGACCACTGATAAATATTTTTGCGCGATCTTTTAGGTTCTGTGAAATTTTGTTGATAGAGTTGGCCCTGAAGTTCAGGGTAGTCTTTTAAGTCTTGGGGCGTGAACTGACGAAGGATCATGAATTGGAAGCCAATCTCATTGAGAATTCCCTGGTCCAGGTTGTAGCGCATTTTTGGGAAAAGCTCTGTTTCTTCATCATCAATATGATGTTCGACCAATTCAGCTAAAACTTTTATTTCAGCTTCTGTGACATCATCTAATACTTTCATTTTTGCAAGACGAGGAATAAGTTTTTCATATTTAAATTTTGCCATTCCATGTTCTGCTTCTCCTTCGAGAATTAACATGCGTAGTTCATCCATCTCACTTAGAGATTCATAAACTGTTTTTTCTTCAGATTCTGAGTGCTTTTTTAAGGTATCGAGAAATGTTCTGGCATAAAATATCTTTTCATTTTTGTTAGCGTAGTCGTTAGTTAAAACGGCAATACATTCTTTTAGATAAGCGTGGTCAATAAGTAAAATATCAATAATGTTGAAGCTATTATCTACGGCAATTTCTTCACTGATATTTGTCATTTGAATGTCCTCTCGTTTTTTATATATATAGATCTGATTGAAAAATAGTGTAGGCTTAAATAATTAAAGCTCTGCCATTTCTGACAGAGCTTCAACAAGATATAACTAAATCGCTATATCTTCTTTTTTGCATCATTTGATGCTTCGGATGAGATAGGTGCAGCTTTCGCTGTAGATATTTTGGTTGCAGAAGAAGTGTTTCTTCCTAAAGTGATATCCTCGCGGCTAGGGCTCGGATCTTGAGAAGGGTAGAATTCATCCGGTGCAGAAAAATGCGTATTTGATTCTTTATTATCTAGTTTGTTAAATTCTGCAGTTTCATCGCTATCAAGTTCTGATGTGCGCGAACCAGCAGTGTAATGAGATAGCTCATCATCGGCTTCACGATTAAACTCATCAGTATGCTCAACTTTGGCATAACTTGCATTCGCTCTACGCTCTGGAGATCCTGCATGAAATGTATCATCATATGATGACGATACAGTATCGTGCTCAGACATGCCAGCTTCAGCTGAAGGTGCTGTTCTTGATCTGTTTTCGAAATCAGGAACACCGTCTGCTTGAGTTGATGAAAATTTCTTTTCACCATAAGTAGAAGTATTAGTTATTGGGTTTCTTGAAGAATGAATTGTGTTACAAATTTTATCGTAAGTTTTATCGAATTCTTCGTGGTTTCCGTATTTTGAATGTACTAATTTTCCCAGTGATTGTGCTTCACCATGAGTTCTTTGAACTTCAGCTTCTGAAAGTTTGTTCCATTTGCTTAATACTTGCGATTTAATCGTTGGCCAATTATTTTGAATTTGTTGGTTGCTTAACATATTAAACCTCAGTGTTTGAATTCGATCTCATGATCTCTTGTTAATTACATTGCATCTAGCATGCCAAATTTAACCAAAACGATATTTTAATCACTTAAGTAAGTTTTTACTGGTCGCACAAGGGGAAAAATTACTCAAGGACGTAGCAAATTGGTTTTTACAGTGTCGCGTCTGACCCATTTTAGGCAGGTAATTAGCGTCATTTAAAGGCATCGGAATTGCTACTTAAACCAGAGGGCCGATGATGGCATTTAAAAATATTGGAGAGAAGTTATGGCAGTTAAAAAATCAGCAGTAAAAAATTCCCGTCAAAAGAAAGTGCTTCAAATGGTTAATGAAGTTCATGCAAAAGATAGAACTAATGTTGAATATCAAGATATGAAGCATGATGAAGATGCTCTTCGCCGTCAGCTTCTAGTAATCAAAAAAGATTACGATAGATTAATGACTGATATGGCAACTGGTTATGGAATCATTAGGCACTGGGTAGGAATTCAAGCGACCACTAGAGGCGAATTGATTAAATCTCGTTTCATTAGGAATTAAAAAAAGGGAACTTTAAAGTTCCCTTTTTTTGTCTAATTTTTTTAGTTATTAGTGATGAGTAGATTCTTCAGATGGATGATATCTTTCATCAGTAGCTGCTCTTTGAGATCTTTCCGCTGCATACTCTTCTGCTTGGGCCCGCTTCATTTCTCTTTCTTTTACAAAATCATGAATGAGTAAGGCAAGAGCATCTTGAAGAGGGTGCGATGTTCCTACTGATTGTAAAACTTCGCGTGGAGCTGGTTTTGTATTTTCATTTGAAATAATTTTGGCAGCACCAAAAGCAATAATGAGACTGAGTACACTTAAAGTGATTCCCATCATAATCATTGAAGAGAAATAGACGTAAGCATTCTGATCGTACTGTGCTCCAACATCAACTGCGATAATAACAAGTCCCGCAGCAAACAGGGTAGCCAGCGCAGATGCAGCAGCAAAAACACCAACAACTTTCATGGCGTTTTCTTTAATCATCTCTTTGAATTCTGCAATTGGATTGACCATTTGGTGCTCACTTGAAGAACCAAAAAATGGTTTAAAGATGGAAAAAATTAAGAGTAACCACTTCATCAGAACCTCCAATATTAAAGTGGGCCTACATAAATAGGCCCACTTAATAATTTTTTATAATTTTATGAGAATTATCTACGACGGAAAAAGTAAGCTCCTGCAAGGAATCCTACTGTCGCAGCCCCAAGGATAGCGTAACCTGGGTTTTCTTTAATAACTCCAGAAGTTCTATCTACAAATTGAGCACTCATATCGCGAGCTCTTTCAAGATATTCTCTTGAAGGTTCAATGATATCTTCTTCAATCATATGTGAAGCTTTATTTTTAATTTTATTTACATCGTATTGTCCATTTAGTTGTGATGCTGTGGCCATGACTTTCTCCTTGGTATTATTAAACGAATCGCGCTCATCGCGAAAGTATCTCTTATTTTGAGTTTTGAATTTATCGAACTCTTCAGCCGCTCTTTCTTTAGTGAAGCCATAGGCCTTTTGGATTTTTCCAACAACTTGATCAACACCACCATCTAGGTAAGTAAGATCGTCATCAGTTAATTTTGACCATGTTTGCTTTAGGGATCCTTTAAGATCTTTCAATGATCCTTCTACGATTTGTGTGTTCATTTTCTCTCCTTAAAAATTCGAAAACTTTAATCTCGTTCTTTATACTCCAAACTTTGTGCCAGAAAAAAGTGCTCATAATTTTAGTGAGTTGAAGAATGACTTTAGTTGAAATAGGAAAATGCTGGGGCAATAGGAAACGAAAATGGGCAATGTGGTACGTCAGCTTTTATTTGAATTGTATCCTTATATACATATTTTTTAAAAACCATAAGGCAAATTTCCACAGGGGTATTTTAGTTCAACAAAAAGTACAAAAAGTACCCACAGCTTTAGAAAAGCTATTTAATTAAGGGAAAATTAAGCTTTAAATTTTTGGCATACAAACTGCTATGTCTAGTTTGAGTTGAAATCTGTCTCATCAACCAAAGTTAGAAAGGAGTTCTTACATGTTACAAGCAGCTATCACATTTTTTCTTTTAGGTTTAGTTGCCATGTTATTTGGTGCTTTTGGAATTGCAGGTGTGTCTTCTGAATTAGGTGAAATGATCCTTTCAGTTTTCTTCATTTTTGCACTCATGAGCTTTATAGGAAGTGCTGAGATTGAACGCAAAAGACATAAAGATCTACATTAAGTAGTAAAACTTTTTTTACCAACGCAATTTCTAAGGAGAAATTATGCAAACAAATTTTAGAATGCTTTTCACAGCACTTGTAACAACGGCCCTAGTGGGATCTTTTACAGTGAACTTTGCTCATGCAGCAGACGACACAATTAAAGAAAAAGTAACAGAAGCAGGAAAAGACACAAAAAGAGCAATGAAAAAAGGTGCAAGAAAAGTTAAAGACGAAACTTGCGAAATGGTAAACGGTAAAATGAAATGTATGGGACAAAAAATTAAGCATGGGGCCCAAAATGTTGGCGATAAAGTAGAAGACGCAGTTGATTAGTCTGCAATACATACATTAAGGAGGATTTACCGTGAAAAAAATTATTTTATTGTCTTCAATGATGATGGCCTTTTCTGGGCTTTCATATGCACAAGACAGCACCGACAACGCAGGTGGATTATTCGTTGAACCTATGATTACATGGGAAAGAGGACGTGGGGATGTCAATTTTCCTTCTCCAATCAATAGTGCTGATACAGAACTAGATGGTTTTGGTGTTGGGGCGAGATTTGGTGGACACGTTTATAATACTATCTTCTTAGCAGTCGATGGCCGTTATTCAATTCCAAAATTTAAAGATAATAAAATTAACCAAGATGCTGATGCAAAAGCTTGGAACGTAGGCCCGGTAGTAGGTATGCAAATGCCAACTCCATTTGGTCTAAGAGTTTGGGGGGGATGGATTGTTGCTGGTGGCGTAGATGTGGATAAGTCACAAAACGTTAAAGAAGAATTCAAAAGTGGACAAGGTTATAGAATTGGTGCCGGTGTGAAATTAGCTTTGGTTAGTCTCAACATCGAATACCAAAAAATTAAATACGATAACACTGTGATTGAAGAAGTCGGAGTTTTCACTCCGAACTCAAATCGCGGTGACATTGAATTGACCAACGAAGCAATGGTACTTTCCGTATCATTCCCGATTGCCATTTAATGAGATGCTAATTTAAGCCTCAGGTCATCATAGGCCTGAGGTTTTATATAAAAGCCTTTTGATCAAACAAATTCACGAAAAAATTGTGTTCTTTAGTCAAAAGATGGCATCCACTTTGCTCTATAAAAGATGAGAAAGACTTATTTTTATAGTCATTAAAACAATCGTAGGAGAAGCAAATGAAATCACTATTATTAACTGTTGCTGTTATTGCTACTGTTTCTGCAGGTGTTGTCGTAGCAAAACAAGACGCAAGCCCAAACCCAAGAGTTGCTTCACAAATTGAAGACAACATGACAGTAGGGGATCAATCAAATAAGCCCGCTGACCTGGACACGGTAAAAAGAATTCGTCGTGAACTTATGAATGACGATGCTCTTTCTACAAAGGCCAAAAATGTAAAAGTCATTGTCGCCAATAATGGTGTGACGTTGAAGGGTGCTGTTAAGACTGCTGCTGAGAGAGAAATTATCTTAAAGCATGCTTATACGACTGCCCCAAAACATAGAATATATAATCAAATTAGCGTCACGAAATAATGATCTAATTTAATTTATGGAGGAATTATGAAAACGATGAGTAGAGATGCAAAAAATGTTTCAGTATTTGGGATCTTCGATACAAGAAATTCTACAGAAAGAGCAGTTGAGCGTCTGAAAACTTCTGGTTTCAGAATGACTGATATTTCAGTGTTAATGCCGGACAAAGATAGCACTCGTGAGTTTGCTCATGAAAAACATACGAAAGCTCCTGAAGGTGCCGCAGCTGGTGCGAGTACAGGTGTTGTTGTTGGTGGGACTCTTGGATGGCTTGCTGGTATGGGAGCTTTAGCAATCCCTGGGATCGGACCTCTTGTTGCAGCAGGACCTATTATGGCCGCGATTGCAGGTGCCGGTGTAGCAGGAACTGTTGGTGGCGTGAGTGGAGCTTTAGTCGGTCTGGGAATTCCAGAGTACGAAGCAAAAAGATATGAAGGATCAGTGAAAGATGGAGGTATTTTACTTTCTGTTCACTGTGACACGAGTGATTCAATTAAGAGTGCAAAACAATTATTAGAAGTAACTGGGGCACACGATATTGCATCGTCGACAGAAGCTTAAACAAAACAGGGGATAGAGATGAAAGCAGTTAAGAAGCAAGTGAATACACTAATTGATAATGTTAACGGAAGAGTTGGTGTACCTATTTTAATGTACGTCCTTGGAGTTCCAGGGTTCGTTTGCGTTTTAGCATGGTTGTTCTTCTTTAAAGGTAAATAAGTAAATATCTAGGACAAGTAAGCGTTCTTTTAATTTCTTAGAATATCAATTGGTCTCATGGGGCGCACAGAATTAAAAAATGCGAATACCATGAGGCCAATTTTCATTTGGCCTTTTTGAGCGAGATTCGCTATGACCATTGCTTCGATTCATGCACATTCAAAATTATTATTTTATAAAATAAGAGATTTTATTTTTCTTATTTTAAAACATAATATCTTTTTTCATTCTTCAGCAATTTCTTATTATGCTGCTTTAGCGATTGCTCCTTTTTTACTTATTCTATTGCAGGTCGGGGCCTTGTTGGGGAATCGACTGCAGACAGAGCTTATCAGCCAAACTTATTTTGTATTAGGCCCGGAGGTCGGTCGAATTACCGAAATGATTTTCAGCAATGCGAATGAGGGAATTAATCTCGCTTCAATTTCCGGAATAGTAGGGGGAGTGACACTACTTTTTACGGCTTCCATCGTGTTTATTCAGCTCAGATTTTCTCTGGATACTATCTATGGCTATTACGATCCTAATGTCTCGAGGAGTTTTACAGCGGTTGTGAAGGAAAGAGCTTTCTCGATGTTAATTGTTATTTTAACTGCCGTTTTATTTTTTCTTTCTTTATTCATTTCAAATATCGTGAAATATGTCGCCGGCACAGATATGGAAGAAGGGATTTTGGGACAAGTCATAGCGAATGTGCTGAGTTTTATTATTAACATGATGATGTTCAGTGCTGTTTATTATTTTGCTCCAACGAGAACTCCCAAACTTGTATCGGCCATAAAGATGGCCGTATTTACTTCCGTTGCTTTTATCTTCGGTAAAATACTCATGGGCCTCTATTTCAAAAATGTAGCATTGAGTTCAGTTTATGGGGCCGCAGGAACTCTGCTGGTGTTTTTAGTGTGGGCCTATTATTCATCCTTCACGATGTTTTTAAGTGTGGAAGGATTTCTTTATCTCAATCCCCAGGAGAATCAGGAAGAGGCCTAGTTGTCAGGTTGGGGAAAGTTGACCATTCATCGTCTCAGAAATGAACATTCCAAATAGTTGTGTCCCTTATAATCTTGGCTTCAAGTTTGCTCTTTAGTAGGTGACAGATAATGTTTACCATGGAGGTTTTACGTGACAGTACAGATGGATGAAATTATGCAAAATAATAAGTTTAATATTGTAGATGTATTGTTAATGGATCATCGATACCTGAAAGAATGTATTAAATATCTTAAAAATGACGATGAAGATAAAAAGGTAAAACTTAAATATGCTAAAACTTTTTTGGATGCCCTTCACAAACATTCTGAAGCTGAAAAAAAAGCAGTCTATGCTCCATGCCTGAAAGTGAAAGATTTAAAAATGGAAATTCTGGAAGGACAAGTTGAGCATGGGATTACCGATGCAAAAGTTAAAATGTTGATTCCTAAATTAACAGGACTTAGAACATTGTCTGATGAACTTGAAGTCGAACTAAAAGTCCTGGCAGAATTGGTTGAGCATCATCTTAAAGAGGAAGAAGAAAAAACATTTCCAAAGATGAAGAGAGACCTGGATAAAACGATTTTAAATGAAATGGGATTTCAATTTATGAAGCTTAGAAGTTTTACAGTGAAAGACCTTCGTGATTACCCAAAACTTCAAAAAGAAGTTTCCGGTATTAGAAAATTAGGTCATCGCATTTCAGGAAACTTTATTGCAAAAGTTCAAAAGCATGTGACCCCGGCAGCTCATCGTTAAATTATTTAATAAGAGAGTTATTTATGAAGAGATATCGATTTTTATTACTGGCCTTTTTTCTGGCAAACAATGTTTATGCAGAAGGTTTGGCCTCAGGGATGGCACCGGCAATGAATGGGTCTCCTCAACTTTCAAATGTGAATTCAACTCCTGATTTGAAATCGAATGTGAACAGCTCGGTTCCGGATGTGAGAAGTGGCAATAATAGAGTGTCGCCAACAACTTCATCAATGAAGGCGATCAAGAGTCGATCGGCAAGAGCAACAGACATAAAAAGAACATCTCCACGAAATACGGCCGAAGTCGGAAGTGCGCTCGAACCTGTCGTGTCAGGTTCAAGAACACCAGATGACCAACTTAATAACAGTGGTAATGGCGCTAGATCAGCACAAACAACTGGAACAACGAAGACTTCTTCCAAAGGAATGAGTTGTAAAACGTACGAAGGTAAGACTTATGATCAAGGCGAAGCTGGTTACAGCGACTGTATGAGAAATATCAGGACTGACCGTCAGGGAACCAGAACAGTTCCTTAGCGTGAAAGATATCCGATCTCTAGTGTCGGGCTTGGGAATAAAACTCCGGCCCGACATTTAGATCGTTCCTCTCAGGTAAACTAGAGGAACGAGGATACCATCATGATAAATAAAAACATTGCGACTTTAATTCTGACTCTATTAATCTCTACTCAAATAAAAGCAGATTATCTTTCATGGAAAGAAATCGAGAAGCGCGCGAAAGCAGAAAATATCAACACAAAAGCTTTAAGTCATATCCAATGTTTTTTTGAAAAGCATGAGAGCACAGTATTCCAGAAAAAAATATCTTATGGTGGAACTCAAGACAGATGTTCAGGATCGTCGGACATTACACTCGATAAAAAAAGAGTATTTGCATTGATTGACTATACTGTTTCAAGCGATGACAGAAGAATGTTTTTGATCGACCGCGAGACGGGGGCGATTTCAAAAATGGCAGTTGCTCATGGAAGATATAATGCTTCAATGATTAACACTCATCTTTCACAGAATAAAAATTCTGTGAAGTGGGCGAAGTACTTCAGTAATGAGTTAGGATCTAATGCACCTTCCAGCGGATTTTTCGTCAGTGGAGTTGAGTATGAAGGAAAATTTGGTCGAAGTATGGTGTTGCATGGACTTGAGGAAGGAATTAATGATAACGCCTGCCAGAGAGCTGTCGTGGTCCATAAGCACTTAATGGTGACTAAGTCATCAGCACATCTTTTATCGGCCGGATGTCCCATGATCAGCAAAGATTATATTGATCACGTCATCAATTTACTGGAAGGAAATTATAATCCTGACAACGGTGTTGAAACGAATGGTTCCGTGGTCTTCATTTACGGAGAGCGTGAGAAGAATTGGGCGGCCTCAACTTGTAATGGAAATTTTAGTCTTTAAACTCATTGCCCGCTAAAAATATTTTCAGTAGATTAATAAGTGCTGTTTAAAATATTTTTAGCGGGGTTCTCTATGAAATTATCAACCATCCTTTCAATCATCATTCCTTTAGCATTCGGTGTTTCTGCTTTTGCTGCTCCCAGTGGTATGAGACCTGGTTTATGGGAGCATAGTTTCACCATTAAAAGTGAAAGTGGAAAGATTGAACAAGCAATGGCGGACTTGAAAACTAAAATGGCCAAGATGTCGCCTGATCAACGCAAGATGATGGAAGAAGTGATGGCAAAACAAGGTTTAGGAATAAACCAACAGGTTAATAGTGTGAAAGTATGTATTTCGAAAGAGCAGGCAGAGAATTTAGAAATTCCTCAGGGGCAAAATCAAAACTGCACACAAGAAGTTGTTAACCGCACAGCAAAAACAATAAAAATGAAATTTGATTGTAAGGGATTAACGGAAACGTCTGGAGAAGGAGAGTTTACTTTAACAAGTCCAACAGCTTATACCGGAAAGTCTGTGATTCATACGACAGTAAAGCAAAAAACTGACCGCATGGACATGAATCAAAAAGGTAAGTGGTTATCTGCTAATTGCGGTGAAATTAAACCAATCACAACCAAAAAATAATATGACAATAGCTAGCTAGTTTTGTAGTCTTTTCTTCACTCATGCTAGCTAGTATCAAAAACTTCTTTTTTTTTAACGTTTCTCCATTGGTGAAAAAGGGGCAGGAAAAAATCCTGACTTTCGACGACCTGTTGGAAATTCCACCGGAAGTGAAAATTGAAAGAACTGCAACAGCAGCTCCCATTGATTTAAGTTCACAAAAAAAATTCTTAAAGGCCGTAGTTCTTGAACAAAAGAAATTAGTCTTCAGAGCGTGGTCATTCTATTTATTAGGTGTGGCCGCGAGTTTAGTGAGCCCACTACTAATCAATCAATTCATTACCAGACTAACGAAACTCTCAGCAGGAACGGAAGGTTATTCGACCATTCTCCCTATTGCCATCGGTATCGGGTTAATCGGTATTGTGACAGGTATTGGATACCAGCATAACTTCTATGGAACACTAAGGGCCAACACTCGAATCATCGCCAGGCTTAATCGTTTAATTTTCGAACAGGCCTTAAAACTTTCACAGAAATCCAGACAAAGTGTAAATGTTGGTGATGTTGTTAATCACATGAGTTCAGACAGTGAAGGAATTGCTGATCTTCCGATGTTGATTGGGGATCTTGGCTGGGCCTCATTGCTGACTATCGGTTCTGTTTCGATGTTATTTCATTACTTAGGATGGACAGCACTAATTGCTGTCGGAATTCTTGCTCTTTTGACTCCTGTTACCCGCAAAATCGCAAAAAACTTTATTCATCTTGAAGATGAGATGATGAAAAAAAGAGATCAGCGTGTGAGTTTAATGGGGCAAGTGCTGCAGTCGATGAGACTGGTTAAGTATTTTGTTTGGGAACAAGAAATTTCCAATCAGGTGGCCATCGTCCGCAAAGAAGAAGTGAAAGTGAGAAGAAGTTTAGCGAAAGCTGAAATGCTCTCAGGTTTAAGTTTCATGGCGATCTCAACGCTGGTGTTATTTGTGGCCCTGTGGGTGCATGTACTTCGTGGAGAGACTTTAACTCCGGCACTGGTCCTTACTTGTGTTTCACTTTTTGGATTGCTCCAAGAGCCCATTGGGCATCTTCCAGGAGTCTTGTCGAGAATCATCAATGCATGGGTTTCTGCCAGAAGAATTATTGATTTTTTAAAAGCAGAAACAGTTGAAGCACGTACGATTAGTGATGAAGCTGTGATGAATGGATCTGATTTAATTTTTAATCATGTGAATTATGAAAGTTCAAATGGAAGTTTTAAGCTTCACGATTTAAATTTTAACATCAAACGTGGAGCTACTGTCGCAATCGTGGGAGAAGTTGGGTCTGGAAAGACAACACTGCTTCAGTTGATGCTTCAGGAAATTAAACCGAAAGAAGGAAGTGTATTTCTTGCAAGCGATAACGTGGGTTATGTGAGCCAGGAAAGTTACATCATGAATGCCACTGTTCTTGAAAACCTGAAAATGGGGAAAGAGCTTTCAAGCGATCAAATTAAAGAAGCTCTTTTTGTCATTGCGATGGAAAGAGATGTGACTCATTTGCCAGGTGGATTGCATACGGAAATTGGTGAAAAAGGGGTAAACCTTAGTGGTGGGCAAAAACAAAGAGTGTCTCTTGGGAGATGTTATTTGCAGGATCCACAAGTGGTATTACTAGATGATCCACTTTCAGCAGTCGATGTTCACACGGAAAAATTTTTAGTTGATAATTTAATTAAACAGGCCTGGGAAAATAAAACAGTTGTGATAGCGACTCACCGATTAGAAGCACTGGAAAAGTTCGACAGAATTTTATTTCTAGAGAATGGGAAAATTGCCGGGGACGGAAGTTTATCTGAGCTTATAGTGAGTTCTCCTGCTTTTAAGCATTTTTATTCTCACCATCTTGAAGTGCAGGCCCTTGAGCAAAATTCAATGGGGCTTGATAAGCTGGCCGGAGAGAATGCGAAACCAGAATCGCGTTTGATGAGTGATGAAGACAGAGAAGAAGGCGCCGTGAAAGGTTCTCTTTACTGGGATTATGTAAAAGCTCTGGGCGGAGAAGGGAAGAATCAAAAATTAATTATCGGACTTTTAATTCTTGGAGTTTTAAGTATTTCAGTTTTTCCGTTGTTCAATCAATGGTGGTTAAGCTGGTTTTCAGGTCATCCGACACAGATCACTTCTCTTCAAGGAGTCATGATTTACGGGATTATTGCTGTGCTAAGTTTAGCCGTTCAATTAAGCAGTCAGATCTTTTGGTTGCAAAGAGGGATTAAAGCGGGAGTGGAGCTACATGATAAAATGCTTGCATCTATCTTAAAAGCTCCTGTGAGATTTTTTGATACGACTCCGGTGGGAAGATTACTTCAGCGTTTTTCACGTGACCTAGAATCAGTAGACATACAGTTGCAGTGGAGTTTTGAAGCAGCTGTGCAGTCATTGTTTCAGATTATTGTTTCGCTTAGTTTAATTATTATTTCAGTCCCATTAGTTTTGATAGCGATCATTCCAGTGGGTATTATTTATTGGAAGATTCAATTAGCTTATAGATCATCGGCCAGAGAGGCGAAGCGTATGGATTCTATTGCGCGCTCGCCTCGTTACGCTCATTTTAAAGAAACATTAGGTGGTCTTCCTGTGATTCGTGCTTATAAAAAAGAAGCATGGTTTAGAGAGCAATTTTTTACTTATCTGGAGCGCAGTCAGAAAGCTTCAGTGAATAACTTTTTATTAAATCGTTGGTTTTCAATCAGGATTCCACTGATTGGTGGATTCATTTCCGGAACAACTGCGCTTTGTTTGATTTACAGTGTGGCCTCAGGGCATTTAACTGCGGCAACTGCAGGTCTGGTTGTTCTTTACTCAATGTCATTTTGGGGAGCGCTTAACTGGGGAATTCGTATTCTTTCAGATTTAGAATCGCGCATGACTTCGATTGAAAGAATCAGATTCATGACTCAAATTCCAGCTGAAAAACTTTTTATTACGGAAGAAAGAACACTCGTTGATGCCAACTGGCCTAGTCATGGACACATTCGTTTTAGTGGAGTGCATGCTCGCTATGATGACAGTCTCCCTGAAGTTGTAAAAGGGCTCAGTGTGGATATTCCTGGACGTGCTCAGGTGGGAATCGTTGGAAGAACTGGTGCAGGAAAAACAACATTGTTTCAAATGCTCTATCGTTTTATCAATATCAATCAGGGGACAATTGAAATTGATGGCGTAGATATTGCCAGCATTGATTTAGAAACTCTGAGATCAAGACTTGCCATCATTCCTCAGGACCCGACATTATTTATTGGAACATTAAGAAGTAATCTCGATCCTTATTCACGAAAAAGTGATGAACAGGTCTGGAAGGTTTTAAAGGAAACTGGAATGGAAGAACTCGTAATGAGTTTTCCACTTAAGTTATTATCTCCTATCAGTGATGGAGGAGCGAATCTTTCCCAAGGGCAACGACAGCTTTTTTGTCTGGCGAGGGCCTTACTATTAGATGCTAAAATTATTATGCTTGATGAGGCCACAGCAAGCGTAGATGTTGTCTCAGATGCTAAGATCCAAAGAGTCCTAAGACGTGAGTTAAAAGAGAAAACGGTTTTAGTTATTGCTCACCGTTTAGGAACGGTTGTCGATTTAGATTATTTAATGGTGATGAATGATGGAAGACTTGAATCTTTCAAAGGGCCATCAAAAGAATTTATTATGGCCTCTGCTAATGAGTTTGGATTAGAAGTTGAAATTGTAGAGTAACAGTTATTCCTTAGGAAGTTCTACGGTAAATGTAGCACCTTTACCTGGAGTACTTTCAACATAAATTTTTCCACGGTGAGCTTCAACAATCTGCTTACAGATGTAAAGGCCAAGGCCTAATCCACCAATATTTTGTTTGTCACTTACGCGCTCAAAACGTTTGAAGATTCTTTCGTGATTGTCTTCAGCGATCCCCGGACCTTTATCTGTTACCTGAACTTTAATCATGTCTCCATGAGTAGTTACTTTCGTAAGGATGGGCTGCTTAGGAGCGTATTTCGCGGCATTTGTTAGAAGATTGATAATAACCTGCTCGATACGAACCTTGTCCCAAAATCCCAGCATGTCATCTTCAATGATAACTTCAACTACTGATTGGGTGTGTTTGAACTGGTGAGCGTATTGTCCGACAACATCAATGATCATCTCTTTCATGCTGAAGAATTCTTTATTAAGTGAAAGCTTCCCAGAAGAAATACGAGTGACGTCCAAAAGGTCATCGATTAAAACTGATAGTCTGCTGATCTGGCGGTCAGATGTTTCAACCATTTTAATTAAGCGCTCAGGAGTCAGAGTTGATCCCTGATCATTTTTAATCTGACGGGCCACACTTTGGATTTGCATTTTTAATGGAGTCAGCGGAGTTCTTAATTCATGTGAAGCAATTGATAAGAATTCGTCACGTACTTCAATGGCCTTTTGGGCATCATCATAAAGTTGAGAGCGGTGAATGGCCTGAGCACACTGACGTGCCAGAGCGATCATAAACTCTCTTAGAGGGCGGTCAAAACTTTTGTTAATGGGAAAACTAAAAGTCAGAGCACCAAGTGATTTTCCTTCGATAATTAAAGGAAGATAAGCGATAGCGTAATTTTTTTCTTCGCGGTCATCAGCTTCAAGTTGAGTGTACTTGGTCAGTTTTTCGCTGGAAAGAAACATCGGTTCACCGGTTCTTACCGCTTCTGCTACCGGGATATCAGTTGAAAGAGGGAAGCGTTGCCATTTCTTGAAAACAGATTCAGGGAATCCCACTAATCTTTTTAATTCCAGGTGAGTTTTATCTTCTGAGAGTAAAACGATTGATCCTTTTGCAGCTTCCATTGCTTCGAAGGCCTGCTTAAAAACAACTTCAAAAACCTGATCAGGAGTAAGGGCTTCAGAAAAAGACTCTGTAATACTTTGCAGACGATTGGTTCTGTCCATCGCCAGGTTTAACTGTTCCTGGTTAGCATGAAGAGTGGTGACCATGCGGTTAAAAGCAAATGTCACGCGACCGATTTCATCTTGCTCTAATATAGGTGCCTGGTAATCGATATCTCCCTTGCTGATTCTTTCAGTGGCAGATAAAAGGTTTAAAATTGATTTAGTTGCATTTCTCGCCATCGCCCAACCGATAGTGATAACAAAAGTTAAAAAGAGAATACACAGTCCAATCGCAATTAAGAGAGGGCGGTATCTATTTTTATAAATTGAAGTGAAGATGCCTTCATTTTGCTTATTGATATGAATTTGGATTTTTCTAAGAATCTCTTTGCCATCCATCAGGTATTGACTGGCAACCAAGAGATCAGCATTTAATTCTTCAATTTGCTTTTGATTAGTGATCTGGTGAATGTTCTTTAGTTTGTTGAAAATAATCTCGTGACTGATTTCCAGTTCATCCAGGGCATGGATCGCGCTGTTTAAATAATTTGTCAGTGTCTGGTCTTCTTTAGATTGCAAAACGCTGTCAAATAAAAGTCTTTTGGTTACTTTTAAATTCTCTTCAAATTTATAACGAAGTTCGCTGACATCTTTTCTGACAAAGATGACGTTCATGTTTTGTTCGGTTGAATTTAAGCTTTCAATCGCCTGAGTGTTAAGGCTTAAAAGATTGTTGGCCGTACTTAGGCTTTGAATATCCTGAAGCTGGTTGAAGTTAGAGATGTAAATCGTCAGGAAACATAAAAGAATAAAAATAATGATCGAAAGCATAACTGTACGCAGCCTCTTTACGATCGAAGATTTTTGTTCAAAAGTCTCTTGAATCAACTGCTAGTCCTTTTTAATCTCTATGCTCTTTACGTTTTTAGGAAGCTTATACTTACTGGATACATATCCGATTCCACCCGGGAAGCGTGAAACCATTGAAGTCATCATAGAGTCTGAAGTGATTTGTATGGGAGCAATGTTACCGGTGTAAATTTTTTCACCAATCCAGTAGAGCTCAACTTCTCTGGAAGTTTTTTTAACGAACTTCTTTAAGAAAATTTTTCTATTTTCATTTTCATCACGGTGATCAAAAAAGCGTACAGCATCTCCGTTAGGCCATATCCTGTTTCTTTTCATGAAGAAGTCTTCTAGTTCACTAACTTTAAGTGATGTTACTGGATTTTTTTCGTTAACAATCACCACAATATCTGAAGCGGCCATTACACTAATTGGTAACAGCAACAGAGCTAGCATTAAGATAAGAGTTTTAACAAATGGAAATTTCACATCTTAGTTATATCAATGGAGCCCGCAAAGGGCAATGAACAATGAGAGTGTAAAACAGGACAAAAGTGTTTCTCTTTTGCCCTGCGATAGTCTGAATTGAGTTAATTTAAAGCGTTAAAAAGTCATTTGTGCTTTTAATGGGGCATAATTTTTTATGCTGTCACAGCTACTTTCAAGAATTAATTGTTGAATAGTTTTGTTTGTTGTCTCCATTACATATTGCAAATCCCCAATTAGCAGGTAAGTTGTCACGAAAGTTGTTAATTTGCAGCTGTTAACTGAATTTACAATTTCCGTCTCAATTGGGTACTCACTATCAGGATATTTTGCTACAAGCTTGTCGTACTTTTCCATCTTATCGAGAGCGATCTGAGAAAAATCATACTGGCTGTCTTTGAAAAACATGACGTGAGTTAGTTCGTGAAGAAGTAAGTATCTCTTTTGTGCAAAACTAAGTTTAGGCCATTGATCTTCAGCTGAATTAACAAAAATCATATTCACTCCGCCCTTAGAATCAGATACTGTATAAGCACCGATCTCTTGATCGGTCTTTAGACGTAGACCTTGTTGCTGAACGATATTGTATTCTGATGCTATATAATATTTTCGTAGAACAGGGACTCGCCACAAATCTTTTACGATCTGAGAAGCTATGGCCTTTGCTTCAGCTTCAATACCGTTTCCACCATTAGACTCTCTCCAGGCGAAGGCTTGAAAACATAACATTTGGCTTAAAAGTAGGATTGCTAGTTTTTTCATAATTCCTCGTTGTCCCATGGGAAAAGTGAAATTGATATTTCGTAAACACGGTTTTTGTTTTTACTCTTCTTGAAGATATAGTTGGCCAGTGAGCGACGGAATTTTTTAATTTTATCCTTCACTTCAGGAATAAGTGCAGTATCCATAGCAATAGTCACGGCACTTTGATCTCTTTCTGAGAATTCAACCAGGTCAATAGCATCACTTGCTCTTTGAAGAACCTGTTTTTGTCTCATTCTCATGGCAACAGTTGTGAAGTTTTCCTGGATACCACTAGTGAAACTTCCAGAGGCCGTAAA
The DNA here is from genome assembly GCF_035013165.1 of Bacteriovorax sp. PP10. Lineage (NCBI taxonomy): Bacteria > Pseudomonadati > Bdellovibrionota > Bacteriovoracia > Bacteriovoracales > Bacteriovoracaceae > Bacteriovorax > Bacteriovorax antarcticus. The sequence continues at coordinate 1,237,108 of NZ_JAYGJQ010000001.1, forward strand.
TTGCCCGTCATCAGTCTGAACAAGAAGGTTTAGTTTTACCAGTCTTTCAAGGGCCAGTTGAGCTTCCGCTTCACTGATTGATAATTTTTTTGAAATCCATTCTGCACTTGGCTCGAAATCCTTGATGTTTGTCAGCTCGAGGATAACGTAGTTATACCAGTCTTGAATGATCTTAAATTCTTCAGCTTGTAGCTGTTGAATGGCAGAAGTTTCTGCGTGAGGAGCAGCTCTGCGTGATTTTTTACTTAGAAGAATTTCATCTTCAATTTTTCTAAATTCTTCAGGAGTAATAGCAAGTGGGACTGCGATCTTTGTAAGGATCTTTGGACTAATAGGAGATTTATTAGCAAGGATACGCGATAGAACTGAAACATCAAGGTTCAGTGATTTTGCGTACGCACGTAATGAGTAACGTGGGTTAATCGCTTTTCTACGGTCGAATTCAGAATTAATCTTGCTGATAATCTTCATGTTGATAAACCAATTAAGGCCTTCTGTGTGGGCCTTGCTTCATGTTAGTAATTAGTCTTTTTATGATAAAGGAATGGTTCAGTTTTTGTTGTGAATATGAAATATCTATAGACCTGTTTAAAAAATGTACAGGTCGTAAACATCTAAAACTTATTGAGTTTTAGCTCTTTAAGTGTTTTAAATTAAAGGAGTTTGGTGGTGTGGGCTTAAAGAGAAAGACCGGAGTGTGAATATATAAAGTGTAGTGAAAATTGAAAATATCAACAACGGGCAGAGGCCATTATTTGTCATTATATTTGATGGAGTTTAGTTTGAATTTATTGTTCTCAGACGTCACGGTGATGAAGCCTGGAAGTTTCGATTTATTTCCTAAGACATTCATGCAGAAGTATTTTTCATCTTCTTTAGGATTAAGTGGCAGAAGGTCTTTTACATCTTTGCATTCAAACAACTCAGAAAAAGAAAATCCCATTGCAAGGTAGCTGGCGAGCTTACCTTTTTCATACCTGGTGATTTTTGAGTTAATGTATCCATCGATACAGTTGATAAGGTTTAGTTCATTTTTGATCTGAGACTCGCAAGCACGGAAGTTCGTCCATAAAGTTTGAGCACGGTTAAAGTCGCTCTCAGGTTTTTTAGCGAAAGAGCTTAAAGGGAATAGAAGGAATAGAGCGAGTAGGGTTTTCATTTTGCCATCACTCCGCCTGCACCTGTATTATTATCTTTTTTAGTTGGCGGGAAGAGCATTTCAAAAAGATTACCACCGCCAGAGAAGACCCCTTGTACTCCATCAATAATATCTTTCGAAGAAAGCTTCGATGCCTTTTCGATTTGAGATGTCCCTGTCTTGCGGCATAACGGATGAAGAATTTTTTCGGCCACTTCTTTAGGGTAATCTTTGACAAATTTTTCGCAGGCTTCACTCGAAACGGGGCATGAAACTTTATTTTGTTCAGTGAAGGTTCTGATGGACTGGAGCATTTCGACTTTAGCGTAGCTGCTGCAGTTAATAGACTCATCCATTGAAGAATCAAAATAATTTTCCAGCGCGAATTTATTTTTTAAAACGAACTTATTATCTACACATTCAATCAGTGCGGGAGATCCATCCAGAAGATCGCGCCAGAAAGACAGGCCTTTGTAGTTGGCGGACATATCGGCATAAGATTTTACACCGGTGAATTGTAGCCCCCAGGGACCTTCTTCTTGCGCGGTTCCTAAGTCGAGAGCATTTTTAACTTTTTTTGCCGGAAGTGTAGGGTCCTGATCGACAATGTTCCAGTAAAGAAATCCATGAGCAAAAAAGTGATCGATCTTATCAATGCCAATAGTAAAAGTTTCGTCATCCAACTGCAGTTTTACTGAAGGGCTAAAAGTGGTGCGTCCGTAAGGCATAGTTCCAAGGTAAGGGACTTTGGTATATGAATCAGGTCCGGCAAAAGGTACGTTGAGATAAAGGTACTTCGTAATATTGGGCCAGTTTCTATCAAGTTCATCTTTCAAAAGATTGGTCAGTAATTTTTTATCACAGCCTTTCTCACCTGAGCGCCCGTTGGCCTCAGAAATAGTAACACCTAAAACGTTATTGACTGTTTCATTGATAGACGTGTTGGCGACCACAGCTTTACTATCAAGGCGGGCCGAAAAATTATCCGGCTCGCCTGCATGTAGTATCTGAGTTAATAAAATTAATTCAAGGATCATTTTCCTGCTACTGATAAATCACTGAACCTGATCAGCGGTGAAAAAGTATTAGCAGAGTCATTGGTTTTTAACTCTGTTCCCATTCTGGAAATTCCAGACAGGAGTCTATTAAAGTTACCAGCAATTGTGATTCCTTTCACGGGCTGGATCCTTTTACCGTTTTTGCATAGGTATCCGCTTGCCCCGAATGAAAACTCACCGGAAATACTATTGGTTCCAGGTCCCATTCCCATCACATCGACAACTTCTAAGTAAGTTCCTTCTGTCATATCTGATTCAGAGCTTGTTCCAGGAAGAATGATCCAATTTGAACGAGAAACACCTAGAGAAGACCTAGGTCCTCTGGAAGCGTGACCTGTGGTCTTAGTCCCAAAGTGATTAGCAGTGGCCGTATTATGATAAAAAGATTTCAGGACACCGTTTTCAATCATCGTCAGATCGACTTTTTCTGCGCCTTCAGCATCGACATATTGCTTATAGAAAGCGTCTTCGTAAGCAGGAGAGTCGATCAACGTAAAATTTGAAAAAGCGACCAGCTCGTTTAGTTTATTTTCCCACATATTCGTTTTTGTAATTGCAGCTTTTGCTGAAAAACAACTTGAGAAAGATCCAATTAAGCTTGATAAAACTTCAGTGTGAAAAATGACATCATATGAACCTGTTGGAACAGGTGCAGCTGTAAGCCAGTTAATAGAGTGTTCAAGACATTCTTCAATAGAGCCTTCGAGATCCAATTTAGAAAGATCGCGACCTTGCATAGAAGCGTAGTGCATTGATGAAACGTCACCCTCTTTAATAAGTGAAGAAGTGTAAGCACTCATGGCGAAATCACTTTCTTCAGTGTATCTGCCAAGAGAGTTTAAATAGTATGCTGAAGAGTTGCTCACCGTAATTCCATTGTAAGGAACACTTTGAATGCGCGAGTCTCTTTTTTTAATTTCACTTTCCAGCTTTAGTGCAAATTCAATTTTTTCTTCAGTTGAGCTGGTATCTTTTACAGGAGCTTTACCAATGAAGTCTTTTGAATTTGTGATTGAAATCGTTTCGTGCTCACTCTGGTCAGAGTAGTCTGCATTGGAGACAGCATTTTTTGCAGCAAAGGCAATCGCATCGTCATCAAAACTTTCTGAATAAGAAAGTCCTACTTTTTTATTCTTAATAACTCGCACACCAAACATAGATGTTTTTGAAACTTTGAATTTATCCAGGTTGCCATCAAGAGCTCCCAGGTTCATTGATTCAGCAGAGCTGACAATAACGTCACAAGCTTCGGCACCAGCGTGCAGTGATTGATCAATAATTTTTTGAAGTGTATTTTTCACGCTTGACCTCCAACTAAAATATCATCCACTTTGAGAGCGGGTTGTCCTACTGTCGTAGGAATACTTCCACTGACAGATCCACACATTCCGGCCGTGCACTCCAGGTTGTCACCAACCATGCTGATCTTTTTTAAGATCTCGGCACCCTTACCAATGAGAGTCGCACCTTTAATCGCGTGCTGTATTTTTCCATTTTTCACCAGGTAACCTTCGTTAACTGAGAAGTTGAATTCGCCTGTACCTGGATTCACTGACCCACCACCCATGGCCGCACAGTAAAGACCGTCACCCATTGATTGAAGCATGTCATCCAGAGTAGAAGTTCCTTTATCGATATAAGTGTTTCTCATTCTTGAAGCAGGAGCGAAACGATAGTTTTGTCTTCTTCCTGAGCCAGTTCTAGCATGTCCTGTTTTCATGAAACCAAGTTTATCTGAGATGAAGTTTTCTAAAACTCCATTTTTAATCAGCTGAGTTTTTTGTGTCGGCATTCCTTCATCATCAATTGAAAGACTTCCCCAAAGCTCTTCATTCGTTCCATCATCAACTGCACTTACTGCAGGGTGGGCGATCAGTTCACCTTTTTTATCCCAGAGGATTGATGACTTTCTTTCTACCGACGTTGTTTCTAATAAATGCCCACAAGCTTCATGGAAAATAACTCCACCAAAACCATTCTCAATCACTACCGGCATCATTCCCGCAGGACACGGTTTTGCTTTTAAAACTGTCAGTGCTTGTTTTGCGACAATCTCTGCCGTCTCACTGAAGTTTAGGGTTTCAATAAAATTAAAGCCACCACGTCTTCCTGGTGCCGTTGAGCCTGTTGCCTGTTCAGTTCCATCTGAGGCGACAGCTGAGGAATAGATTCTGATATAGGGTCTGGTTTCAGTTGCGTGCAAACCTTCTGAGTTGAAAATTTCAACGTTCTGTTCTTTTTGTAAAAAATTTAGTGAGACCTGAGAGATCAATGGACTTTGAGCGCGAGTGAGCTGATCTAATTTTTTTAAGGCCTCAATCTTTTCCGGCAAAAGAGCATCTGTATTGGGAATAGATCTCACTTCCTGGTATTGAAGTTTGTTGAAGTTGAAAGTCGTGGGTTTCAGAGGATTTGCTTTATGAGTAAACTGTGTCGCCAGTTTTTTCACCATATCGAGCAGGTCTTCTTTTTTCGTCGAATTAGAAAACGCATAAAGGGCCATCTGCCCATAAATCAAACGCACACCAATTCCGGAATCAATTCCTGAAGAGATGTCTTTGATCTTTTTTGAGTTATAGACAATATTTTGAACGCTGGTTTTTTCAATAAACAATTCGCAAAAATCTGCACCCAGACTGATGGCATAGGCGATGACATCGTGAGCGATTTCTTTTTGTAACAACATGAATGTCTCCTTAAGAAGGTGAATATAAAGTTTAACGAATTCAGATAGTGAATGTCAGCAGAATGTTATGGCAAATCTGCAATGATGGGGTGAGAATCTCATTTATAGATTTGTCAGGTATTGTTTGAAAGTAGGGGTATCAATGACTCAGGATTTATTTCATTTATCAGTCTCTCCATGGGAGCTTATTTTAAGAACTGTTGCCGTTTATCTTGTGATCTTGTTTCTTCTAAGAGTTGCCGGCAGAAAACAAATTGCCCAAATGGGCCCTACTGAATTAGTGGCCATGTTACTTATCAGTAATGCTGTTCAAAACTCTATGAACGCCGGAGACAACACTTTAATCGGAGGTCTAATCTCGGCGGTGACTTTGATTTTTTTAAGCAAAGGCATCAGCCATGTCACATATCATAGCCAGGTCATGAGTCACCTCATTGAAGGTAGACCGATTATCCTGGTGATGGATGGAAAAGTTCAAAAAAATGAATTGAAAAAGATCCTAATGACGCTACCGCAACTACGTGCGCTACTTATGCTGCAAGGGGTGGAGAACGTCTCTAAACTCCACCGCGTAGTGATGGATTCAGAGGGAAGGCTGCTGGTTGTGCACGATAACCCTAAAAGTTTATTAGATGGGGACGGGGATATTTCAGTGTAACTAAGGAAGCTTTTCTGGAGACAACTTAATTTTTTACAAGGCATAAGTGTTGTGCAAAACTATTTTTGTCACACATTCCACATAAGGATTAATTATGAAAACTTTACTAGCTACACTGGCATTAACTCTTTCAGCTTCTGCATTTTCAGCAAAAGTTCCATCAGCTGCTTTTACTGAAACGTACATTAAAAAAAATAGCAACGTTACTGATACAGGTGTTAACTACACAACAAATCGTACTCTACAATCTTGGTGTACAGGTATGGCAAGCCCCGTTGCTTTTGGGACCTATGAAGTTGCCGAAAAATTCGATAGCATGACTGATGGATTATACCGTTGCGATGGCAAATTTGCTCAGGTTCCAAATGAGCGTCAGAACCCAATTACAATTTTTGCTATCAATGGATGCTCAGAAGTAAATCCAGCTGAACTAAAATCAGAGTGCCCACCAATTAAGTAGTTATTATTTAGAGATGGCCGTGCGAAAAGTTGAGAAATACTTTGATTTGATAGAGTTTTTTTTATAAAAGAAGCTTCAATCAAAACCACGGCACTTTAAATGAAACTACTTTTCGTTCTGCTTTTTTTATTCCCTTTTTCTCTATCTGCTAATGAATCAATTATCTGCGTAAGCGATAACCTTCAGTTAAATATTTCTGTCGTTGAGACAACAATTCCAAAAAGTGTTGCATGGACTATTAAAGTGATCGATAACGAAAATGTTGCGATTTCTGGATCAGGTGTTTGGCAAAAAGAAGTGGAAAGTGAAGATGCTTTTTCTTCGTTTGATGACAACAGTGCTATCTCTTACAAAAATAAACGCGCAGTTTTTGTTATGGGTAATGATCAGTCAGTTTATTTTCCTGCTTGTAAAATTTAAGACAAGCTTCAGGCATTTTTCATTGGAGAATTATTCTTGGTGGAATGTGTTTAGATGGCAAGAATTTGTTTTATAAACACCCGGTTCTTATCTTTTTATTAAGTTATCCTGACAAAACTTCAGACTCTATCTAAGCAATATTTCACTTAAGCCTCAAAGAGTACGCACTTTTAAAATGTTCAAGAAAACATCAATCGCATAACTCATGATTAGATTAGGAAATAACTTCCAGTGATCTTATTAATTTTGTTTTGATGTAATATTATTTATATGAACAGAATAGGCTTAATAAATTTTAGAAGTAGATTAAGTAGAATCAACCTTATCTCATTGCTTGCTACTTTAGTTGTCGGGATAGGGTGTGTTCCAAATAATCACATTTCTATTACTTCACAGAATCCTAAGAAAATAGCTTCAACATCAACAGCATTGAATGCGACTGTTTCAAACATTGAAGTGATTAATCATCAGATCGTGATCACCGGCCTTAACCTTGATACAGTAAGCGCTTTTGAAATCAAAGAAGGGGCGACAACAACTAACCTTAGTATTGAATCAAAAACATCGACGAAAATTATCGCCAATACATTAGCTAATGTAACTTTTGCTGCCGGAAAGATTTTTGATTTTATTTTATCTAATGCCAGTGCAGCGGCAACTTATACAGTTAACTTTTCTTTATGTGACTCAACTCTTGGTGGGCAAGGTTTTAACTGTACACCCCCAACTGATAAACAAGTTCTTTCATACGATGCTGTTTCTGGAAAATGGAAACCGAGATCAGTGAATGGCCTTAACTATAAAGGTGCGTGGGATCCGACACCGGGAACTTTTCCAGTAGGGGCTTCAGCGGGAGATTATTTCATCTCTAATGATGATGCCAATGGGTACTTTGTCGGTGACTGGATTGTTTATAATGGTGCAACCTACGATCATATCTCTAACTCTAGCGCCATCATTTCAGTTTATGGACGAACTGGGGCTGTCGTTGCCCAGGAAGGGGATTATAACCTTGATAAGCTATCTGACGTTGACCTTACAACAACTCCTCCAACACTTAATCAGGCCTTAGTCTATAATGGTACAAAATGGATTCCTGGAACAGTTAGTACAACTGAAACAGATCCAACTGTAAAAGCTTTTGCTAAAGTCGTTCTCCCTACTTGTACGGTGAGTGAAGTTTTAAGTTCTGATGGAACATCTCTTGGGTGTGTGACTGATCAAGCAGGGGCCGGAGTTTTTTCTGGAACAGCTAATAGGATTGTGACAACTAATGGATCGGGGGCACTAGATGTCACTACGATTTCTGATACAGTACTTGGCTACCTTTCAGGAGCGACAAGTAATATTCAAACTCAAATTAATGCGAAACTTGATTGGGCCGTATCAGGCGTTGCCACGATTCACCCATCAAGGCTAAACCTTACTGTTCCTAATGCCGGGAAAGCGGTTATTACGGATGGGTCAGGGTTTATAACTGTTTCACCGACAACATCGACTCAATTAGGTTATTTGTCAGGTGTCACTTCAAGTGTTCAAACTCAACTTGATACTAAAATTTCAGCAGAAACAGACCCCAGTGTAACGGCCTTTGCTAAAGCGGCCCTTCCTACATGTGCTGCTGGAGAAGTTTTAAAAGCAAACGGAACAGTGCTTAGTTGTGTTGTCGATAATGCCGGTGCCGGATCTTATACTGGTGGAAACAATTTTGTCGTTGTGACAAATGGCTCGGGGGCCTTAAGTGACTCGACGATTACAACAACAAAGTTAGGTTACTTAAGTGGAGTGACTTCTGATATCCAGACTCAACTTGGTACTAAGCAGGCAACGATTGATAAAACGACAACTCAAGCTGTAAGCAAAGTCCGTATCTACGGAGCGAATGCGACAAACTATGTAGAACTAACAACAGGAACATTAACAGGAAATAGAACATTAACTTTTCCTGATTCTGATGGAAGTAACGGGTATGTTTTATCAACTGATGGTTCAGGGGTCCTTTCGTGGATTGCGGCACCTTCAGGAGTTGAAACAGATCCTACTGTAAAAGCTTTTGCTAAAGCAGTTCTTCCAACTTGTACGGCCGGACAATTTTTACAAGGTGATGGAACAAACGTCACTTGTGTGACTGGAGTTTTCAGTGGAACGGCCAATAGAATCGTCACAACTGATGGTTCCGGAGCACTTGCTGTAACAACTATTTCCGATACTGTCTTAGGATACTTATCGGGAGTGACTAGTAACGTTCAGACTCAATTAGATGCTAAAGCAAGTTCTGCTTCAATCGTAGACTGGTCTTCTGCTGGAGTTGCTCCAACAATTGATCCTTCGAGGTTAACTCTTGGTGTAGGTAATGCAGGCAAAGCTGTTATTACAAATGGAAGTGGATTACTTGCAGCTTCAGCAACTACTGCAACTCAGATTGGATACCTTTCAAATGTCACATCTGATATCCAGACTCAAATCAATTCTAAAGCAGCAGCATATGCTGGTGGAAATAACTTTGTCATCGTGACTAACGGATCAGGTGCTTTAAGTGATTCAACTATCACAACGACAAAATTAGGTTATTTAAGTGGAGTGACTTCTGATATCCAGACTCAACTTGGTACTAAGCAGGCAACGATTGATAAAACGACAACTCAAGATGTAAGCAAAGTTCGTATCTACGGAGCGAACGCGACAAATTATGTAGAACTAACAACTGGTGCATTAACGGGAAATAGAACATTAACTTTTCCAGATTCAAATGGAACAAGTGGGTATGTTTTATCGACTGATGGTGCAGGTATTCTTTCTTGGGTCGCTAATCCATCATCACCAATTTCAACTGTATTTGGTAGAACAGGCGCAGTGGTTGCAACAGCGGGAGATTATACCGCTGCTCAAATTACGAATACAGCTGCAGGTAACATTGCAGCGACAACTGCTCAAGCGGCCATTAATGAACTTGATACAGAAAAGCAAAACATTTCAACTTTTGCAGCTGATGTAAGAGCAATTGCTTTAACAGGTATTTCTTTTGTTACTTCAACGGCAGTGACGGCAACAGACACAATTTTAGCTGCTTTTGGAAAATTACAGGCGCAAATTTCAGCGAATACAACATCAATTTCGGGGAAAGCAGATACAACAAATATAGCGCAAACAATTACAGCGAATGCAGTAACAGGTTTAACAGCTCCATCAGTTGCAGCAGATGCTGCTAATAAAGGATATGTTGACACAAATTTTGTAGCTAATGCAGGTGGTGCAGCTTCAGTGCAGATCGGAACCCTTGCCGCTCGTCCAGTGGCCGCTGCTGGAAACACGGGAAGAATGTATGTAGTAAGTGATACTGGTAACGAAGCCATTTATGTTTCTACTGGTTCAGCTTGGATTAAAATTGCTTCAAACAGTGCCAACGGAACGATTGCATTAGCAAACGGTGGAACAGGATCAACTTCTTTTACAGGTAACAAATCAGTTGTCGTAAACAGCGGTGGGACTGCTCTGGTTGACGGGCCTTCAATCGATGATACAACAGCAGTGGCCGCAACATTAGTTAAACGTGGAGCGGGCGGAGAAGTTTACGGTCAGTATGTTGTACCTACAACGACTGTAACTGAAAACGCAGCTTGTACTGTTCCTGTCGGAACAATTGCAAAAGATTCAGCTGGGAATCTATTAACATGTCAGTAATCAATATTTTCTTATTACTATTCACTTCATATAATGTGCATTCTGCAACCTGGAAATCAATTTATAAAGCGGCGAATCCTCCAGCTGTCACAACAGTTATTACAGCGTGTCCAACAGGATATGTAGGTGTACCTGCCTTGATACCTTATTCACCTAGATTTTTTTGTGTATCTAAATACGAAATGAAAAAAGATGCTGATGGCAACACACCACTTGCAACTCCAGGCGGAAGCCTTTGGGTTTCAGTCACGCGCGATAGTGCCCGTGCCGCTTGTCAGGGGCTGGGTGTAAATTATGATTTAATATCGAATGAGCAATGGCAAGCAATCGTTAGAAACATAGCTGGTGTTGCAAGCAATTGGAGTTCAGGAGTTGTTGGGAGTGGGGCACTTAGTAATGGGCATACAGATAATACTCCTAATGTGCAGTTAAATGCCGTCGTCGATGATAACGATGCATGCAATGGAACAGGACAGACATGTTCATCGACTGTTTGGGATGCTCAAAGAAGAACTCATAAACTTTCCAATGGAAATGTTATTTGGGATATGGGTGGTAACCTCGCTGAATGGGTTACGAATGATAATACAGTTAAATATGGAACTGACAGTTTCGTTTCACAAATGACGGCCGGCGATCGAAAGCAAATCGCTTATGGTACAGCTACGAATACAATTTGTGCTACTCCAGCAGTCTCTCCTTATTGTGGGATGGGAAAAGGGCTTTTTTCAGGAGGAGACACGGGGTCGATGTCACGTGGTGGAACTTACAGCATAGGAACTAATGCAGGTATATTTACAACAGATACTAGAGATCAGCCCGCAAATTACTGGACTGATACAGGATTTCGTTGTGTCTATGTTCCATAATGAAGGAATATTCATGAAATTAGTTTTAGCATTTTTACTTTCTATAACGTCTTTATCAAGTGAAGCCGCTACGTGGAAAAAAATCGTAGCTGGATCTGCTGTACAAGTTTGTCCGGATAATTATATTTTTGTTCCAGCACTTGCCGGTTATACGACACTGGATTTTTGTGTGGCCAAATATGAAATGAAAAATGATGGTTATGGAATGCCTATTTCTCAGGCATCAGGATCTCCATGGGTGTCGATAGATAGACCAACGGCCAGAGCAAAATGCAAAGCTTTAGGTGTTGGGTTTGATATGATTTCAAATGATCAGTGGCAAAGTATAGCTAGGAACATTGCAGGTGTCGCTTCTAACTGGAGCGGAGGATCTGTTGGTGGAGCTGGAGAACTTAACCGTGGTCATTCTGACGGGACTCCTAACAATGCACTTGCCGCAGTTACTGATGACAATGATTCATGTAATGGGACAGGACAAACATGTTCATTAACGGTTTGGAGTGATCAAAGAAGAACTCATACTCTTTCAAACGGAAATGTGATTTGGGATTTGGCCGGTAATGTTCAGGAGTGGGTAACAAATGATTCCAACGTAAGTAATGGTGCTACCGCTTATATCTCAACTCAAAGTGATGGACTATTGAGACAAACACGTTTTGGTGCAGCGACTGGAACAATATGTACAACTTCAGGATCATCTCCTTATTGTGGAATGGGCCAGGGCGTATTTGCGGCCACCAGTGGTGGAATACATAGAGGTGGAGAGTGGTCGAGTGGAATTCCCACAGGTATATTTACAGTCTCTTTAAACACTTTAACCTCTTTTGGAAGTACCTCTAAAGGTTTTCGTTGCGTATTTATTCCTTAAGGCGAATATATGAAAAAGTTATTAGTGTTAAATTTCGTTTTATTGTCATTGCCGGTTTATTCGGCAAGTTGGAAAAAATTTGCAGTTACACCTCCAACATCATCAACGGGAACAGCAGGGACTGCGCTCACATCAGCACAGTGTCCGACAAATTATATATTTGTTCCTAGTTTATCTCCTTATACAGTGACAGCTTTTTGTGTCGCCAAATATGAAATGAAAGATGATGGATATGGAACTCCAGCATCTGTAGCCGCTGGGACTCCATGGGTATCGATTGATAGAAGTGCTGCCAGGGCAAAATGCCAGAGCCTGGGAGGAAGTTATGATTTAATTTCAAATGATCAATGGCAAACAATTGCCAGAAATATTGCAGGTGTGGCGAGTAACTGGAGTTCTGGAATAGTGGCCACTGGACAGATTAACTGGGGGCACTCTGATGGGACACCTGGAAATGCCCTGGCAGCAGTGACTGACGATAACGATCCTTGCAATGGAACAGGACAAACATGTTCATCGACAGTCTGGGATTCACAAAGAAGGACTCATAAACTTTCCAATGGAAATGTCATCTGGGATTTGTCAGCGAATCTTTATGAATGGGTTACTAATGATCTGACTGTTGCCTATTCAACAAATTATTTTGTCTCAACTATGACGAATGGTGATAATGAGCAAAATCGTTATGGTGCTGATATGGCCACTATTTGTCCTGCTCGCTGGGCATCGCCTTATTGTGGAATGGGGGCTGCGAGAATTGGTTTCAATGGTGGAGCAATTGGCCGTGGTGGAGAGTGGACAATGGGAGATCAGGCCGGAATTTTTACGACGTCGATGGAAGCTCCAGCAAATTACGCTGCTAATAATGTAGGTTTTCGTTGCGTGTTTACTCACTAAAAAGCAGATCTAATTTTTTATTTTAGACCTGCTTAGAAGATTATCTATCCGTTCGTTAATTTTCCAATCTCTTGAATCATGTCTACAATCGAGTGAATTTCAGCATTCAATTCATCAGAAATTTGGCTTACTTTTTTAGAAAGGTGACTCGTCTCATGAGCACTCTGATCAATGTTCTCCATCGCTTTAGCGATTTCTCCCATCCCATGTGCTTGTTCTGTACTCGCTGAAGTAATCTGATCTGACATTGTCACAACCTTACTAACTTCAGAAACAATATCTTCTAAAACCAGTGAACATTCTTTGGCGATTTGCTGACCTTCGTATGATTTAGATTTTGCAACTTTGATAATTTTTTCAACAGTCGATCTTGTTTCATCAACAATGGTTTTTACGTTCGTAATACTTTGATCTAAGATGGCGGTGATTTCAGTTGCAGACTTACCACTAAGAGCAGCAAGGTTCCCGATTTCTTCAGCAACAACTGCAAATCCTTTTCCTTGTTCACCGGCACGAGCTGCTTCAACAGAAGCATTGAAAGAGAGGATTCTGGTTTGAAAAACAATATCATTAATGATTTTAGTTTTATTACTGATCTCATTGATCATATTAACAACTTCACCAAAGCGCACATTTCCTTGCTCAACCGTTCTTGCCACTTCTTCGTTTACAGTATTAATTTCTTGCATAAGAGTTGCCATGTGAAGAACAACTTCTTTTCCTTTATTGGCATTGTCTCTACTTCTGTGAGTTGTCGTTGAAGTATTGATAGCTAGTTCTTTATTGTTCGTAATCATCGAATTGGTTTCATCAACGGCAGCGGCGGTTTCTGAAACAGAAGCGGCACCTTCTGTTGAAAGACTCGAAAGAGATTCTCCTGCGGCCGATAAACCGTTCATGACTTCTTTGATCTTATCAGATGAGCCTGTTAGTTTTGCGATGGCCACAGCTAAAACTTTTTTGAGCGTACGAGAAGAAAGAGTTGAAAGCGAAAAAATTAAAATAGCGATCATGAAAGTCACTACCTGAAGAACAACGATACGGTGACTGAATTTATCAACTTCGTTATTAAGTCTTACTTTTAATAGATCGTTAAAAGCTTTAATTGGCTGACCGATTGAAACGATAAAATCGGTGTAAGTCTTATTGTGCATAAGAGTTCTGGCGTGCTCTAAATTCGGTTCGGATTTTTTTGTGTAAGCTCCGGTTTCGTCTTTATAAAGACCTTTTACCGCGTTCATTGCTTCAACTTCTGTTGCAATTAAGTCTGTTGAAAGGCCATTTGCCTTCTTTAGCTCGGCAAATTCTTCCTCTGTAAAGCCTGCATTTTTTAATAAATCGTCCATTGGAATTTGTCTTCCATCGGGACGAGGTTTTTTACCATTTCTCCAGTCGACAATATAATTGTATTGATCTTCCCATTTTTGATCACCGGTAACGACATACAATCTCGCATTTAAAGTCAGGTCATTTGAGCTTTGTTGTAGTTCCTGAGCTAGCTGCAGGGACACCAGACGCTTCTCATTGGACTTGTTAACTTCAAATGATGTCCAAAGAGATGAGGCGATACTCGCAAGTAGAATGATGATTAAAACCGCATTCATTTTTGTAACGTTTTTGTAATCTAAGAGATTGTTCATTAGCTTTGCCCTCTAGGAAAAAATTGATGTACCAATATTTTATCTATTTCAAAAAAAAGATAATTAAAGCTTGGCCAAAGAAACAATCAAATTAAACAAGAAACCATTTGAAGAAAATTTAGTTAGTGTGAGATTGGTGTACGAAAAGAAAGATTATCTTTTTTGGAATACGATTCTTACAACGAGAAGAGTGATTCTTAACATTTGAAAGGAATAGTGGTTTTAAATAAATTTTATTATATTTTTTCTGGGTTACAAAAATGCAACAAGTCTCAATTATCAGTAACTTGGAAAGCCTGATACCGCTAATTATTACTTAACATTGTTAAGTATTATCTATAAGATGCCTCAAATTTGTATCCCTAACTATCAAAGATGAGCCTATGAATCTTATAGATCTTTCAATACGTCGCCCGGTGTTTGCTTGGGTTTTGATGTTTGCACTTATTGTATTCGGTGCGATCTCACTTAATAAAATGGCGATCAGTCAGTTGCCGGATGTCGATTTTCCTATCATCAACGTTTCTGTTAATTACGATGGAGCAGCTCCAGAAGTTGTGGAGTCAGAGTTAGTTGATCCTATCGAAGAAAAATTATTAGCGATTGAAGGTGTTAAAGAAATGCGGTCTTCGGCCAACCAAGGCCAAGGATCAGTGACATTAGAATTTGATATCAATCGTAACGTTGACGTTGCTCTTCAAGAAGTTCAATCGGCACTTAGTCAGTTGCGTTTACCTGAGGGCGTAGATCCTCCCATCGTGAGAAAGAAAAACCCGGAAGAAGATCCGATTATTATTATCGCGGTTTCAGGTAATGCTGATTTAAAAGACATGCTTGCATGGTCAGATAGATATTTATTAGACCAGTTAAGATTTTTACCAGGTGTTGGTGAAGTGACAGTCGGAGGATTCTCCGACCGTAACTTACGTATCTGGATTGATCCAAAAAAATTAGATCAATTTGAATTAACTATTACTGACGTTATTGATGCCTTGAAAGCTCAGCATGTCGAAAGTGCCGCAGGACAATTCACAGAAGGGCAGCGCGAACTTCGCGTTCGTTGGCTAGGTGAGGCCAATGCGATTGAGCAGGTTTCAAAAATTCGTATTCTAAAGCGCGGAAGTGATCGTGTTGTTGGAAGAAAAATTTATCTGGGTGATGTGGCCGAAGTTAAAGATGGTCTGTCTGATATCAGAAGACTGGCACGAGTTAACGGAACATCGGCAATCGGTGTTCAGATTAGAAAACAACGTGGAGTGAACGAGGTCCAGGTTGCAGAAACAGTTAAGAAAAAATTAGAGGCGATTAAAGGAAGTTTTCCCAAGGGATATAATTACCAGATCATCGTAGACTACACGAAGTCGACAGAAGCGACGGTGGGTCTGACTATTGAAAAGTTATGGGTTGCTGCCGGTATTACGATCGTTATCTGCTTCTTATTTTTAGGAAGCCTACAGGCCGCTTTTAACATTTTATTTTCTATTCCAACTTCTATCGTTGGAACATTCACAATTATTTATTTTGCAGGATTTACTTTAAACCTGTTTACCCTTCTGGCCCTGACACTTTCAATTTCCATTGTTGTCGATGATGCCATCATGCTTTTAGAAAATATTATCCGTCACTACCGTATGGGAAAAGACTCCCAGACCGCGGCCTCAGATGGTGCTAAAGAAGTTTTACCTGCTGCCATCGCTGCGACCATGGCCGTTGTTGCGGTATTTCTTCCCGTCGTCTTTATGGATGGAATCATCGGTAAATTCTTCTTACAGTTCGGTGTCACAATGTGCGCCTGTGTTCTTTTATCTTTATTAGAAGCAGTTACGATTACGCCTATGAGAGCTGCGGCCCTTCTAAGCTCAGAGCCTGAAGTTTCAAAGTTCGAGCATTATCTTGATGAACTATTTGATAAAGTGAACGATAGATACCGTGAATGGTTAAGAGTGACACTTGAATGGAAGTGGACTGTCCTTATTTCTTCCATTGCTTTTTTCGCTCTTTCACTTGTCTTAATTATGAGAGTTCGCCAGGAATTCGTGCCTATGCAGGATCAGGATTTAATTATCATGACGGCGATGGCGAAACCGGGAACATCTTTAGATGCAACTAGTGCTCTGGGATTAAAAGTTGAAGAGATTATAAAACAAAATCCAAACATCGCAGGATACTTAATTTCTGTCGGTGGATTTGGAGGCCCTGGTTCAAGCGTCAACCAGATGGCAATTCCTATTGTTTTAAAACCAAGAAGCGAAAGAAAGATTGGTCACCTTGTGATTATGGATCAGCTGCGTGATGCCTTTAAAAACGTTAAAGGTGTGCGAGTAATGTTACGTGATAACTCGGCCAGAAACCTTTCATCTGGTCGCCAGAACCCGATTGGGATTAATTTACGTGGGCCTGACTTAAATGTTCTTGATGAAAAATCAAAACTTCTTATGAAGCGCTTAGAAGACGAAAAATTAGGTGTGGATATGGACACCGATTATCGTACAGGTATTCCTGAGTTGATCTTAACACCAAATAGAGAAGCGATGGCCGATCGAGGTGTCACCGTTGAACAAGTCGGTAGCATTTTATCTTCTGGAATTGGAAGTACCCGTCAAGGCCGCTTCACAATGGATAATAAAAGATACGACATCCGTTTTAAAATAAAAGATGAAATGATTCGTTCTCCGGAAGACTTCAAGCATTTATATGTAAGAAACAATATGGGGATTCTCGTTCCATTCAGTGAAATCGTAACGATTACTGAAGGAAAAACCATTCAAGGTATTTCACGAGTGAATCGTCAAAGAGCGATTTCAGTTTTCGGTAACCTGGCCCCTGGACTCTCGCAATCAAAAGTACTGGATCGTACAAAAGAAATCGCAGAAGAAATTCTGCCACCCGGATATTCATACGCACTTGAAGGGGCCTCTGCGGGATTTACTTCTTCGTTTGAAAGCTTAAGTTCAGCACTTTCGGTAGGTATCCTTGTTGCTTACTTAATTCTTGCTGTTCAGTTCAACTCTTTCATTCACCCGTTTACAGTTTTAGTGGCACTACCGTTCTCAGTCTCAGGAGCACTTGTGGCCCTGTGGATGTTTGGAGCTTCAGTAAACTTATTCAGTTTCATCGGTCTAATCGTTTTAATGGGGATTGCAAAAAAGAACTCCATCATGCTGGTGGAATTCAGTAATCAGGTGCGAGAGGCCACCAAGAAGCCGGTGTTTGAAGCTTTACTTGAAGCTTGCCCGGTTCGCCTAAGACCCATTCTTATGACGTCAGCAGCGACAGTAGCAGCAGCTACACCATTAGTTATCGGCCATAGTATGGGAGCAGAGACTCGTCTTCCCATGGGACTTGCAATTATCGGAGGGACGATTGTTTCAACCATCCTGACGTTGTTTGTTGTTCCGGCATTGTATTTAATTTTATCTCCGTTAGAAAAAAAGGCGAAAGTCAGCAAGAGAAAAGTAAAAGCGGAAGTAGCAGGATAAGTATGAAAAGAATTTTAACATTAATTACATTAGTTGTTTCAATGAGCACTTTTTCACAAGAGACTCTTGATTTAAAAAGTGTGGTTGAGATCGCCAAGAAAAATAATCCTTCGATTCTTTTGATTCAAGAAAGACTGAATCAAGCTGATGCCCAAAAAACGCTGGCAAGATCCCCCTTGTTTCCTAATTTAAGCTGGAACCTTGCAGGTATTTATCAAAAAGATGCCATCTATACAGGTTCACCACGTTTTGATGGTGATCCATACAATTTCTATTCGAGTGATGTAAAACTTGTTCAGACGATTTATCAGTACGGTGCTTTAGATGCAGTGACTGAAGCCGACTATGATAAAAAAATTCAGTTAAAGCAGTTAGAAATTGCTGAGCGTAACCTTACTCAGAATGTAATTGATTCTTTCTACCGTTTTATTTTGAATCAACAGACTCTTGAAAATCTTATGAAGAATCAGGAGATCATGCAAAAGGCCCTTACGACGACTAATCAGCGCTACAACTCAGGTAGAGGGCAGATGCTGGATATTCTCCAGGTTAAAACTCAACTTGCTTTAATCCAACCACAAGTTGATCAGGCCAAAAACCAATTTGAAATTGCCGGGCAACAGCTGGCAAACTTCATGGGACAAAAAGAGCACTCAGGCTTCAATATCAAAGGGCAACTAAAAGCACTTCTTTTAAAAGACGTTCAAAAGTATATCGACCTGAAAAATTATGTTCTTCCTGAATACGACGTCAACCAACTTCAATTAGACCAGCTAGGTTACACTCGCTCAGTGACTCTTGGAAAAGAGTACCCGACAGTGAGACTGATCGGGGATTACATTTATAGCAATTATAAAAAACCAGACTTGTTTTCTGATTACTCAAATGCATGGGCGATTCAGCTGCAATTAACGATTCCACTTTTTTCTGGTCTTTCATCTTTTAGTGAAAAACAAATCCTTGAGTCTCAAGGCTCACAGTTAAAAATCAGCAAGCGAAATTTGGAAAATGATTTATCTCTAAAACAAGTTTCAAGTTTTAAAAATCTTCAATCGAGCGAAGCATCTCTTGTCTCTTCAACACTAGCGGTAAAACTAGCTGAAGAGTCTCAGGCAGAGGCCACACGTATTTATAGATTATCTCAAATTGATTTCCTGCAGTTCTTAACAGTTCAGCAAGCGGCATTGCAGGCAAAGACGAGTCTTGATTTATTGAAGTACCAAAACATCATTGCTTACTCGAATTACTTTGTTGCAACCGGACAGCCATTAAGTGTGCTGGTCAATATTTTAACTAATGACAAGGTTCTATAATGAAAAAGATTATTATCTTAATCGCTGCTGTTTTTGCATCAAGTGCCTTTGCGGCACCAAAGTCTAAAATAAAGAAAAGAACAGCACCTGTTATGTTAGATAAAACATATCAGGTTCAAAAGAACGCGCCTCAAATCGTCATCGGTGAAGAAAATAGTACGGCACCAATTATCGAAGAAGAAAAAGCTTCGGCCAACTACTGGCACGCTGAAATCCTTTTCACTGATTTAACGTTCAGTCTCCCTGCTTTAACTGGTGGAGCACCTGATTTTTCTCAGAACTTCGTAGGGATTGGAGCTTCTAGAAAAAATGACAACAAAATTCTGGGAGTGAAAGGAAACCTGGAGTTCGGAGCTCAATGGCAACAATACGAGCGCACAACTAAAATTGGACCTCGTGGAGAATTTTCTCAGGAAATTAATGTCTATCAATTAAATGTTTTCCAAAACTTTAATATCTTCCGCGCTTTTGAAGACTCAGTCATCATGACGGCCGGAGCAGGTATCGCTCCCATTTATTTAACTGCTGAACAAAGTATTTATAACAATTCACTTTCAGAATTAGGTTATCAATTAATGGGAAAAGCAAACTTCGTTTTTCCAGTTAAGAGAATCTTCTCATGGACACCACTTCATCTTGCAGGAAACGTAGGTGTTGTGATCGCGACGGGTAGAGTGGCAGAGAATACGATGTCGACACTGAGCTTAGCGCTGGGAGTGGACTTTGAATAAACCAGAATCATACCTTGCAGAACTAATCATGGAAGTTGTTCCAAAGACTATGCAGTCTATCAGACAGGACATGAGAAAAGAGCGTGGGGAATTAACCATCACTCAGTTTCGAATGCTGGCGAATGTAAGACAAGGTGTTTGTAACAATAAAGAGCTTGGTGAAAAACTAGGAGTGAGTGAAGCGGCCGTCTCTCGCATGATTGATTTATTGGTGCAGGAAAAATTAATAAAGAAAATCGTAAATGAAGATGACCGCAGGAATAAAGTTTTATCTTTAACGGCCAATGGTAAAAAACTCTATGAGAAGATTACCGCCAGCGCTCGTGGAAGACTGACTGTGAAGCTTGAAGCTTTGGATAAAAAAGACCGCGAAGCCGCTATTTTAGGATTAGAAGTGCTTCGAAATCATTTAGAAATATTTAAACAGTAATAACGATAAGTTACCTGGCAGTGACAACATAATATTTGCTCCTGGAATATTTACAATGCGCTCTGCTCTTAGTACTTAAGGTAAACAAGTTTTCGAGGGAAAAATTATGAAAGTTTCAAAGCTTATTACAGTTCTTGGACTATGTTCATTAGCTGCCATGGTTGGATGTTCAAAAGACAAAAACATGGATGATTACCGCAGAGATCAACTTCAAGAAAGCCTTGCAAGAATCACTTCAATCTCAGGATCATACTCAGGTGTGGCCGTCTCGAGATTAGATGGAACAAATCTTGGTGCCATCGATTTAAAATTCCAGGCGAGAACAGATATCGCTGCTAGCTCTGGAAATGTTTCAAGCCAACAAAATGCTATCGTAAGTGGATCGTTAAGCTTTAGAAGTTTAACTAACACTGAAGTTGTTTTTGATAACGGTTATTATGATGATGTCACTGGAGACTTTCAGGTAACTATTCCTATCACGCAAAACGGTGGGGCCATCTCTAAGCTTTCAGTCATCGGACAAGTTTCTGGTAACAGCTGGATTGGTTCAATCGAAGTTAAAGGGCAACCAGAATTTGGTGCTCAATTAACTCTTTATAAAAATGCTCCACCAAAAAATACAAGTGCTCTGGAAATTACCGGGACACGTATGGAACAAATCAGACGCTTAAATCTTGTGTACGAAGGTGAGTATACTGTTGGCGGCGCTAACGCTCCTTTCAGACTAAGTTTCGTTAATCGCGATATTTTACCAGAGCAAAATTTTTACAAATTATTTTCTCCGGTTCGTCAGGTCAACGTGAACTGTGACTTTACTGATTTCGAACTTAACTTCTCAAATGCTATTCTCGACGACAAAATGGGAACTCTGGTTGGACATGATCCAACTGACCAAAGAGGAACTCCAGCGCGTGCTAACCTGAGCTGCGTGAAGTTTGATAATGGTGCCGGGAACTATGGTTGGGATTGCGATATCATGACGAAGATCACGACTGTTAAAATTCACCTGAACGCTAAGAACTAAGAGAGGATTCACATGAAAAAGATCCTATCGACATTTATTATAACGATGATTCTTTTTAGCAGCACACTTAGCTTTGCTGCTGAAACGAAAACGTTTATTATTACTCCTGAGTCTATTAGAACTCAGATGTTTTCAAGCAATATGACTTTGCTTCAGGCCCTAAACAATGTTGAGAAATCAAAACTAGACGTGAGCATGGCAAGAGCTAAACTTCTTCCTTCGCTTAATCTCGGATTGTTAATTCCTGCTTTAGCGAACCCAACTTTTTTACTTGCTCAAGTTTCATTTCTTTTTCCTTTTTTAATCCCTTCTAACTGGGCAGTCTTAAAACAAGAGAAAGCTTTATTAGAAGCAGACCGATTAGCGTACAAAGCTCTTCAGCTTAATATTCTAAGTAATGCCCTTTCTCTTTATTACACTTATTTAAATGATATCCAGGTTCAACAAATCTACTCTGAGCAATCGACAACTCTTGGGCTTTTATACCAAAGCTTAAAGAGACAAGCGTCTGTTCTAGGAAACGTGACAACTGAAGATTTAAATATGGCCGCTGCTCAGTGGGAAGAGTCTAAGATTCAGGTTTCTAAACTTCAGGAGCTTCTGATTGAAGAGCGTGCAGCTTTAAGAACTTTATTAGGTCTGCCATTAGGTGCTCTATACGACGTAAAATTAGTTGAGCTTGCTCCAACTGATTTCGAATTAAAATCAGCAAGTGAAATTGCTCAAAGATCTCTTGATGTCGCTCCAGAAATGTCGCAAATCGGATTTTTAATTAAAGCAGCTAAGGCCGGTAAGTTTGCCAAGGTTTTTGGTTTTATCTCATCAGCAACGGTTTCAGGATCGTCAACTGATGGCTCTTCAGCATTCAGTGGCCTTAAAGCTGGTGGTGGATTCACTATCGGTGCAGACACTTTTGTTAACGTAAAAATCGGGAACAATAATATCGCTGCCATTCAGTTACGTGAAGATCAGTTAAGAGAAGAAAACGAAAAAACGGCCGAAATCATCTCTGGAAGAATTGTTGAAGTTAAATCTCAAAAAGACTTAACGGCAAACGCACTAAGAGACCGCTTAAAAGTTTATGAAGCACAAAAGAAACAATACGCGATTGGATTAATCCCACTTCAGACATTGTTTTTAACTCAGACTCAATTAACAGCTTCTTATGTCAACAATATCAAAAATGATCTTGATTTAAAAATGCAACGCCTGACGCTTCAGCGCCTGGTAATTGACGGTGACTTTGCAAAAGTTGTTGGATGCAAGAGCAGCGATAAGTCTTTTGACACTAGTTTCGAAACGAGCAACGATAAAAAATGGTTTAAAAAAGATCCAAAAGAAAGCACCACAACTCTAGACGATATTTGTAAATAATTAATTGGTTCCACCAACTGGTGGAACCTCATATTATGTTCTACAATTCCTTATGCACTCTTTTCCTATCGATTCCATTAAAGACAAGATTTTAGATTCACTAGATGTGGTGGATTTCCTAGTTATTAAATCAACTCCAGGATCGGGTAAAACCACGCGCGTTCCTCTGTTTTTAAAAGAAAAATACCAAAAGAAAATTTATGTCCTGGAGCCTCGTAAGCTTGCTGCTAAGCTGGCCTCTACTTTTGTGGCCAGAAGTCTGGGAGAAGTGCCTGGGCAGTCAGTAGGGCATATTTTCAAGTATGAACGCGTGGCCTCTGATAAGACTCAGATTGTGTTTCTAACGGAAGGAACTTTTTTAAGAATCCTTGCTTCTGATCCTAAACTTAGCGATTGCGATGTGATCATTCTGGATGAGTTTCACGAAAGGCATTATTACACTGATGTCGCTTTAAGCTTTCTCTTAAAAATTAAAGAAACGAATCCCAACTTAAAAATCATTATCATGTCGGCCACCATCAATCTGACGGAGCTTGATGTTTTATTGCAGGGAAAAGCAAAGACCCTTGAGTTAAACGAATCCAAACATACTTT
This sequence comes from Bacteriovorax sp. PP10, assembly GCF_035013165.1. NCBI lineage: Bacteria > Pseudomonadati > Bdellovibrionota > Bacteriovoracia > Bacteriovoracales > Bacteriovoracaceae > Bacteriovorax > Bacteriovorax antarcticus. The sequence goes on from NZ_JAYGJQ010000001.1 coordinate 1,260,428, forward strand.
AAAGTTAGACTATCTTCCGAATGACACTTTGGTTTTAAAAGATCCGTTGGAGAGAAAAGTTTATAATGCTTTATCTTCGGTCATCAATCGTCCTGGCCATGTTCTGATATTCCTTCCAGGGATGTTTGAAATTAAAAAGTGCGAAGAGATCATTCAAAATAATTTTAATTTTGAAGTGATCATTCTTCACGGTGAAGTCGGTGGGGTCGATATTACTGATGAGTATTATGACCTATCTAAGAAAAAAATTATTCTCTCGACTAATATTGCTGAGAGTTCAGTGACGATTCCCGGAGTGAGAACGGTTATCGATTCCGGCCTTCACAAAATTAATAAATTAAATCCAGTCACCAGGCTGCCATTTGTTGAACTAAGAAAGATCAGTCAATCATCGGCGATTCAAAGGGCCAATAGAGCTTCGAGAGAAGATGCAGGTCTTGCCTTCAGGCTTTACTCTGAGTTTGATTACCAAGGGCGCGATCAATTCGATACGCCGGAAATCAACCGCGTGGACTTAAGTGAGTTGATGATTACGACTGCAGATATTTTCAATCGTGGGATTGAGGATTTTACATTCCTGGCCCCTTTAAAAGAGTCAGAAGTTATAAAATCAAAAAAGTACCTGGAAGAAATAGGGTTGTTTGAAGAAGGTAAACCTAATGCGGCTGCAAAACGTTTATCGCGCTTTCCTTTTCATCCAAGAATTTCAAAGATTTTAGATGAGGCCTCAAAAGGTAATGAGAGATCATTTAATAATGTTGTCAATTACCTGGCCGACCTGATTGAACCAAAATCTAGTTACCGTTTTAAAACTCTTGTGAAGAATTTTTTCAAACCCAATCCTAAAGGTGTGGATATTGATTTTGAAAAGATCATTCTCTATGGTTATATTGATCAGATCGCAAAACTAAAAAATCATCAGCTGATTCACATGAGTGGAGAAACGTATGCCGTTTCACCTAAGTTATCAGGTGATATTGACCCTAATCATGCACTCTGGATTATTCTTGATCTGGACAATCGAAATCAAGTGACAAGAATGCTGCCGATAGAAGAAGACTGGCTTTATGACCTGCCTTTTTTTCCGATAGAAGACTCCAAACAAATAGACTTTGATACTGACAATTTCAGGCTCTCGGTTGAGCAAGTCAGTCGTATTGGTGCGATCGTTTTATCCAAAGAGAAAATTACTAACAATAAACTCACTCCAGATATTGTCGAGTTTGTGGCCAGGAAACTGCTGCCATCATTTAAGGCCAAGTTTGAAAGTGACACTTTTAAAAGACTACAGGTTTTTGAAAAGTACTCAGAAAATAAGATTGATGATTTTGAAATCGCACCGTGGTTTAAAAATCAGGTTGAGTATCTTTTAGGTGATAGCTCTTATAATTTAGAAACTATTCTGGATGCTTTTGTCCTTGAGGTATTTAATTATCTCAATACAGATCAGGCCTATGATCTGGAAGTCGATCTTCCTTTGAGTCTGCAGTTGAATGATAAAAGAAAAGTGACAATTAATTACGATGTGACCAATGGAATCCATTGTGAGTCTTATATTCAAGATTTTTATGGTCTAGCGAGTGTTCCAAGCATTTTGAAAGGAAAAGAGAAAATAAAAATTCATCTTTTAGGCCCACACAAGAGAGCATTGCAAGTCACGATGGATTTAATGAGTTTCTGGGAAAAGACCTATAAAGAATTATATGGGGAATTAAAAAGAGATTATCCAAGACATCACTGGGCGCTGGACCCAAAAAACGCTAAACCAATCCTGCTTTTAAAGAATGTAAAGTAAAGGCCCCGCAAGCAGGGCCAATACAATTCTTAGTCCAGATCAAGTTGACCGACTATACTTATCCCGAGACATATATTGAACTGAGAGTGAACTTTTTACATGGCCACAGATGAAGAACTGTAACTTTTCTTGTATATTCATCTCCCTATGGCAAAACTCGAGCTTGAGCGAATTATCTCCAAACGCGGACTTCTTAGTCGAAAAGAAGCGGCGATTGCTATTTTAGAAGGGCAAGTCATCGTTAACGGCCAGATTTGCAAGGTTCCTCTCGCGTATTTTGATCACCGATCTACTATTGAAATCAAAGGACAGAAAGCTGTTGAACAAAAAAAGCATTACCTGGTTTTAAATAAACCAAGAGGCCTGATTGTCAGTCGTTCTGATGAAAAAAATCGCGCTACGGTGTATGAATGCCTGAGCGAATGGAGTGGTCCATTGGTTCAGGCAGTTGGTAGATTAGATCAGGCAAGTGAAGGTCTGCTTTTATTTACTAATGATCATGTATGGGCCAATAAATTAATGGACCCAAAAACTCACGTCACAAAGACCTATCACGTACAGGCCTCTCCGATTCCGGATGAAGAGGTTTTAAAAAAGCTTTCTGCCGGTATCATGCTCGAAGGAAAAAAAACCTTGCCTGCGAGTTTCCAACTCATTCGTTCAGGTGAAAAAAATGGATGGATTGAAGTTCAATTAACTGAAGGGCGTAATCGTCAGATTAGAAAAATGCTTGAAAGTGAAAATATTGATGTTTTAAGATTAATCAGAGTTCAGTTAGGTATTATTACTCTCGGTGATTTGCAAAAAAGTGAGTGGAGAGAGTTAAGTGCAGCTGAAGTTAAAATTTTAACTCAATAACTAAATAAAAGTTTTAATCGCGCGAATCGTTTCTGCGGGAGCACTAATACTAGGAAAGTGTCCTGTCGCCTTTAGTGTAACCATCATACTATCTGAAATATTATCTTTAATAAACTGACCAACATTCACCGGTGCAACCAGATCGTCTGAGGCCTGAATTATTAAAGTAGGTACTTTCACTTTATTAAGATGAGAGCGGTTGTCAGTTAAAAATGTCACTCGGGCAAAGTGCGAAGCAATCTCAGGTTTCACTTTGCAGAAAGTTTTAGCGAGTTCTAAAGCGAGTTCTGGATGATCCGCATTTCTCATTAAGGCCGGCGCCATAGTTGTGGCCCAATTCAAATAATTATCATCAATAGAAGTGAGTAGTTCTTCAACATCTTCCTGATTAAATCCTCCCACATATCCATCTCTGTTTAAATAACAAGCAGAGGGGCCGATCAGAACGATTTTTTCAAAGAGGTGTGGTTTTTGAATGGCCGCAAGAATTCCAATCATTGCACTCACTGAGTGACCAACAAAGATTGGTTTTTCCAGTTTTAATGTTTCACAAATTTCTAAAACATCAGCAGCGTATCCATGAAGGGAATTGTATTTTGTTCGATCGTATGAAGAGATATCAGAGTTCCCTGCACCAACATGATCGAAGAGGATGATTTGGTGATTGTCAGCAAAAGCAGGAGTTATGTGTTGCCACATATGTTGATCGAGACCGTACCCATGAGCAAAAATGATGGGTCTGCCTTTACCAAATACTTTTACATTATTTCTCTTCAACACTTCCATAAAATTGTCTCGGGTTATATAAAGATTTTATTCTAGTGCCTTGAAAGTTGCGAGTTTATTTATAGAGGAAATGAAAAATTAATATTGGAGGGCCCCTAAGGCGATGAATAGAGATGTAAGAAAGTTAAGCAACCTGACTTATGTGATCCTATTGTTAAGATACCTAGATAGTCGCACCTCTCACTGTAATTCCGATTGTATTTATCTCAAATTACATCATAAAATAATCTCATGAAAAAATCTTACATTCTTATTGTTCTTAGTACGCTTTTGATCTCTGGTTGTGCCACACGCTCGCCAGTCGTCGTTTCAGAACCTCAGGTTAAAGTAAAAAAAGAAGCCGTTATAAAGGTTAAGGAAAAGGTCGTAAGGCCCATTGCTGTAACTAAGCCTTCTGCAGATGTGATCATGATTGATCATCAGTATTTTAAAATCGCTTATAATTTAAAAAGACGCTTACCCGAATACGTGACTTACCAACTGGCAGCGGAGCAGTTAAGAAGCAAATCGGCCGAGAGAAAAAATAAGTTTGTTCCAGATCCATATCTGGTTGATAAGGATCTCCCTTATGTTGTGACGTCCGAATACAATCGTTCGGGTTACGATAGAGGTCATCTTGCTCCATCGGCGGACTTTGCGTGGAATCAGGATGCCAATAATATGACTTTTGTGATGTCGAATATGGCCCCTCAAACGCCGGGACTTAATCGTGATGCATGGAAGAGACTGGAAGATCAGGTAAGGAAGTGGGCCTGTGGAGAGGAAAAAGTCACTGTGATCACAGGGCCGGTATTAGCGGATAATCTTCCTACATTAAAAAGTGGATTAGAAATCCCTCAGGATTTTTTCAAGATTGTTATTGATGAAACCGCACCTAAGAAAATGATCGCATTTTTGTATCATCAAACAGATAAAGGGAATGTTTTGAAAGAGCGCATGGTCCCAATGAATAATATAGAGAAAGCTACAGGTATTGCTTTTACTCAAGATTTCCCAGAGCTGCAGAGTGGAAAAATGCGCGTCCCTGCAAGCTTAAATGAATGGAAAGAAGCAGACTGTAAATAAGGAGTATGTATGACAAAAAATTCAAAAACAGCATTGATCGTTGGAGCTTCAAGAGGATTAGGACTTGGGTTAGTTCAAGAGTTAATTTCAAGAGGATGGAATGTGATTGCAACTGAAAGAAAGAATGATCCAAAGTCTGCTCTTCGAATTTATGCCAACCAAAAAAACGATAACCTTAGAATTGAGCAAGTCGATATCAATGAAGCAGACTCAATTCATAACCTGCAAAAAAATCTTGTCGATACTAAGTTAGATATTTTATTTGTGAATGCCGGTATTGCCAATGACCCTTCCGAAACAGCAGGTCAGACGAGCACCGAAGAGTTTCATAGAGTGATGGTGACAAATGCACTTAGTCCATTAAAGGTGATTGAAGCTCTTGATGAATTAGTCACTGAGACGGGATCAATCGGAGTCATGTCATCAGGACTGGGAAGTGTGAGCGATAATACTTATGGGTCTTATGAGATCTATCGTGCAAGTAAAGCGGCCCTAAATACTTTGATGAGAAGTTACGCTGCCAGAAAAGGTGGACAGAGAAGTTTGTTTGCCATCTCTCCTGGGTGGGTAAAAACAGATATGGGTGGACCTGAGGCCACACTAGATGTGAAGACCAGTACGAGTGGGATTATCGACACGATTTTAAGTAATCAAAGTCCAGGAATGAGATTTCTCGATTATCAAAACCAAACGGTTAACTGGTAGATCGAAAATGTGGCGTGAATCGGGATCACACTCCTCATTTTGGCCTTCTTTTGGACTAGATTTCATAAAGTTAAAGAAAATACTTATGCCTAAGTATTTGAGATTATTTATTTTTATATAATCTGGACAACGCATCCTAATTTTTTATGAGGACAGAATAAAATGACATCGGTATAAGTTTGCCTAATTAACAACATTAGGAACACTTGTGAAAAATCTTTTAAAACTTTCCCTGATCTCTCTTCTCCTTGTTAACGTTGCATTCGCTGGTGCGAATCGTTTTCCAAAGAACCCGGATCTTACTCAGACTCCTGGTAAACTTTGCACAACTCCTACAGAACACCGTTACCCAGAGCAAATTGCTTACTGTGAACGTGATGTTGATACTTACACAAAGAATTCTATCATCGCTAAATACGATACACTTTTCGGATACGAAATCAGAACTATGAAGAGATTAGATTTCAAAATCGATCACTTAATTCCTCTATGTGCTGGTGGAGCAAACGCTGAAGAAAACTTATGGCCACAACACAAAAGTGTTTACGCAATTACTGACCCTATCGAGCCAGTTCTTTGCGAAAAAATGTCACAAGGGAAACTTAAGCAAGCTGACGCTATTAAGTTAATCCTTAGAGCTAAGTTAAACCTGGACCAAGCTCCAGCGGTTTTAAAAGAACTTCAAAGAATGTAATTCAAATATTAAAAGGCCCCTTTGGGGGCCTTTTTTTTTATCTTTTTTTCGGATTCATCAGAATATAAATCACAATAGCAAAACAAAAGGAAATTACTGATCCGGTTAAGAGGACAGTTGAGAATCCATTTGAAAATGCTCGCAGACCGCTTTCAAGTAAATCCTTCTGAGTATTCATATCAATTTTAGTCATGGCCTTTGGTAGATCACCAGAGAGAATAGACTTGATGAATTCTGGATTTATGGGAGTTCTTATTTGATTCTTCTTTAATTCAAAATTAAAAGATGCATTAGTCACAATAGAGAGAATTCCACCTAAACCACTTACTCCAAATAAAATTCCGGTGAAACGAGTGGTCGTGCTGATTCCTGAGGCCATGCCGGAACGATTGAAGGGAACTGAACCCATGATCGCTTTGGTTGTCTCACCGTTGAGCATTCCAGCGCCTGCACCCATGATAATTAAGGCACAAGCAACGAGTGGGTAGGAGTTAGATGTAACGAGAAAGAATCCCAGTAAGTCACCGATTGAAACTGTTAGCAGTCCGATGGCCAGAACTTGTCCTTGAGTGAATTTTTCATTGAGATATAAACTGAATTTAGGAAAGATGATCATCGCTATGGCAAAAGGAAGCATATGCAATCCTGCTGCAAGTGGAGTGAGTGAGAAAACATTCTGTAAATAAAGTGGAATGTAATTCATCATGACCTGAGCACTAAGAGCGTAGGCGAGCATCGAGCAGACTGAGCCGATGAAGAATTTATTTTTGAATAATGATAAGTCCAGCATTCCTCGTTTTTGTTTTTTTTCGGCGTAGATGAAAAGACCAAAAAAGATGAGACCTCCAAGAAGTCTTAGCAACATCGTGGGCGTTGTTATTTTTACTTCACTTGCATCAATGAGAAACCAGCTTAAGAAAAATAAAGCGAAGGTAAAAGTGATTAATCCCGGGATATCCAGTTTATCGGCATCGGGATCTGATGATTCAGTCACGTAGTGGTTGATCGCTGCGAGTAAGATAAGAACTGCGGGGACATTTATAAAGAATGCCCATCTCCATCCCAGGTAAGTTGTAATGATTCCACCAATAACAGGGGAGAGTGTGATTGTTAGACCAAGTGTGCTTCCCCAGATTCCCCATGCTTTTGCACGCTCTCTTGGATCAGAGAATTCTTTTCCAATGATTGCCAGAGATCCAATTAATAAGAAAGCAGCGCCAATTCCTTTTGCGGCCCTTCCTATATTTAAAATTGTAACAGTTGGAGCGAATCCGCAAACGAGTGAAGCGAGTAGAAAGAATACAAGTCCGAGCATGACAGATCTTTTTCTTCCATAGTTATCTGAGATCGCACCAGCTGGCATGAGGAAGATGGCAAACGTTAATATGTATGAACTGATAACCCATTCCAGATCGCGGAAAGAGGCACCTAATGCTTTTGAAATAGCAGGGAGTGAAACTGCTACGACATTGGTATCAAGCATGATTAAAGAACATACTCCTGAGGCCGCACATAAAACATAAAGTGACTTTTTATTAGCAAACATAACATTCTCGATTTTGTGGTAATGCTTAAAGTTAATCGAAGTGTATGTATCATTCCAGCAGTATTTTTACGTGCGACGTTTGTGCTGTTTTTTGTGAGATGTATCCATTGTTTTTTTATGAGAAATAGCGAGGGGTCTTCTCACAGCGTTTGAGAAGTCATTTTTGATAATTGTTGCAAACAGGATGCCTTCTATTTCACCTTTAAAATGAGGGAAGGGAGTTTAGACTCTCGAAGAATTTGTCTGGTCGTACTTCCTCCAAGAAGTGCCGTAAACTTGCTGGCCTGGGCACTGACGGCGATAAGATCTGCATTTATTTTATTGGCCACTCCAAGAATGATTTTATGAACTGGTTTTACTTCATAGTTAATAATCATCTCATAAGGGCAGTTCTCTTTTTTTATACTGTTTTCAATTTCAAGAGCACGCTTTTCAGTGATTGCTTTAAATTGTTCATAAGTCATATCTGAAAGAAACATTGGAATGTGAAGAACTGTGATTTGTGCATTCCATTTTTTTGCATACTCAATAACTCTTTTTAACCCCAAGTCTCCTTTATCAGTAAAGTCGTGAGCATAAAGAATTTTTTTTGCAGATTTAGAGGCAATGAACTTTGTTTTCTGATGATAGATAAGTAAATCGCATTCAGAAGAATGAATGAGTGTCTCACAGAAACTTCCAAAGATAAGGCGTGGGAGCAAATCTTTTCCGTTCGAGGCCATTACGACTAAATCGACTTTTTGGTCTTTAGTGTATTTTACAAATTCTTTGATCATAGATGATAAAGATATTTTTTTTGAAGAGATAATATCAACGGGAGTCTCTCTCATCTTTAATTTTTTAAGTTGAGCATTGATTACTTTCTTAGGATAGAGAGAGTAACGAATACCTTCGGGAACATTGAATGCAGTTGTTAGTTCTGCTTCGGCCTTCGATGCCACGTAGGCAACTTCGATAGAGTCTTTTTTAGAGTGGAATAAGGTCTCAAGGATTTTTTTACCTGAAATATTTAATTTTTTATTTTTTTGAAAAGGATCAAACGCCCATAATATTTTCATATAATTTTCCTTTATTTTGTCGGTCTCATAACAAGAATATCGCAAGGAGAGAATTTACAGAGAAAATCGGCAAACGAACTGGAAAATAACCCTGGAATGCCATATTTGCCTCTAGTTGCAACGACAACGAGATCAGCATTTATTTTTTCCAAATATGTCTTAATTGTTTCTTTTTTATTATATTCAAAAAAGCATTGATAGATAATTTGACTACTATCAATGTTGAGAGATTCACCCAGCTTTTTCATTATTTCGATGGCCTTCAGTTCCAGATTCGCATATTGAATTTCTGTAGGGTAAATATAAGGACTAAGATCAATTTGATAGATATTGAGTTTCACTACTGTCACGATATGTACCATTGTATGTTTTAAATCAACTTGATGACGAATCTTTTGAAGTGTATTTAAGCATTCGTTGTCGAGAGTTGTGCACAGTACATAGTTTTTCATATTTAATCCTCAATGAGCATTTTCATAATACTCATATATAAAAAATTAAATATGATTTTTATCACTAAAGCATTTAATTTATCATCAAGATAAAATTATTTTGCAGTTTTTCCTTTTTCTAAGATGGGTAGTAACAATACGTCAAAGAAGAGTCCTAATGTAAGAAGGAACGCCAGTAGTAGACCAAATTGTTTGATGGGCACGAAATCATGGAAGCCAAAAATAATAAATGACCCTATGGTAACAAAAGAACTTAGATAAATAGGATTTAATACGGCCTGCTGAAAAATATTAGAGTCCAAGTTAGGTCTTTTATAATTGTAAAGTAAGTGAATAGTACTATCGAAAATCATCCCAAAAGAAATACTAAAAGTTTTTATGGTCGAGATATTTAATGCCGTATGCGTAAAGTATAAAACAGCGATTGTTAATGTAATTGGTGGCGTATTAGAAACGATGAAATGAGATAGCTTTTTAAAATCACGAAAGCTGACTCCAACAATTAAGCAAACTAAAGCGATACTTAATCCCAGGCTGATCAAAAGAGAGTGGACCAGATTTTGCTGTGACTGCATTAACGTATAATTTAATCCATTGAAAGAAAATTTATACTCATTTGATGTCTGTTTTAAAACCTGGTCAACAGTCGTAAGCATTTTGTCATATTCTTCGGTTGGTATAGTTGGGTTTAAAATAGTTAAGTGATATTGATCAGTTTCTGAGTAGCCGCTCTTTAGTGAAGCTGGGACTTGAGACAACACTGCACTGGCCGCGAGTGAACTCTCAGGTATTTTCTTCTCTCCAGTGTAAGCATAATTTGCATTTTTAATTAAACTTGCAGGAGAAATGAATTGAACTTTAGGGAATCGGTGAAGCAGCTCATTTTTTAAATGCTCCTGAATATTGTTCATTTTTATCAGATCGGTCTGTTCAAAATCGGCCTTATCAGGTTTTGTAAAAATAACGTCTAACTTAGGAGTTCCCCCAAGACTAGATTCTATGCGATTGAACGAAGTGACCAGCTGATGATCTTTAGGGAAAAAATATAAGGCCTCAACCGTTGTCGTTAATCTGGGGTAAGCATAGACCGCAAGCAACAGACAGATAATGGAAAAGATATAAACCATTGGTCTTGTAACAAATTTAGGTGAATATAAAAGATTAAGAGGAGTCATTATTTTCTTATCAAAACGAGCATCTTTTAAAATAAATCTCCAGGTAATCATGAAAAAAACTGTCGTAATTAAAAGAGTGAGTGAGGAAGTAATCGCGAATTGCTTAACAGCGATAATATCACTTGTAATTAAGGAGAAAAAACCAACAATCGTACTTGAAACCATTAAGAGCATTGGAGTGAGTTTTCTTTTATAAGTCAGGCCAATGGTTTGATAAGTGAATAAACCGCTGATGATATGAATGCTCAAAGACTGAGTTGTTACAAAGTTAATTAGTGGAACAGATGTTGTGAGAATATTAGCTTCACCATAACCAATTTTTAAAACAGCTAGACCTATCATCGTAGCAAAAAGAGAGTTAATAAAAACAAAAAGGGTGATCTCCCAGTTCCGGTAATAGTAGAAAGAGGCCAGCAAAGTGAGTATGAAGAGCAAAGGAAAGAGTTTTGTCTGGATAGTTTCCCCCATGGCATTCAGGTGGTAATTTGTATAACCCATTCCTGCCATGTTGATTGAAAAAGGGAGATTAAGCATATCTTTATAAAAAAGAATTTGCTCTTTATCGTTAATGTTAGGAACCTGTACGACGAGAAATAAGCTATCCTTAGTCGTAAGTTTAAAATCCATTTCTGGATGTTCATCATAGAATTGTAACCATTCACTTGGAAGCTTCTTGCGGGTTGTATCTGCTGGGGTTGTCCATGAAACAATGTTATGGGCACTAAGCTTACCAGTTGTCGCTAAAACCTTTTCTTGGAGTGTCTGATTGTTGTCAGAATTGAGTTTAGGGATTTCTAGAAGAAGTTGATCATCATGTCCAAAGGTCTCAACGAAATGATCATAGCTTTGTTTTAAGTCCTTATTTAAAAAAAGATATTCTTTATTGTTTTGAACTAAATCTTTAGTCCATACAAAAAGTAAGAGAGTTGGAATGAGTAAAATTAAAAAGCATAATTTTAAAGGACTTATTTTTTTCATAATACAATCTTGATTATATGGAAAATTCCATCTCCTCATGATTGTATATGAATAACTATATTGTTTTTAAAATTATTTTCCGGGTAATTTAGATAGAGCGAGCAGATCGTCTAAAAAGAATGCACTTAACTCCATTCTTCCACCAAGTGAGCTTTTTTTGTAAATCTGGCTTGCTTGTTGTCTGACTGTATTCTCATTTGATCCACGGATATCAGCAATCTCTTTCATTGCTAATCCCTTAATAAGGAGGAGGGCAATCTCCTTTTCCCCACGACTAAATGACCACTTATTAAACTGCTCGTCTATATTCACCAAAAATTCTGAAGATAAGTGCGAGATCTTTTTTTGGAAATCTTCTTGTTCAAGTTTAAGTTTACGGTTCGTATAATCGAGTTCCTGGATCTTTTCCTGGTACCCATCCATCTCATTTTTTTGCCACGTTATAATTCTAAATTGATAGTAGGCACCGGCCATTGAAAATAACCAGATAGCAGCTTCATGAATAAGATGATTAAGAGGAACGCCTTCCTTCATATCTACAATAATATCGACCAATGTGAAGATACTCACACAAAGTAATATAATGAATGTGATAATCTTTATTTTATTCTCTTGCAGGTTTGTCATATTATTTTTTTTAACCTCTTAATTCCATGGAACTATCACATATATAGGATCGACTTATTATTGCTATCTGTAGCAATATTATGACTATAGGGAGTCTACATGTCATTGGCGAAATTAGAGAATAATAAACTTAAGATTGGGATCGTTGGCGCTGGGCCAGCAGGATCTATGAGTGCTTATTTTCTTGCTTCACAAGGCCACGCTGTTACTTTATTTGAGCGTAAAAAAGAGGTCGAACGTAAGGTTTGTGGCGAGTACTTATGCCCTGAGGGAGTAAGGTTACTTGAAGAGCTCAACCTTTTTGATCGGTTATGTGCAGGCTTCGAAGAACTTAACGGTATGGTTCTTGTATCACCTACGAATATTTCTATACCTAGTTATTTCCCCCAAACCGATAAGAAAAAAGTGAATAAAGGTTTGTCACTTAATCGTAAAATTTTTGATCAAAGGCTTTTGGGTCTGGCACTTGAGACAGGTGCTGTATTGCTGAAGGATACGACCGTAACAAGAGTCGTCCAAAATACAAATCAAAAATGGACTGTTATCGCTAATGAGGAAAATTACGAATTTGACTTGTTAATAGCAGCAGATGGACGTCAGTCTAAAATTGGACATACTTTAAAACATTTAAAATTCATTGATACTAAGAGAGCGGCCATCCATTGTTATTTATCTCGAAAAGTTGATCGTGGGCAAAGGCTCGGAGAGATGCATATCTTAAATGAAAATAGATATTGTGGCCTTGATCCAATTAGTGATGACGAAGTAAATTTTTCAGTTGTTTGTGATTCAAAAAGATTAAAAAAAAACACTCCGCAAAATATCATCAATGAAGTTCTGGCAAGCTCAATTCGTTTAAATCAAATGTTTGATCCTGTTGATGATAATACCGAGATAAAGGTAGTTACTAGTTTGAAGAATAAAAACCTTTATATTGCTGGAAATGGGCTTGCTTATGTGGGGGATGCAGCTGGCTTTATAGACCCTCTTACGGGAGAAGGAATTTATAATGCTCTTTTAACAAGCAAATTATTAAAAGAGAGCATTGAGCAGTCTGAAAATATGAATCATGCTCTTGCGCTTTATAAACGCAAAAAAAATAATCTAAGTTTTCAAAAGAATATTCTAAATAATTTCTTTCAATTTTTAATCAAAAGACCATTGTTAGTTAATTTAACAGCAGTATTTTTAAAAAAATCACAAAAAAGAGCAAACCATTTTATCGGAATCATCGGAAATATACATGGCCCGCTTACGGGTTTCATCAAAATGCTAAAAGCATAAGAGGCGAATTTATGGGTACTATTCATTCAGTTGTGACCAGCTTTCCTGAAAATTATGTTTCACAAGATGAAATTAGCAATGAGATCGGAAGTATCTGGCCGGATAAGAGAAAGCATGTTGATCAGTTTCATCAATCTTCTCAGGTAAAAGGAAGACACCTGGCCATTCCTTTGGCCGATTATAAAAATCTTGGAGATATTGGGGATCGTTCTAGTAAGTGGTTAGAAGTCGCAGTTGAATTACAGACTAACAATATTAATAATCTTCTAAAAAAAGCAGGGCTTCTGCCTTCAGATATAAGTTTAATTACGACAACGACTGTTACAGGTCTTGCAATCCCAACACTTGAAGCTCGCTTAATGAATAAAATAGCCTTCAAACCAAATACAAAAAGACTTCCAATTTTTGGTTTAGGATGTCTTGGTGGCGTCGCAGGGATAAACAGAGTTAATGATTATCTAAAAGGCCATCCCACAGAAGCAGCACTATTGCTGGCAACTGAATTGTGTTCGCTCACTTTTCAGTTTCAAGATAAGAGTGTGGCCAATCTAGTTGGTACAAGTCTTTTTGCCGATGGATCGGCCGCAGTTTTGATCTTAGGTGATGAACATCCATTAGCTAAAAAAGGGCAATTCAAAATTTTAAGCGGAGAAAGTTTCTTTTATCCAAACACAGAAAGAATCATGGGATGGGATATCGTTTCTTCAGGTTTTCAAATTGTTTTAAGTGGTGATGTTCCTAAGATTGTCGCAGAAAATGTGAAGCCGAATATTACAGAGTTTCTTTCAGGGAATAAAATCACACTAAGTGATGTCGGGTTTATGGTTTCTCACCCGGGGGGGCCAAAAGTTCTTGATAAGATCAGTGAAATTTCTGACCGATCATCAGAAGAGTTCAGACACAGTTGGACTAGTTTGAAAGATAAGGGAAATATGTCTTCAGTTTCAGTACTACATGTTCTGGAGAAAACGATTGAAGATAACAGAGCTCCAAACGAACTAGGACTCATGCTTGCAATGGGGCCCGCATTTTGTTCTGAAATGTGCCTGATCAAAAAAGTGTAGGGATAAAATGGTTAAAGAGACAGTTATTCTGAATATTATTATTTTGTTTTACTTATTACAGCGGGTAAGTGAAATGCTTATGAGTAAAAGCAATGAAGAATGGCTAAAGAAAAATTATAAGGTCGTCGAAGTGAATCCTAAAGAAGCTGTCTTTATGAAAATTTTCCATTCATTTTGGTTTATCTCATTATTAATTGAGGCGAACTTGAGAAAGCATCTTCAATCTGATTTATTCGCAATGTTTATTTATCTTGTCTTGGGTATTTGTCTGGTCGTAAGATTTTACTCAATGGAGAAGCTAAAGAGGTTTTGGACAATTAAAGTTTTATCTATCCCACAACAAAAAATTGTGAGTGATGGTCTTTACAAATATATCCGACATCCCAATTATTTAATTGTGGTATTTGAATTTATATTCATCCCTTTACTCTTAAGTTCTTACTATACACTATTTGCTTTTTCTATCTTAAATGGATTTGTTTTATATCGACGTATCAAGATTGAAGAAGAAAATTTAAGTAAAAATACCAATTACAAAGAAATTTTTAAAGGCGTTAGCAGAATGATACCATACTTTTTAATCTTACTATTGACTATTAATCTTCCGTTAAGTGCAGAAGAAATTCATTATCAATTCAAAGATTATAAAGAAGCAAAAAAATCAGAAAATTATATCAATTTTGAAAGTACGAGCACAAAGTTTGGAATGATTAATTCGACCTTCGATGGTTATGCAAAAGATATTACAGTGAAGTATCATTTAAATGGAAAAGTTATTGAGCATTTGGAAACCATTATTGAAAGTAATACTCTTGATACAGATGTCGATTCCAGAAATCAAAAGATGTTTAATTCTATTTTAGAAACTGATAAGTATCCTCAAATTAAAATTGTTATTAATGAGAAAGTGACATTGTCAGAGGGAGAACATCAAGTTGAGATGATCTTCTTTATTAAAGATAAGCAAATTCTCAAAAAAGTATCTTATGTTGTAGAAGTTAAAAATGGAAAATTTTGGATTTACGGGAAAACTGCTTTAGGATTAAAGGAGCTTGGTCTACCTGATCCTAGTATTATCATCGCTAAAGTAAGGGATCTTTTTGACTTGAAGTTCTCGATAACATTACAATAATTATTCATTATGAGGATTGAATATGAGACAAAAAATACAAGAATTAAATAACAAGCTTAAAGATGTGCATAAACGATTTCTTGAAAATGAGAGGAGAGAGGCAGAAGAGTACTTTCAAAGAAAGATTGCTCCATTTGAATTTCTTTTAATGCTTACTCAGGATAATAAATTTACCTGGCTGCATCCATTTTCTGCATTGATTGCTGAGATTGATGCTTTTACTGATGACTCTGAAGATGTTTCAATGGAAGATTTTGTGTGTATTAGAAATCAGATAGATTTTATTTTTGATAACTCTAATCCAAATCTTACGAGTAGATATTTACATCACTTGAATCACGATGCAGACTTCATCATGTTACATGCGGCAATGAAAAAAGTGCTTAATGACTTTATAGGAAAAGACTAAAGGGAATGTTGATTCGGTCTTCTGAACTTTAGTCGCTGCTTAGTACCTAGCCACCAGATAAAGTGAACAATTAGGCAAGACATGAAGGCCGAAAATCCCAGGACGCCGCCAGCACCTTTCAAATAAACAACCATAAAACTAAAAATAAAACTGAAAATTAGACTGGATAAAAATATTTGTAATCTAGAAAGTCTTGTTGGGTCAGTCATTCCGATAAAAGAAGAACCAAGAAATACCGCATGGAGAGTAGGGATAATAGGAAAGGCAAAAAAAGAAGTGAGGCCAATAAAAAGTAAAGTCAGGAAAGAAGAAGCTCTCACACTTCCGAAGTGTTTTGTTAGTGCCAGTGCGTGAGTTAACTGTGCTGCTGTTTGAGAAACAATAAGCGTAAGTATTAACGTCATTTTAAGTTCCTCAGGATAATCATCATCAACATGGTTGAGATGAAAGCGACGGTTCCAAGTTTTCCACCAAATCCACTTAAGTGAGGCTTACTCCAAAGATAAAGACTTGTTCCAACTAACGATATAATAAAAATATGGCCGAAACCAGAAAGGTATTCAGGAGAGGCCATGCCTGCAAAAGAGCCCGCATAAATAACTGCATGGATCCCGGATCTTTCAACTTTGCTTGAAAACCAATAAAAACTTCCAATAAAACCAATAAGCGCCGCTGATAATACAGGAGAAAAACCAAGAGAAGTCTGGAGTGTATAACAAAGCAGGCACGACAGATAAAATGCCGTTAATTTGATCAGGAAAACTTTCATAATTAAAGATACTAATACAAATCTTAAAATTATGTAATCAACAATGTCTTAAGGATTAATAATTTCTACGATTTTTGACTTAGAGGCCGTAATGGTACTTCCCACTGAGGCAGCAATGATACAGAAGATCGCAAGAAGCTGTAGTGTGGTTAATTGCTCGTTCAGATAAAAATAACCAGCCACGGCACCGATGGCAGGTTCCATACTCATTAAAAGTCCAAAATGTTTAGATTCAACTTTTCTTAATGCAATCATTTCTAATGAATAGGGAATTGCACTTGATAAAATTCCCACACCAATAGCAGTGAGGATTAAAGTTGAACTGGAAAAGACCATGGGGATATTAGTTGCACCAAATGGAAATACTGCAATAAAACCTGCAGTCATTCCTAGAGATGTAACAACACCTGAGTGAGTAGCACTTGCTGCTTTTTTCCCTTGAATAACATAAAGCGCCCATGCAGCAGCAGCTCCAAGAGCGTAAATAACTCCAATAATATCTATGGACTCTTGAACATCAGACAATGGAAGAATTAAGACAATTCCAGCAATCGCGAGCATTGCCCAAAGAAAGTCGTAAGCTTTTCTTGATAAATAAATAGCGACAGAGAGAGGTCCAATGAATTCTATTGCGATGGCAATTCCAAGTGGAAGACGCGCTATCGCCATGTAGAAAAGAAAATTCATGACACCCAAACAAATACCATAGATAGCAATTATTTTTAACTGCCCTCTATTAAGTTTCGTGCGCCAAGGTCTCCAGATCATTGTTAAGAAAAGTGCGGCCACACCTAAACGAATGACAGAAGTACTTTCGGCCCCAATCGCTGAAAAAAGTTGTTTCGCGAGTGACGCTCCTGAGACAAGCGAGATCATCGATAGGATGATAAGGATGACAGGAAATATTGTTGAGTCTTTAAGATTCTTCATTGAGTCTGAGTATATGAATTTCTTCAGAGCTCTGCAATTTAAAGTTAAGCTTAAAGACACAGTCTTGATAAAAATATATAGTACCCTCATGAAAAATAAATCATTCACTGATGGTAAAGGTTTAATAGTTCTCTTAGGTGCACTCACTGCATTCGATCCATTATCTATTGACATGTATCTTCCGGCCTTTAGTGACATTCAAGCAGAATTTCTGACATCAATTGATAAAGTAGAATTGTCTATGTCGGCCTTTTTTATTGGTATGGCGGTAGGACAACTTTTCTATGGGCCATTGTCGGATCGGTTCGGTAGAAAAAGGCCACTACTTGCAGGTATGTTTCTTTATTTAATCGCCACGATTGGTTGCGCGTTTGCTCCTAATATTGAAACTTTTATTGTGTTAAGGGTTCTTCAAGCTCTTGGTGGATGTGCAGGAATGGTTATCACTCGCGCAGTCATTAGAGATTTATTTGAATCAAAAAAAGTGGCCGACTTTTTATCATCTATGGCATTGATCATGGGACTTGCTCCGATCCTAGCTCCTTCAATCGGTGGATTCGTCAATCAGCTTTTAGGATGGAGAGCTATCTTCGGATTACTTGCGGTATCAAACATTGTTTGCCTTGCATGCATTTACTTATTTCTTCCAGAAACTATTAAGCAAAAATCTTCTAACCTTAGTATAAAATCAATGCTGACTTCATATGGACAGTTGTTTCGTGAAAGATCATTTGTTGGTTACCTAATTCCTGATACTGCGATTCGTGCAGGGATGTTTGCTTATATTGCAGGTTCACCATTCGTCTTTATTGAGCTTTACAATATTCCTAAGGAACACTACGGATGGATTTTTGGAATGAATGCTTTGGGACTTATGGCCGCATCACAAATCAACAGACGTTTATTAAAACGTTTTGATTCTGATATGATCTTGCGTTGGTCAGTAAGAGTCGCAGCAGTTGCTGCTACAATTGTTTTTATTTCTCCTCAAATTAGTTCACAAGTCTCAATGCTTTTAATTCCCATCTTTTTATTTTTAGCGACACTTAATTTCGTAGGACCGAATGCACTTGCTGGTGCACTTGCTTCTCAAGGACATCGTGCAGGGACAGCATCAGCTCTATATGGATGTATGCAGTGGAGCTTAGCTTCAGCTTCATCGTTTATGGTAAGTTATTTTCATAATGGAACAGCAACACCGATGACTGGAACGATTTTAGCTTGTGGATTAGTTTCTCTTATTGCTTATCAGATTTTAAAACCTCAAGTTGGTGATAGGAATCAATTAAGAGAAGTAGAGAAAACAATTGTTATACCAAGCGAAGCCGAGCCGGGAGTCTAACTTACTCTGATCAAGTATTCTTTGCTGGCAAAAAAATTGCAATATTTTCATAAGAGGTTTTAATTTTTTATGGAGGTTTTATGCGAGAAAGCGATAAAGGTATGAAAGGTGATCATCGTAATATAAGTGATCCGACTGCTGACAGAAAAGATTTCATTAAGCATGTGGCAGAAAATGCTGCGAAAGAAGAAAAGAAAGAAAATAGAGAATCGAAAGATAGCAGTAAAGAGAAAGCTAATAACCAAAAACATTAGTTATTAATCCGTTGTGTGGTCTTTTCTCGACCACACAACGGATTATTTATTTTTTAGATTCGCAGTTAAACATCCACTGAATTCCAAACTTATCAGTACAAAATCCGAAGTAATCACCCCAGAAAGCATCTTGAAGTGGCATTTCAATTTTCCCACCAGCAGACAATTCATTAAAGAGTTGATCTGTCTCTGCTTTGCTATCAGGGTGTAAGCTAATACTAATATTATTTCCGATGTCTAGGTTTGCTGCTGCATGGACTCTAGTGTACTTAAATAGGCCCTAAGATAATTTTCCATAGGTGACCAGAGCGTCATCATTCTTTTTTCTGAGTGGAGAGTCAACTCGAGTGATCTGAGTTTGGGATGGATTTCAAGAAAGGCCTTTGACATCGATTTTTGATACTGTAGTTGATATGGATATTTCGTTTCAAGTTTTTTAGCAACCTCAATAGCATCTGAGTTTTTACTTAATTCTTCTTTGGAAAAATTAATCATTTTACTAATCTCATTTTGTCTTAGCGAGATTTTCTTAATTTCTAATTCGATCCTTTCAATTTGATTTCTTAATAAAAATTTCTCATTCAATAAATGCTCAATATCTATTTTTTGTCCGCGTGAAAGTTCTACACCTCTAATGAATAACATTTCAGAGAGTGACTCTCTGTAAACTGAGGCCAGGTGAAATTGAAGAAAGAATACTTCATAAGGATCATTCTCTGATGTGCTAAGTGTTTCACGAATGAGTTCCATAAAATGCTTGTTATTAAAAAAATAAACGGGGGGATTCTGGTTTTTTTTAGTCAACCATTGCTTTTCTACCAACTGTTCAAGGAATCGCATCATCTGTGTATTTTGAATGACAACATTCTTGGCAAAGGGAGCGCTCTCCATCCAATCGAGTATGAGATCGAGATAGAAGCGGACATCCTTTTGCCTAAAGCCTTTTTCTTCGCGATTCAACCATGTCGCAATGATTGCAGAATAAAAGAGCTTAATATATTGATTTCCAGTGGATCCTTTTCTCATTGTTACATTGTAATGAAAATAAGAATTAAATTCAACAAGTCATAATGGGCGATATTTCAATATTAATTACATTGTAACTCCTTGATCGTTCTGGAGAGTTCAATACATGAGAGAATTGATCAAGGAGATTTTATGAAAAACTATATTGAAGCCTTCTCCCTTGTGACTCTTGTAACGATTTATATGGGAACGATTGTTTATTTGTTCATGCAAAAATCAGTCTTGCTTCAGGGTCTTTCTTATTCGATAGCAGCAACAATTTCTTAAAGGAGTTTTGTTGATAATAATGAGCTTTGATTTAGAATAGTCGAAAAGGAATAACAAATGAATGATAACTTGATGACCTCAAAAAGGTTTTGGCCAATTTTCTGGACGCAATTTTTTGGAGCAATGAATGACAATGTATTCAAAAATGCTCTCGTCATACTTATAACTTATCAGGCAACAAGCGTGATGGGACTTAGACCAGAACAAATGGTTGCTCTTTGTGGAGGACTTTTTATTCTTCCTTTCTTTTTATTTTCGGCGATTGCTGGGGAATTGACTGATAAGTTTCCGATGCATCAACTTGTAAGGGCCACAAAAATTTTAGAACTTTTTATTGTCTGTATTGGGACTATTGGTTTTTGTTTTAATATGGTTCCTTTGCTTCTTTTATGTTTATTCCTGCTAGGAGTGCAGTCGACTTTATTTGGGCCGGTAAAGTATTCAATACTTCCAGAGCTCATTACAGAAGATGAACTTGTAAAAGGTAATGCTTTTGTCGAAATGGGAACTTTTCTTGCTATTCTAATTGGAACAATTACTGGTGGATTGTTGATTGCTGGTAATCATGGGGCCTTATCTGTTTCAGTTACAACAGTTATTATGGCCATCGTCGGAGTCGCTTTTTCTTTTCAAGTCAGCTCGATTGCGACTGTCGATTCGAAAAGAAAAATTAACTTTAATATCTTCAGTTCAACTGTTGAAATTATAAAAATCTCTAGAAAAACAAGAAGTGTTTTTATTTCGATCCTGGGGATTTCTTGGTTTTGGTTTTTTGGTGCAACATTACTATCTGTCTTTCCTGTCTATGTTAAAACTGGATTGTATGGGGATGAGCATGTTGTCACTTTATTGCTGGCGATATTTAGCATTGGTGTGGCGATTGGATCAGTTATCTGTGAAAAGCTAAGTCATGAACGTCTAGAGTTGGGACTCGTGCCTTTTGGCTCTATTGGTTTATCTTTATTTGTACTGGATCTTTATTTTGCTGGTGCTCTTCCTTCAACAGAAGTGGCCAGAGGTGTGACTGAGCTTCTTGGTGTGAAAGGGATCTATAGAATTCTTTTTGATCTAATGGGTCTATCTATCATGAGTGGATTTTTCATTGTTCCACTATATACATTTATTCAAACACGCTCAGAACGAAATGAGCGCGCGAGAGTTGTTGCTGCCAATAATATTCTTAATGCTCTTTTCATGGTGGCCTCTGCCGGAGTTTTGGTTGGGTTATATGCTTTAGGATTAAGTGCGATTGATGTCTTTCTTGCACTATTTGTTTTAAATACACTTGTCGCTATCTACATCTATACAATTATCCCTGAATTCTTATTAAGATTTGTTTGCTTCATTTTAACCAGAATGATTTACCGTTTGAAGGTTGATGGACATAAGCATATTCCTCAAGAAGGACCAGCTGTCTTAATTTGCAATCACATCAGTTTTGTCGATTGGTTGATTGTCGCAAGTTCAGTAAAGAGACCAGTTCGATTTGTAATGCATTATTCTTTTACGAAAATTCCTTTTGTCAGTTTTTTACTTAGAGGGGCGAAGGTTATTCCAATTGCCGGAACTAAGGAAGATCCAAAAATTATGGATGAAGCTTTTGTTAAAATTAAAGAGACACTTGATGAAGGGGAGATTGTTTGTATTTTCCCAGAAGGGCAAATCACTAAAGATGGAACACTAAGTCCTTTCAGACCAGGGATTGAGCGCATTCTTGCAGATTCTAATGTACCGGTCATACCAATGACAATTTATGGATTATGGGGAAGCTTTTTTAGCCGTAAGTATGGACATGCCGCCAGCGAGCTTACAGTTATCCCACGCAGAATTTGGTCAAAGGTCATAGTTGATATTGACCCAGCTTTCGCCGGAGATCAGGTCAATGCCAAAATACTCGAAGAACATACATTGCAAATGTTAACTAGAAAAAAATAATTATAGTGGCTTCTAATTTTTAAAATGAGTATTGTAATCTGTAATCCCGGCCTTAATAACTTTATAAGCTTCATTCGCCCCATAAATAGACTCAATCTGAGTCTTAACTGGTTCACCTGGAATTGATTTGTAACTTAAAAAATAATGTCTCATACGATCAATGATAACTGCATTGACTTGAGAAATATCAGTCACCCCATCATAGAAGGGATCACCGTTTAAAATGGCAACGATCTTATCATCCACTTCACCAGTATCAATTAAACGAATCCCACCAATCACTCTTACGTCCATGATGATATCTGCTCTCGTTATCGGAAGTTCTGAAAGCACACAAATATCAACAGGGTCACCATCACCACGATCGGCCATGTTTGATAAAGATGCTGTTGTTTCAGCAGAATAAGTTTCAGGAATAAAACCGTATAAAAAAGAGGGAAGAGAAGAAAACTTTTGTGGGCGATCAACTTTGATATATCCAGTCTCTTTACAGATTTCATACTTGATCATGTCGTTAGGAATGATCTCAATATAGGCCTTGACGATTTTTGGAGCTTCACTGCCAATGTGAATTCCATGCCAAGGGTGGGGACGAAACTTTTGAAAATTTTTGATACTCATAAAAATCCTTTTGAATAAGTCGTAAAATTATCTAATTCTTTAAATGGGCCGACAATCTTTGTATGGAAATATATTAAAAATTAACTAAATTATTTGGGGAGCGCAGCCCCATTGCTAAACTATAGTAAATTACTTGGTCTAACTGTTGTTAAGGGATAGGTCATAAAAAAAGTGATAAGATGATTGAGTGATAAAACGTCGAGAGGTAGCAAAATGAAAAAAATATTAGTTCTACTAACAGTCTTTTTTACCTTTGCCATTCATGCAGAAATAAAACCAACTGCTAAAACAGAAACGGCCACTTTTGCAGCTGGATGCTTTTGGGGAGTAGAAGAATTCTACAGAAAAATCCCAGGCGTATTAAAAACTCAAGTTGGCTACACTGGTGGAAAAACCGCCAACCCTAAATACGATCAAATGCACGATGGCAGTACTGGGCATGCAGAAAGCGTGGAAATAGTCTTTGATCCAAGTGTTGTGAGTTATCAATCATTGATGGATAAATTTTTTAAGCTGCATGATCCGACAACACTAAACAGACAAGGAAATGATGAAGGGTCTCAATACCGTTCTGCTATTTTCTATAATTCGGAAAAACAAAAAGAAGAAGCACTGGCCTTCAAAGCTAAGGTTGATAAATCTGGAGCATGGAAAAAACCAGTCGTGACAGAAATCACTCCGGCGCAAAAATTCTGGCCAGCTGAAGATTATCATCAAAAGTACCTGGTTAAAAATCCAGGCGGGTATGACAATCATTACTTACGCAAAATTTCTTTCGATGTTCCTGCGAAAAAATAAATTTATAAAGCTGCATACCAATCATAACCATTCTCCGCCCAGTAATCGGGCGGACGAGTGTCTGAGAAAAAAATCTTACCAATACGTTTTAAATTTTTGAAACCATATTTAATGGGGATTGCCAGACGTAAAGGGGCCCCATTGGCTTCCCGCAGGCCTTTACCGTTCATTTCGTAGGCCAGAAGAGTTTGAGGGTGAAGCATTGATTCGATATCAATTGAGACATAGTACTTTCTATCAGGAGTCTCAAAACCGACATAGTTGTAGTAAGTGCCATCTGATTTTCGACCGACATGATAAAATTCCATAAAATCAGAAAACTTTGCTCCGGCAAATTGAATGATTTCACTCCAACCTTCGACACAACGAAAGTCGGTGGCATAACCAAATTTAGGAGTTACATGAAATGCAGAAATAGGTAATGATAATTTTTTGTTGCCACTTTCAATTGTGACTTTGTAATTTTTTAATACTAAATCATCTTCGAGGCCTAAGAATCCATTCACTCTCGGTTCTTTGCCTGCCGGAGGATTCGGTTTTTTTACTGAGAGATCACCAGAAGAATAAAACTGAGACCAAAAACGCTCATTTAAAATAAAAGAGTGGCGGATAAGTGCTGGTGTTTCGTCCAGTGTTGGCCCGGATTTTACAAGTTTAAATCCAACGTAAGCAGAAACGGCCATTAATAATCCAATAGCAATGGATAGTAATAGTCTTAGATTTAATTTCTTAGCACTTACTAATTTCGTTTTACTCTCTTTCAATTTCATACCCCGCAATCATTGACCTGAAATTATTCCATCCTGCACGCATAACCTGAATGATGTGGATGATAAAAAAGAGAATATAGCCAACCATAAGGATGAAGTGCTCAAGGCGAGCAGCTTCATAGCCACCTAGTAAATTTGTGAGCCATCCAAAAGTCACAGGCCTATAAACAGCAAGTCCGGTAATGAGAGACCCAATGGCCATGATGATGACAGCGCAATAAGCAAGCTTTTGAGCGGCATTAAACTTTCCCCTCATAGGAGGTACTACCTTACTTAGTTTTAGGTCGTGCAGGACAACCTGGAAGGCCTCTTTGAGGGTGTGCCTGTCAGGTGCCAGGCTTCTCCATTCGCCACTGATAAGCAGGTAGCTGATATAAACCAGACCATTGAAAAAAAATCCCCACATGAATAAAAAATGCCATCCCATTCCTTCTGCAAGACGACTTTCAATTGAAAGGTGAAAGGCCAGACTTGGCGGGATTTCAATATAAGCTTGATTGGCCCAATAAATAAGTAGTCCACTCCATATCATTAACGATAGAAGAGGGAAGTTTATCCAGTGTGACCATCGAAGGATGCGTGAGTGTTTTTCGGTGATTCTGATTTGTTCATCGGCCATGATGAATATTAAATATGCTTTATTCTATTTTGGCATTTAAAGATTAAATATAGATTTTGGAAGTAATGAGTAGGTCTAATTAAAAAAGGGGTACTCTTATCGAGTACCCCTTATAGTATTAAGTCTTAGTTTCTGATTTTGATATCATTACATTTTAGAACTCTAAACTGCTCAAGAGGAATTTTATTCAAATCACCTAGACCAGTTTGCTCCCATTTATAATGGTTAGCAGGCCCTAAGTTTTCAAAATAAACATTGAAAGTTGGAGCGTTGTCGGCCATGAATCCACCGTATTTTTGTAGAGCTCTTGCAATGACTTTTGCATCAGCACTCAGTCCAAGTGTGTCCAAATTCAAGTTCGGATTTAACTGAATGCGGGCACCTTCAAGAATTGTATTCTCTCCAATTTCCCATCCATCAGTTCTCGTTGCCATCGGCCCACAAAGTTCTTTTTTATGTGTATCAGTAGCTAATTTTTTCAAACGGTTTGTTGGCCCTGAAAGAGTTAGAGCGTGGTTGATTTCTCCGCTTAGAAATTCACTGTGACGAATTAGTCCAGCAACAGCTGGCAATCCTGATCCACGTACACCATTCATCCACCAACGTTGTCCGTTGTATGCAGTTGCTAGTCCTGTACTCGTGCTATCATAAATTGATACTTTCGTAGCGTAAGCTACTCCAGAAACCCAACGGAACTTACTAAATTCATAAATTAAACCAGTCGCAGTATCATACATACCCATGTGTCCGTCAGTTTGAGGATCCGCCCATACAGACAGTGGCATTGGAACATTATTAACTACACCACTTCCAGTTGGATCAACTGAATCATGAAAGCCTTCTGCATCATATCGAGCAGTATCAAAAAATACACTTCGCTTAACTGCAGTCGTTGAATCAATAAAATGTAGTGGAACTGTCCATGCTTTATAAGCAAGACCTAACTTAGCAGGATATCCACCTGCTACTGAGTAATCTTTCACTAATTGCATCATCTGAACTGTTTTTGTTTCAAGCTCAGGATTATTTTCAATTGGAGTATTCCAAGGCGAGCTGTTCGAAAATACCTGAGTCAAAAATGGATCAGGTGTTGTCGTTGTCGACACTGGAGGTATAGGTACAGGTGTTGGAACTGGTATAGGTGCCGGAGCTGGAGTTGGTGCAGGAACTGGAGTAGGCGCCGGTGTCACTGCTGTATTTTTAATAACATTTTGATAAACATTTTGAGTCACTCGATTTACGACTTGAGCAACTTTGATTTGAATGTTCCCGTCTTTTAAACCTGATAAATTCAACTGCATTTTGTACTTTGATTTAGAATCGCAAGTTGTCGATTTAGTCGACGTCGATTTTTTAGCAGAATCAGTTGCCATTGTGCTGACAAGTATTCTGGCCGCGCATGAGCCTTCGATCGCAACTGCCTTTTGATTGGCGCTGGTCACGTAGTAGTTATTAGGTGGAGAGCTAATACTAACCGCAGTGGCAGCATTGGCTTCTAAACCTAGGATTGATGTACAAAGGAGAACTGCTAGAGGTAGTGTTTTATTTGATTTTTTCATGTCCCAATTATCGTATTAAAGTGATTTAAAATTTAAACAAATTACCACTTTATTCAATTTGGCTGAGATCTAAGCAGGTTATGATTATCATTCGGAAAACTTACTAAATTTCACTGCCAATGTTTTGTGTAAACAAGGTGTTGGAAATAACTTGTTTTTGAAACACTCAGTGCAAGTGCTGTTTTTTAAATGCATGTGAATCTTCAACTAAGCTTTTTACAATCCCACAATCGTCGCTAGGGCCTTGTGTATGGCATCTTGTCGATAGGCTTAATAATTGCTTTTGCAAATTACTAAGTTCAGCGATTTTGGTTTCAATGAGTTTAAGATTTTTTTCAATAATTGAATTTGCACTTGAGCAGTCTGAAGATTTTTTTGTGAGGTCTTGTAGTACTTTTATTTCTTCTAATCCAATCCCTAAAGAGCGGCAGTGTTGGATGAATTTAATCTCTTCAATATTTTTTTCGCTATAAGATCTATAACCATTACTCAGCCTTGAAGGCCTACTGATGAGGTTGCGATTTTCATAGTAACGCATTGTTTCTGAGTCGATATCTAAAAGAGTTGAGACTTCTTTACGTAACATTGGATGCTCCTTGACCCTGTATCTACTACAGGGTTTATATTATGATTATGAAATCTAAAAAGGAACAAAAAAATGGCACATAAACCACACGATCATAGTCATTGTTGCGGAGGTGGATCTCAAGCGATAGCAGAGGAAATCACTTCAAAAAATATCAGTAGCGATGATCTAAAAACAACTTTTAAAGTCTTGAATATGGACTGTCCTGACGAGATTAAGGCCATTAATGACGCTCTTAGGGGTGAGGGAGTGCTTGAAGTGAAGGCCAATCTGATGGCCTCTACGGTGCAGATTATTCACACTCAAAAGATAACAAAAGAGTTTTTACAAAAGAGAATCAATTCAACTGTTGTAAAGGTTGTAGAAAATGAATCTCCAGGTAATCCAAATAAATCAAGAATTATTAAAGTGGCCATCTCTGGAGTTGCGTTAGTTGCAGGAATGCTGGTTGAGCATTTCTTGTCCAATATACTTATTGGAAATATTTTATTTGCAATCGCTATCCTGACGGGTGGAACTCTTATTTTCCCAAAAGCGTTCGGGGCATTAAAGCGATTCAGCTTAGACATGAACGTGTTGATGACTTTCGCAGTGATTGGCGCACTTATTATTAAGCAATACTCAGAAGCCTCAACTGTTGTATTTTTATTCGCACTATCAGAGTTATTAGAAAGCTTAAGCGTTCAGAGAGCTCGCAATGCGATTCAAGAGTTATTTAAACTTACACCAGCAACAACTTTCTTATTGAAAGGAAATACGACAGAAGAAGTGAGCGTAGAAGCTGTCTCTGTTGGTCAGATCATTAGAGTGAAATCAGGAGAGAGTATTCCTCTTGATGGAATTGTGGTTTCGGGAACAACGAGTGTTAACCAAGCTTCATTAACTGGAGAGTCTATACCTGTGTTTAAAACAGCAGGGGATGAAGTCTTTGCTGGAACAATCAATGAAGATGGAAGTTTCGATATTAAAGTTGGAAAAGTTTTCAATGATACAAAATTATCTCATGTCATCAAACTAGTGGCAGAATCACAAATTGAACGTGCACCAGCTCAGAAGTTTGTCGATCAATTTGCAAAAATCTACACACCAGTTATCTTTGTTCTCGCTATCCTTACGTATGTAATCCCAGTTCTATCAGGCGGGGATTCTTATGAATGGTTTTATAAGTCTTTAGTCCTTCTTGTTATTGCATGCCCATGTGCACTGGTTATTTCAACTCCTATTTCGATTGTATCGGCCTTAACTTCACTTGCTAGAAATGGAGTACTTATTAAAGGCGGAACACATCTTGAAATGCTCGGCAAGATTAAGGCAATCGCATTAGATAAAACAGGAACAATTACTGAAGGGAAACCTGAAGTTAAAAGTGTAGAAAAAAATGGATCAAAGACAGTTGAAGAAATTCTGGAAATTGCAACGTCATTAGAAAATCATTCAACTCATCCATTCGCAATGGCCATTTTGAAATATGGAAAGTCTCTTAATGTTTTACCTTCTGAAGTGACAAGCTTTAAAAACATTCCAGGCAAAGGGATTGAAGCCATTTTTAAAGGCCAAACTTATTTCTTAGCGAACTTAAAATATATTCAGGAACTTGGGCTTGCGGAAAATTTAAAAAATAATCTTGAGCTTATTGAGTCCCAAGCAGACTCAATTGTGATTGTAGGACGAAAAAATCACTCAGATACGGCCGGGGAAGTGTATGGATGGATTATTTTAGGAGATAAGATTAGAACCGATGCTAAAGAATCCCTTAGTGCAATTAAAATGACCGGAGTAAGAGAAGTTGTTATTTTAAGTGGAGATAATCAAAAAACAACTGAGGCCATCGGTCAGTTAGTTAATGCTGACAATGCATATGGTGATTTATTACCAGAAGATAAATTAAAGCATATTGAAACTCTTCTTAAAAAGCATAAGCATGTGGCCATGATTGGGGATGGAGTGAACGATGCACCTGCCATGGCGAAATCATCGCTGGGAATTGCAATGGGGGGGATTGGCTCTGGAACAGCAATTGAAACGGCCGACATCACTTTAATGGCAGATGATTTAAAGCAAATTCCGATTGCTCTAAAAGCAGGAAGAAGAACTTTACATGTGATTAAGTTCAATATCGCTTTTGCTATTGTGACAAAATTAATATTTTTAGTGCTGACTTTTATTGGTTATTCGAATTTGTGGATGGCGATCATTGCCGATACTGGAGCAACTTTAATTGTTGTTTTAAATTCGTTAAGACTTTTAAAAATAAAAAAATAACTTTGACGAGCAGACTAGTATTTCTGGTCTGCTTAATTTGATAAAGTTTCACATGCAAGGCCTGCATTAAGATCACTAACAACTTTATTTAAAGTTAGTTTCCCCACTAAGCTGATTGCTCCCGTTTGATAATCAATGGCCGCAGTTCCTTTAAATAAAGAGTTATCGCCTTTAAGCTTAACAACACCACTAGTTGATTCAGAAGTATCTAAATTGCCTCGTAGTACATTTCCACCGTAGATTAAAGTAAGATCAGCAGCTCTACCGTTACTTGTTCTATGTTCATATGCATTCACAACTAATTTTGAATTTTCACCAGATACTACAACATCGTCTTTACAAAGTTTCCAATCACTATCTTTAGCAAATGCCTCACAGTATGAACCCGAGCAAAGCGCTAGTAGCAAAAGTCTTTTCATGAACAACTCCTTCATTCTTTTTTTTGTTTTGATAAACAAATTGCAAGCTTGCGGCCCAAGTTTAGAAAATAAATAGCATGTATTTAAAAAATAAAAATCTTTGAAATGTTTTGGTGAGTTAAGCAAGATGCTTGAGGAATTTAATTCACAATACTTGAGTATAGGAGATGATGAAAATCACCACAAAACTTATCCCGGCCGGTGAAATTAGTCCCGTAATTTTAAAATGAGATCGTAAAAATAATCATCTTGTCCAACAATCTTATAACCAAGTCTCTGATAGAACTTTACTGCACCAGCATTATTTTTCAATGTAGAAAGAGTCACATCGACACTGCTTTGTTTTGCAATATCTGCAAGAAGCTCCATCACATCTTTTCCAAAGCCTGCACTTTGAAACTCTTTGGAGATGATGAGAACATGTACATGCAAATCTTTTTCTCTGACGTTAAAACAGACGTACCCAACTTGTTTTGAATCGTTTTCAATCCAATAAAACCACTCTGGCCTATAGGCCTTATTGAAGCGCTCGTGCTGGAATGTCTCATCCCATCCAAAGGCCTTCTCTGAAACGTCGTAGAGTCCTTCTTTAAAGAGGTCATAGGTTCTACCCAGGTCCTTAGGGGATACCGGTGTGAGTTGAATGTTATTTTTAATCATAGGAGTTCCTGATAATAAAATTTCCATATGTTACCGCTGCTATTTTCCTGCATTTCTTCCGTAGGAATCCGTTTTATCTAGACATATTTAGACCTAGGCGTTACAGATAAAGACATTATGACATTAGAAAAATCAATTTACGAATTAACAGAAGAAGAGCTGAAGTCTTTTTTATCTGCCAACGATATCTCGCCGGATTTTTCTGCGACTATTTTTCGTAATCTTTATAAAAAAAATAAACATGAGCAGCCGATTTCTAAAAAGATCATGGCCTTGCTTTCTAAAAACTTTACATTAGATCTTCCTAAAATTCATACTGTTTCTAAATCACCGGATGGAACTGTAAAGTTCTTGATGGAGTTCTCTGATGGCAAGTCAGTAGAGACTGTCCTGATCCCTTTCCACAAACGTTTTACAGTATGCCTTTCTTCTCAAGTTGGATGCGCGATGAAATGTAGTTTCTGTTACACAGGAACGATGGGACTTTCGAGACATTTAAAAAGCAGTGAGATTATCGGTCAGTATATTGTGGCCGCTAATTATCTTGATACAGAGCTAGGTTTAAAAACTATGTCACCGAACATTGTGTTCATGGGACAAGGGGAGCCTCTTCATAACAGCACTGAAGTTTTAAAGGCCATTAACGTCTTTATGGAGCCATTGGGACTAGGAATGGGGCCAAGACAGATGACTTTATCTACAGCTGGTTATTTACCAGGTATTAAGAAGCTGAACGACTTTCCTAAGATCAATATTGCCCTTTCTCTGCACTCGCCATTTAACGATATTAGAAAAGAGCTGATTCCAATCAATCAACATTTTCCACTGGAAGATATTTTTGAAGCACTTGATGGATTAGACCTGATGAAGAGACAGTTCATTGTTTATGAATATCTTCTAATCGATGGACTAAACGATCGTGTAGAAGACGCTGATGAGCTTTTAAAACTATTAGGCGAAAGAAAGTCTGCTATTAATATCATTCCTTTCAATCCATTTCCAGGAAGCAAATACAAGAGACCATCTGACGCGAGAGTCGAAGAGTTTAAAGAGATGCTGGTGGAAAGAAAGTTAAGAACGATGATCAGAACAACTAAAGGCTCTGACATTCTTGCGGCCTGTGGTCAGTTAAAATCCTAAGCAATACACCGTTTAAAGACCTACCATTTTGTGTTGTTTTCCAGACATTCCCATCCCCAAATCAAAGCTAGTTGAAATAGTCCAGTAATCACACTCATAAGCTATTGCTTTGATTCACACATATATAATTAGGTATCTAAATCATGGCCTTAAATTGGATTTTAGTTAGTATGATTTTATAACGATAAGCAATTACCACTTATTTTTTTTATTGGAAGGACTATGAAAAAAAACAAAATAAAAATCTTAATTGTTGATGATGAAGTCGAATTACTAAAAATGATTGCAGATGAATTTGTAAGCAGGGGACACAATGTGATGACTGCTGCAAACGGAAATGAAGCAATCGCAAAAATTCAAATATCTTTGCCTGAAGTCGTTTTATGCGATTATAAAATGCCAAGCGGTAATGGACTCGACGTTTTAAATTACGTTAAAAGTCTTGGGAAAAATAAACCAACCTTCTTTTTCATTTCAGGTCATTCTGAATTAACGCCGGAAGAATGTATTGCAGCTGGAGCTAGAAATTTCTTTGCTAAGCCTTTTGACATTGATGAAATGATCACTCAAGTTGAGAATGAATTCAATATGGATAAACTTGGATTGAAGATAAGTTTTATCTAATAGGCCAAGATGTTTCTTGGCCTAATATATTTAAGCGTTCATTAACTCACTAACTAATGTAATTTTTGTAGCGGCAAGTGCTTTAGAAAGAGGACATCCTTCTTTGGCCTTCTTACTTATTTCTTCAAATTTATCTTTAGTGATCCCTGGAATTTTTGCTCTAAGATTTAAAACAATTTCTGTTATCTCAAATCCACTACCTTTATTTTGAACATCCACACTCGCTTCTGTTTTGATGTCATCAACTTTAAATCCTGCTTCTGTAATCATGAATGATAATTGCATAGAAAAACATCCGGCATGGGCCGCACCAAGAAGTTCTTCTGGGTTGGTTCCTGCTTTTCCATCTTCACTAACAAAACGTGTATTGAATGAGTAGGGTTGTTCTTTTAAAACTCCACTTTGAGTCGTAAGACTTCCAGTTCCCGTTTTTCCGTCGCCTTTCCAATGTGCCTGTGCAGTTCTTTTCATATGAGCTCCTATGTTGATCATTAAGACTTCTTAGGAATTGTAGGAGCAACATTTTTGTTTGTCTTCGATCGTGGGTTAGACAGACTTAATTAAAGGTTAAGATACTGAAAGAGGTAGGATTAAAATATCTATGATGCTCAAAATATTAAAAAGTGTTTCTGTATGCATTAAATAGAAGAATGCGCATTTATGAAAAGAGGGTATCAGCTACTTACAGAAGAGATTAAATTTAATAACGATTCTTATTGCGTGATAAATGTTAAAATTACCAAAAAAAGTCATTGGATACTCTGGAGGAAAGATTGGTAAATCAGAAAAATGTTCTTAAGGATCATCGAGATAACACTGATAATAGTTTAAAATCTGAACGTAATAAAACAGATGATTATTTAGTTAACGAAAGCCAATCTGTTGAAGACGAGTCTGATGAAATCGTTTCTGCCAATAGACGTGAAGCAGATGCGAAACTTAAAGCTTCAAGAGATCAGGCCGACATAACAAGGCTGGAAGATGCATCTCATAAGACACCACTCCTGGACGCTGAAAGAAAGCGCTCGGACCTTGCAAGAAATATTGCAAGGAAAGCTGAAGATAAAGTCCTTACGGAAGAACGTGATCAAAAAAAACAAATTGCCGAAGTTCTTCTAAATTCAGAAAGAGCAGATACAGATAACAATTTGCTTTGTGAACGAGAAGGAAGCGATAATGCGTCTAAAAATAGTTCTCTCTTAGTCACGACAGCTCAGGATGCCTTAACCACAAGAGATACATATCTTGGAATTCTAAGCCATGATTTAAAAAATCCTCTTGCTGCCATTTCTTTAAGTACTAATGCCATGAAGAGAGCTTTTCTAAAAAAAGAACTTGAGCCTATGAGTTTTAATAAATATTTTGAAACTGTTGAACGTAATGTTGCGACAATGGGAAGAATGATTGAAGACTTATTGGATGTTGAGCAAATGGTAAATGGTGATCTTAAGTTAAATCTGAAAAGTTTTGATTTAAAAGAATTAATTTATGAGTGCAAAGAACTTTTTGATCCGATAGCTGCAAGTAAATTCTTTTCAATTAATATTGAACCTATTGAATCAGGACTTAATGCTAATGTTGATCACGATAGAATTCTCCAAGTTTTATCTAATCTAGTAGGGAATGCAGTAAAGTATACCGAAGCAGGAGGACAGATTGTTCTTTCGGTTAAAAGGATCGAAGATAATATTGTAGTTTCTGTTAAAGATGAAGGTCCTGGAATTCCTCACGAGAAGTTAGATATAATTTTTGAAAGATTTTCTCAACTCAATGGTAAAGAGCGAAAAGGCGCAGGTCTTGGTTTATTTATTTCGAAATGGATCGTTGAATCTCATAATGGAAAAATATTTGTTGAATCAGTAGTTGATGAAGGTAGCACTTTTAGTTTTACTTTACCTCTCAATTATAATTAAAAACATCTCGAACAAGTTGTGATTGAATCAAACTCAATCACAACCTGCAGAAACTTTTAATGTAATACTTGTCCTTTAAATGCTTCCATATTGTTATCTTGATCTAATTGTAAATTAATTCTGAAAGATCCAAGAAAAACTCCATTAGCTAAGAATAAATTTTCTGTCACATATTCTGACTTTGGAGCGAAATCAGCGACTCCACCTTGAAATCTTCCGATAAAGATATTTTTAATATTAACAGCATTTCCAGAAGCATCGACTAACTGATCTTGGCCTGGAACCAAGTCAGATACATGAACTAATCGGCCACTGATAGTTAGCATTGCTTGATCAAGTGTTGTGATGAGTTTAGAATTATCACCGTACTCGATAAAGGCAGTAGTTATTTCAGAAACTGTACCTGCGTGAAACTCAAGTGCTATTTGTTTTGCTATGATGTTGTCTTTTGTCGAACCTTCGGATGCAGTTAGAATTTCATTACCTATTTCTAATTTTTCAATATTTACAGTTGCTCCAGCATTCACCTGTATCGGTGTACCATAAGCAACAGATGCCATTGCGTTGAAAGAAAATAAAGAAAGTGTTGATAGCAGAGCAGTGATTGAGATGATTGATTTCATGTTTTATCCTTTGTAGCTTCATTAAGAAGTGGTTGTTGTAAGGATATATTGCAGTGAAAGTGCCAATAGTAAAAGTCAGAGGTTTTAGATAGTTAGATCGCTAAGGTATTGTCGGAATTTCGGCAGTTGCTGGGAAGTCGGCATTAGAGCGTCGGATTTCCGGCGGATTGGCACCTTTTAGATTAATGGGTATAATTAAAAAAATTAGAATGATGCTAATTTTCAGAGTTATAGATATATGGAAAAACCAAAAATTTTAATCAGTTCATGCATGCTTGGAAACAATGTCAGGTATGATGGCGGAAATAAGCTGGATGCTTGGATAACTACCAAGATGGCCGATTATTTTGAATTCGTTTCAGTTTGCCCGGAAGTGCAAATGGGGATGAGTATTCCTCGTGAGCCTGTTAATTTGCAGCTTCACAAGAATGGTGACATTAAAATGATTGGTGGGAAATCTAAAACGGATTACACCGATTCAGCTCTAGTAACTTCACAAGATATTATCGATCAAAAAACCAGTGACATTTGCGGGGCGATCTTACAGAAGAAATCTCCTAGCTGTGGAGTGGAGAGAGTAAAACTCTTTAATGAAAAAGAAGAAGAACTTTACAATATGAAACTCACTCCTAAAAATCGAGGCATTTTTGCTACAATGCTTATGAGTCAAAATCCGATGTTGCCGGTTATTGATAGTGGAAGGTTTTTTGATAAGAACGAGAGAGAGAATTTTTTAAGAAGAGTTATGTGTTATCACCGTTTTTCGAAATTGGATGGATCGGTGAGGGCCCTTCAGGATTTTCATGCCAGGTATAAGTTTTTAATTATGGAGCATGATCAAGAGAGGATGAGGCAGCTTGGAGCGATTGCAGCTAATAGCAGTGGGGATCATGATCATTCGCATTTATATGCAACTTATTCCGAATTACTATTTTCGACTTTAAGTAAAATTCCAACACGCAAGTCTCGAACGAATGTCTTCCATCACTTAATTGGGTTTTTTAAGAATGAATTAGCTGCAGATGAGAAGAAGGTTATTCTTCAGATGATAGCTGATTACAATGCTTCGATATTGCCTTATCTCGTGCCACTTAAAATGCTTGAGTTTTTGATAGATAAATATCATCACATGTATTTGAAGAATCATTACTTTTTGAATCAGTTTCCGAAAGAGTTGAATGAAAATTAATTTAGGGCGAGAAGCTGTCTTGAAGTCTATTAGTTAGGTTGCCGTCTTAAAACTAGTTCAAAGCTAGTACAGTATATTTAAATTATATTTTGTTATTTTGTCATCCTTTAGGATGACATCGAGCTAACGACTCTATGTGAAAATTATGAAATGAGATTACATTAAAATTCATTTCAGGAATCTAAACTTAATGAGAACGTTTGCATGGCTTAGTCATGAAAGGCCCGATTTATTACGACGATCAGTCAGTAGTTTAACTAATGCTCTCGGTGAGCAGGCAAAGTCACTTCGCTATATAATTGCTGAGTCGGGAATTTCTCAAATAGCTCCAGACTACCTTCCATCAGAAGATGTTCTATATATTGATGACGTTTATCGAGAAAAACTAATTTTAGAAATTGAAAAAGGTTTAGAATTTTACGGGCTTCCTATTGAGACCGCTCGTTTTGCGTTAGGAGCTCATCATATTGAAGGCTCTGAGGGAATACATCGTAATGCGATTAATCTTTCTACTATCGGTGAGACATTTATTAGTAGTGACGATGATGTTGTTTTTGATATTAGGTCTCTGCCTCGTTCGATACACAAGCAAAAGACTGCAAATAGTAAAACCTTTTTTTCATTTAAAGACTGGAGTGACTTAGAGGTATTTGAGTTAGAAACTTATTCTGTAACAGTTTCTGATTTTATATGGCTTCATGAAAGAGTATTGCAAAGAGCAGCTTTTTCATCACCAGGTCTTCGAGGACACTCGATCTATGGTGGGCCACGGTTTATTTTTACTTTTGATGACGAATCATTAGGAAATTTTTGTGAGAATCCACAATTTATTGATGAGGCATTAGGAAGTCGAATTCTTTGGAATGAAGCAGTTGAAAGTCATATGGTGCCTTATAGTTCAATTGCGACCTACATGCTTGGAATGAATAATCAATTTATGCTTGCTCCATGTTTTCCTTTTGGCCGTAATGTTGACGGTGCTTTTGTCTGTGCTACAAAGGCCTTAAATGCAGAAGCCATGACTGCGCACTTGCATGCCAGTGTTTTACATAAACCAATTATGGATAGAGGAGCATACTCAGACCTCGGTAAACTTGATTTTCGTATCAATGATTATATTTGGTTAATGTGGAGCGAGTGGCTTCAGGATGTACCATTATCACTTGCGACTGATGATCGTTATGCATTAGCAGCTGATCATTTTAAAAAAATGGCAGAACAAACCCCAATAAAATTTGCGGAATCTTTAAAAAATTTATCCAGAAGGAGTCTTATGGCACGAGTGACGAATTTAGAGTCTCAGCTTGAAAGATTAAAATCACATACATTTGTTACCAAGTCATCATGGCCCAAGTTGGCCAGGCAAGAAGTTGAGCTTTGTAAAAAGATGGTTATTGAAAATGATTTATATCTTCCCATTGAAAGTTTTCGAGATGGTCGTAATCGGGATGAGCAATTGCAAGTGACACAAGGGTGGTTCCAGTCTTATGCCTATTTGATTGAAGCATGGCCATTTATGCGAGCAATGATGAGTAATATAAAATTGAGTTAAGGATAGTTTCTATAAAACATTTACAGGAGAATAAAATGAAAATGAAAAAGACAATTGAAGTTGCTAGAGTTTTAGGTTTTACAGCTTGCTGCGCACTTTTGAATTCTTGTGGGGATGATTCATCTTCAGTAGCATCCGGTAATAATGGTGAGACAACCTGTGTTGGTGTAGGCTCGCCAGCGCTTGCAGTGCAAGTGGATAGAAATGGAGGACCTCAATGGACTGCTTTAACTGCAAACGGTTCATATTCAGATCATACTAATGACTCGGTTTTTAATTTAAGCCAAAATTGCAATGGTTCTGAGAATGATTTTACTTTCAAGCTAGTAAATAGTGGAACTGGTTGTCTTACAAAAACTGGGACAGCGGTTACACTTACAAAGACAACGTCTACGAATAATCCATCTAATGAGTTCACGGTAGTGACACAGCCTTCATTGCCAATTGCACCAGGAAGTTCTGCTGAATTTAAAGTTAGACTAGCTAGTAGCAGTTGTACTTTAGCTGGAAGAGTTTGGGATGCTAGTGCGCCATCTGGTTGGAGTGAGACACATGAAAGATTTTCATTAACAGTTAATAGCAATGATCCAACTAATCCTACTTTTAATTCTTCTATTGATGTATTCGGGCAATCTTAAAAATATTTTTAAAGAAGCAATCTTTGGAATTCTAAAGATTGTTTCTTTTGTTTAAGACTTATTTGATCGAAAATTGGCAATTTAGTAGAATGAGTTTTTTTGTATGAGATAATAAAATGGAGCGGATTACAAGGGTTGAACTTGCGACCTTCTCGATGGCAACGAGACGCTCTACCACTGAGCTAAATCCGCATAAGACGTTGGTGAAGTGCATATTAATTATCTGACCAAATTATGTCAATTAATTTTAACTTTTTCTCCATTTCGGTTAATTAAAGACCCATTAAATTCAAAGCTTTCCGGGTTAAACGCAGAAGTTTTCCCTTCGCCACCAGGAATGTCGATTATGTATTGGGGCAGTGCCCAACCAGGCAGTTTATTGTGAAGGGGAGCAAAGATCCTGCGGCCTTCTTCAAGTCCCATATAGAAATGCATCGCACCGCGAGCTTCATCAGGATGATGTAGGTAATAAGGCTTAACTTTCAAATCTGCTAACTCAGAAAACAAGTTATAAAGATCTTCCGTTGTATCGTTCACACCCTTCAGTAGAACACTCTGAGAAAACACTTCAATGTGATTCTCATTCAACAGAGCAATCGCATCTCGAACGTCTTCAGTTAACTCACTCACATGATTCACGTGAATCATCACCATACAACGCTTAAAAAGCGCACTAGCACTCGTTAAAACCGCGAGTAGTCCTTCATCAATACGAGAAGGAAGAATCACAGGTGTACGCGTGTGAAAGCGAATATACTTAATTGATTCAACTTCAGAAAATTCCTGAATATATAAAGCTAGTTTTTCATTACTCAAAATAAACGGATCACCACCAGTGAAAATCACTTCGTTGATCTCAGGATTCACCGTCAAATAAGCAATCGCTTCTTTAAACTTCTGATCAAAGATCTCATCTTTTTCAGAGAGTTCATTTTTTCTAAAGCAGTATCGACATAGTACTGGGCACACCGTTGTCGGTGTAAACAGAACTCTATTTTCATAACGATGAATCAGTTGATTATTTTTAGCGTGAACTTTATCACCAATCGGATCTAATCGACCTAGATTAGAGTCTTCTTCACTATGAGGTAAAAACTGTTTCCACAGGGGAGAATCAGGCCCTGCCATTAAAATTTTAGCAGCAAAAACTTTCGGAATAAAAAGCGGAAATTTGATTTCAGGGAAATCAGTTTCGAAGAATTCTGATAAATCCTCGCGAGTCTTTAATGCGTCTTTAAATTCGTGAGTCCAGCTCATAGTTAAACTTTCCCATCCTCTGGATGATCGAGTTCTTTTTTGATTTCTTTGATGTAGTGGTGGCGTGCCCAGTAAGCAGAACCACGAATAAGTAGAGCACCCATAATCGACATTCCGATGAAGTGATAAAACACTTCCGTCATAATCATTCTTCCTGAGTTAGATAGAACGTAAAACATCCATCTAAGTAGGATTAGATGCAGAATGAAGATGATCAACTGTTGAGTACGATACCAAATATTTTCTTTTGTAATAAAGCCTTTCATTTTTTTGCGAGCCACTTTTGTATGTCTTCTGCTGATGGTTTGCGAAGATCAGTTACTTTGTTAAGCTTAAACGATTTCTGCATATCACTCCATAGGCAACGTGCATATAGAATATTTCCGTCGGGAGTGTTTAATAAACTAGTTAGCTTTACTGGTCTATATTCTTTCTTGTGATTTCCACCGCTATATAAAATCTCAACTACTGCAGCTTCTTTCACAAGTAATTCTAGTTTACTTAAATGCGGAGGAAGGTCTTCCATTTTAATTTTTTCAAAATCAGTTAACGAAAATAGAAGGCCATAACGCTTAAGCATTGGTGAAAGAGGAGTTTTAATTCTCTCCAATGAACTCATAAATATTTTCAGAGATGCAAACGCGTCATCTGTGGCACGGTGATGATTTACTAAAGGGATATTTAATTCTTTTACCAAAGTTGAAAGTTTATGGTTGGTGACTTCCATGTGCGTTTGTCTTGCCAGCTTGCAAGAACAATAAATCTCGTTGGCTGCAAGCTCATGATTGGCCTTCTGCATACCCATCACGATGAACCCTAAGTCGAACTTAGCATTGTGAGCGATTATTGGCAGGTCGCCCATAAACTCTTTTAGGTGAGAAAGAATATCGTTTAGAAGTGGGGCGTCTTTCACCATTTCGTCAGTGATATTGTGAATGGCAATTGTGTGCTCTGGGATCAGGATTTCAGGGTTAATTAACGTCTGATAAATCACAGTTCCTTCGGGCGTTATCTTCATCGCACCGACTTCAATAATGCGATCGACAAGAGGCGATAGCCCTGTGGTTTCAAGATCGATGGCAATGATGCCCTTAGGAAAAAATTCCCAGAGTTTCTGCTTCTCGGCCTCGGTTAAATCCATGGTGTTTTCGCTTTGCATTTTAATCACTTAAATGACGGTCCTTTCATTGACAACGTGGGCCTTAATCTTTAAAACTTTAGGCGTACTTTAAACTAAAAAATTTAAGGATTCAATCAATGAAAACTTTTGATGTTGTTGTTCTGGGCTCAGGTCCAGGTGGTTATGTGGCTGCAATTAGAGCAAGCCAGTTAGGAAAGAAAGTTGCGATCGTAGAAAT
Source organism: Bacteriovorax sp. PP10 (assembly GCF_035013165.1). Classification (NCBI taxonomy): domain Bacteria; kingdom Pseudomonadati; phylum Bdellovibrionota; class Bacteriovoracia; order Bacteriovoracales; family Bacteriovoracaceae; genus Bacteriovorax; species Bacteriovorax antarcticus. The sequence goes on from NZ_JAYGJQ010000001.1 coordinate 1,301,167, forward strand.
GGATAAACTTGGTGGGGTGTGCCTTAACCGTGGTTGTATTCCAACTAAAGCTGTTTTAAAGGCAGCTCACTCAGTTCACGAACTTGCAGACATGAAAGAATACGGAATCGATGTAGACGTAAAAGGTCTTAACGGTGCAACGGCTGTAAAGCGTGCAACTGGTATCGCTGAAGGAATGTCGAAAGGTATCGCTTTCTTGATGAAGAAAAACAAAATCGAAGTTATTTCTGGTTTTGGAAAAATCAAATCAAAAACAACTCTTGAAGTAAAAACAGCAACTGCTGTTGAAACACTTACGTTCACAAACCTAATTGTTGCAACTGGTGCTCACTATAAATCTTTCCCAGGCCTTGAGCATGATGGAAAGAGACTTATTGGTGCATGGGAAGCTGTAAAAATGGAAACTCTTCCAAAGTCTATCGGTATCATTGGTGCCGGAGCTATCGGAGTTGAGTTCGCATACTTCTGGAATGCTTTCGGTGTTGAAGTTCATATTTTCGAACTTCAAAAACACTTACTACCTATCGAAGATGATGATTCATCAATCGAAGTAGAAAAAGCTTACAAAAAATACGGAATCAAAATGAATCTTGGTATTGAAGGCGTTCGCGCAGTTAATAACGGGAAAGACGTTTCTATCTTCTCAAAAGAGGGTGGAAAAGAAGTTGAATACAAATTCGAGATGGGTCTGATTGCAGTTGGTATGACTGGAAACATCGACAACATCGGTCTTGAAGCTGTTGGTATCAAAACTGACCGCGGATTCATCGCTGTAAACGATATGTACCAAACAACAACTCCAAACATCTACGCTATCGGTGACGTTGCTGGTCCTCCTCTTCTTGCTCACGCAGCTTCTCATGAAGGTGTTACAGCAGCTGAGCACATGTCTGGATTACATCCACATGCAATCGATAAAATGAACATCGCTGGTTGTACTTACTGTCAGCCACAAGTTGCTTCAGTTGGTTACACCGAAAGAGAACTTAAAGCGAAAGGTATCGAGTACAAAGTTGGTAAACTTCCATTCCAAGCTAACGGTAAAGCTGTTGCTTCGAATGAAAAAGTTGGTTTCGTTAAAACTCTTATGGGGAAACACGGAGAAATGCTGGGAGCACACATTGTTGGTGTTCACGCTACTGAGTTAATTCATGAGTACGTTCTTTTCAAAACTATGGAAGGAATTGACGAAGAAATTTTCGCAACTATTCACCCGCATCCAACTCTTGGTGAGTGGTTAGGTGAAGCGGTTCTTGCTTCTAAGAATAGAGCGTTGAACTTCTAATTTGAAATTTAGTTTTTAAGGAGATTTATATGAGACACGAAATCGTAATGCCCCAAATGGGAGAGTCAATTACAACTGGAACAATCACTAAATGGCACAAAAATGTTGGTGACAAGATTGAACTAGACGAAACACTACTTGAAATTTCTACTGATAAAGTAGAATCAGAAATTCCTTCACCAATTAGTGGAGTGATTGTCGAAATCCTTTTCAAAGAAGGCGAGACAGTTGACGTTCAAAAGTTAATTGCAGTTATTGAAGACGATGCGGCAGCAGCAGCTTCAAAACCAGGAGCGACAGCTCCGCACCCCAACTCCGCACCAAGCGCACCAGTTGCTCAAGCATCTGCACCAGCAACATCTGGTGGAGAAAGACACGAAATCGTTATGCCTCAAATGGGTGAATCAATTACAACTGGAACAATCACTAAATGGCATAAAGCAGTTGGAGATAAAATCGAAGTAGACGAAACTCTACTTGAAATCTCAACTGATAAAGTAGAATCAGAAATTCCTTCACCATACGCAGGAACTGTTCTTGAACTTCTTTATAAAGAAGGTGACACGGTTGATATTCAAAAGTTAATTGCAGTTATTGGAGATGCCGGAGCAGTAGCTTCAGCAAAACCAGCGGCAGCAGCACCAGTAGCATCAACTCAAGCAACTGTTACAACTGCGGCTCCAAAAGCAGCGGCACCAGCAGCAGCACAAACTCACGACGACAGATTCTACACTCCACTTGTTAAAGCAATGGCGAAAGAAGCTGGAGTTCCACTTTCTGAGCTAGCGAACCTTAAAGGGACGGGAGCAGCAGGAAGAGTAAATAAAGCAGACTTCGAAGCATACGTAGCAGGCGGACGCAAATCTGCAGGATCTGCAGCACCAGTTGCTCAAGCAACTTCTTCAGCTCCAAAAGCAGCAGCACCATCAGCACCAGCTTCTTTCACACCGGCATACGGAAAAGGTGAGAGAGTTGAAATCGTTCCAATGACTAACATCAGAAAGACGATTGCTAGAAACATGCAACAATCAAAACTTACTGCTCCACACGTTAACTCAATCGACGAAGTTGATATGACTAACCTTGTGAAGTTCAGAGAAGGATTCAAGAAGCAATTTGAGAAAGAAGAGGGATTCGCTCTTACTTACACTCACTTCATTCTATACGCTATCGTTCAAGCTCTAAAAGAATTCCCAATCGTGAACTCTTCTGTTGATGGCGATAACATTGTTTACAAAAAAGATATCAACCTTGGATGTGCTGTAGCAGTTCCAGGACAAGGTCTTGTTGTTCCAGTTATCAAAGGTGCAGATAATCTTAACCTTCGTGGTCTTGCTCGCGCTCTAGATGTACTAGTTACAAAAGCAAAAGCTAAGAAATTAACTATGGAAGACATGTCAGGTGGAACTTATACTTTCACAAACAATGGTTCATTCGGAATCCTTGCTGCAACTCCAGTTATTCTTCAACCACAAGTAGCTATCTTCTGTGTTGGTACAATTGCAAAACGTCCAATCGTAACGAAAGACGATGCAATCGCTATCCGCCAAATGATGTACGCAACTCATACTTACGACCATAGAGTTATCGATGGTGATGTTGGATCTAAATTCCTTCGCCATGTAATCAACACTCTTCAAACGATGGACCCATCAGGATTATTTTAATATGAAAAAACTTATTGCCCTGACTTTAGTTCTCTTAGCAGCTGGTTGTTCATCTTATAAAGATGTACGTCCGGGTCTTGAGGGGATTCACCAGATCAGTATTCTTGGTGAAGACGTAAAAGACACAGAAAGTAATGCTTACAAACAAGCTAATGCTTTTTGCAAAGCTCAAAAGAAGAAGGCAGAGTTTTTAAGTGAAGAAACATTTAAAGCAACTCCTAATGAAGTTGACGTAGATACGAAGATGTTCAAAAAGAGCGAAGGCGTAGCTACAGATGTTAGCTTCAGATGCATTTAATCTAGAAGTATAATATGTCTAAAAAAATCTCAGGTTTTACATTTATAAAAAACGGTCTCACTCTCGGGTATCCAATACTCGAGAGTGTACTTTCAATTGAGCCTATCTGCGATGAAGTCATCATCAATGTAGGCTTCGACGACAAAGAACTCACTAAAGACGACGGAACATACGCTTACCTGAAAGAAAATCTTAAAGGTGATAAGTATAAATTCGTAACGAGCTGGTGGGACCCGAGTATTACGAAATCTGGATTAATTCTTTCTCAACAAACAAACATCGCTCTTGAGCAATGTACAGGCGATTACTGCCAATACATCCAAGGCGACGAATGTGTTCACGAAGACGATTTAAAATACATTTTAGACGGCGTAGAGCAGATGGAAAAAGATAAGAGCATTGATGGCCTTATTTTTAACTACATGCACTTCTACGGCAACGTGGACACTTATAAGTACACTCGTAATCTTTATCGCCGCGAAGTGCGCCTGGTGAGAAATCACAAAGGCATCAAATCGTGGCTAGATGCTCAAGGTTTCCGTGCTGCTGATGATACAAAAATAAAAGCTCGTTTAATCCCAGCTCGCATTTTCCATTACGGATGGGCACGTGCTCAACAAGTAATGAAGAAGAAGATTCAAGTTTTCGACACTTTCTATCATGGCCAGGATCATGGCAGACAAGTTGGTCAAAAAGAATTTGAGTACCAAAGAAACTGGGGACTAAAGAAATTCAAAAAAACTCACCCAAAAGTCATGAGCAAATGGATTGAAAAGAATAAAAATCCAATTGATCTTATGGCACTTCCTCTAACTCTTGACTGGAATGTTCCAGGGTTAATGTTTACTGACAGTATTGAGGCCGTGACTGGTTATCGCTTAGGTGAATATAAAAACTACAGAAGAGTCTAAAAAACGCACAAAATATCAAATCCGACCTGTTGAAAGCAAGTACTGTAGCTTAGAGGGATAGATGGATCATTTAGGACAAATTCAGCGAGCGGTCGATTATATCGAAGCGAACCTTAGTGGTGATCTCGATGTCGAAACAATTGCGAAAAACGCCGGATTTTCCAGATGGCATTTCCAGACAGTCTTTAGTGCCGCAGTCGGTGATTCATTAAAAGAATATATTCGTAGTAGAAGACTAACAAATGCCATGCTTGAGCTTGGATCTGATAAACGCATTCTCGACATCGCTCTAGATGCGGGATTTGAGTCTCAAGAAGCTTTTACTCGTGCCTTTAAAACTATGTACGACATGACTCCTGGAGACTGCCGAAAGCAAGGTGTTCATTCTTCTTATAAGAAGAAAATAAAAATCACAGTAGAGTATTTGGATCATTTATATGGAGGAATCAATATGGAACCTGTTTATAAAACGCTACCTGAGATAAAAGTAGTTGGGTTTGCCGGGAATTTTATTTCTGTGCGCTCACCAGAGAAAAACAACATGGTGGTGATTCCGAAGTTATGGCAGAGTTATATGCCGAGAAAACATGAAATTAAATATACGATATCTCCCAATGATTTAGGCATATGCTTTCCTGTTAGTGAGAAATCTCATCCGGAAGAATGTGGTTATATTGCCGGAAGGGAAGTGACATCTTTTGAGGACATTCCAGAAGGGATGACTGCTTTTACAGTTCCTGCATCTGAATATGCAGTTTTTACTCATAAAGGTGTGCTGGATACGATTGAGCACACAATGAATTACATCTTTGGATCTTGGCTTCCAAAATCGGGAAAGAAATTAAAGATGGCCCCTGATATCGAAATGTACGATCAGAGATTTAAACTGAACCACCCGGATTCAGAACTTGATATCTACATTCCAATTGAGTAATTAGACTTTGTCGTAAATGGCAAGGTAAGCATCGGCCGCTTTTTTCCAATCAAACATTTTTGATCTTTCAATCAAGCGTTTCTTTTTTTCAGGCGTGAAGTCTTTCATGCCGGATACAAAAACATCACGCATGTCTTCTGCCTTAAATGATTTGAAATAGTAAGCATCCTCTCCACCAATTTCCGGCACAGAAGTTTTATCAGAAATAAATAGGGGAAGACCCATGCTCATTGCTTCGGCAACAGGAAGACCAAAACCTTCAAGTAGAGAAGGGAATAAGAATGCACTCGCATTTTTGTAGTACCAGACTTTATGACCTTCATCGATAGTTCCCACTAAAAAGAATCTATCGCTCAGGGCTTCTTCAATAATTCTTTTCTGCATGTCTTTAGCGTAAGCATGAAATGTCGTACCAGCTAAAACAATTTTATAATCAGGAACCAGTTTTAAAAAATCAATCAGAACATGGAAGTTCTTTTTCGGTAACACTGTTCCAACTGAAAATAGAAATTTTCCTTCAGGAACAAAAGTAGGCTCTACTGCAACACTCCCCAATGAAATCCCATTGTAAATAACCTGAGTTTTCTTCGGATCAATCTTAAAGTTACGAAAAACTTCTTCACCTGTGAACTTAGAAATGAAAGTCACAACACTCGCTCTATCAATTTTCTTCTGTAAATTACGTTTATAAAATTCACCAGACCCAAATTGTGAACTCTCATAAAGAGCATTCAAATCATGAATTGTTAAAACATACTTTGTCTTCGATGACCAAGGCATGAAAGGAGAGTCCTGATGAACAGCATGAAACACATCAGTCTTTGGAAGAATAAAAGGAATTTTCTTCGCTAGCTTTTGAAACTTGCCAGGTCTCCAATATGTTAGGTTCATAGGAGATTTATCAAAGTGAATTTTCAAGTGAGCACAAAATTGCCCAAGGCCAGAAAAGGGGTCTTTAATTTTTTCGAAGTCGATGAGAATTTTTTTAGTCATAGTGTTTTGATAAGTGATTCAAGGCCAATTGGATATAAGTGAGCTTTTTCTTGTTTGATTTCTTCCAGGGATCTCCAGACAGCAACAGAAACTAATCCATTGTGCTCGTGGATTTCTAATTCTTTTTTATCGTAGACGTTTCTATTCACAAACTCAGCAAGGAAAACAATCACGATTTCGTGACCGAAGCGTTGTTCGTATTTAAAAATGTTTTCATAGGTTGCGAGTTGTCTGTGAACAATAACTTCTTCATTGAGTTCTTCAAGCATCTCACGCTTAAGTGTCGCTTCAGCTAGTTCACCAAAATCAATACCGCCACCTAGTGGGCGATAGAAGGTTTCGTTTTTAACTTTATCTCTGCCTTGGTGGTAAAGATATTGTCCCTTTTCGTTTTGAATTAAAGCGAGTGAGATTGGACGAATGTAGAGGGCAGTGTCACTGTGTTCCATTAAAGTCCTGAAAAAAAAGGCTCCCGAAGGAGCCTTTATATTTTAGAACTTGTTGATGTAGTTAGCAAGTTGAGGAAAGTCGATAAACGGGTTTCTGTTCTTTTGAGCAGCGTAAACTTGCTCATTTCTATCCCTTTCAGCGTCATCTACTGGATCTAAGTCATTCCATCTTCTAAGAACTTGTTCTTCGTGAGCTGGAACTCTCATATTGTATCTAACTGAGAAGTAGAAAATTGCTCTAGCAACGTTTCCTTTGTGTTCTGTAGGTGGTTCGAAAAGATCGTCACTGTTTCCACCGTCAGCAGCAGAACCAGATTTTGAAGCTGTACAGTCAGTAGCTAGTGCTCCGTTCTCGTGAGAAACGTCTGCGAAGTCGTAGTTTCCTCTTACAGAGTTTGCTTTTGAATCAGTTGGGAATAAATGGTTCAGGTCAGACTTCTGCATGTCTTTAGAATATTGACGAGAGAATTTTGATTGAGGCCATGTGTGCTCGCAGTTGATTTGAGCGTGGTTAGGAATTGCTCCTGGACCAATGTCTCCATTACCTTGGAATACTTTGTTACAGTAAACGTCTTTAATGAAGTATTTTCCGTTATCTTGTTGAAGGTGAATTTTTCCGAAAAGAACTTTTCTAGCTCCATCGTATCCAAGAACGATATGGCCGTAACAAGCACCTTCACCAGCTGTTGCGCAGCCTAGAGTGTCTCTTCCGCCTTTAGCGCTTTTTTGGTGGTTGCTTACAAGAACATTGTTAAGTTCGTCTTTTAGAGCGTCGTCTTTAAGAGCAGAGTTAGCAAGTTGTTGAATGAAACTTTCTGGGTAGTAGTTAGATTCTCCAGCTGCATTAGCAGTCGATACAAGTACCAGGAGAAGAAAGCAAATCGTTGTCTTCAAATTAATTCCCTTTGTAAAAGTCGTTGTAAAAGTCATTTTAGCAAAGGGAATGTAATTGAGTTAATTAGGTGTGGCCAATGTAAACTATAAGTTCTTCTAATAAAATACTTACAGTTTTCACATAATTCTTACTTGAAACACTGCGAATTAGAAATTGCTAATCGCGTCTGCAAGATCTGGTTGATCGATAAACGGGTTACGATTACCTTGGATTTTTTCAATTGCATTGTTACGTGCCATTTCAAGTTCATCAACTGGATCTAAGTGATTCCATCTTCTTAGGAAGTCTTCTTCTTCATCAGGGATTTCGATTTTGTAACGAACTGAGAAGTAGAATAGAGCGCGGGCAACGTTACCCTTATGAGAAGTAGGTGGTTCGAAAAAATTCTTTCCACCAGATGTAACCGATGGGCCAGACTTACTTAGTGCGCAGTTGCTTAGGTTAGCATTTTTTGTCACTTCAGCGAAGTCGTAGTTTCCTCTCGTCGAGTTTGCTCTAGAGTCAGTTGGGAATAAGTGGTGAAGGTCAGATTTCTGAGTTCCTTTATTCGCTTGTCCAGAGAACTTACTTTGAGGCCAAGTGTGCTCTGTGTTTAATTGATTTTGGTCTGGTAGTTTATCAGGTCCAACGTTTGTGAATTTAGTTCCACAGTATAGATCTGTAACGAAGTAACCGTTTTCACTTTTTTCTAAGTATAATTGTTGAAATAAATATTTTTTTGCATTGTCGTAACCTACAGCGTGGTGACCTGCAGATGTCTTCTTAAAAAGTTCTAGCTTAAGTGCTACGTCGTCAGATTGATTCGGTGCTAGTGCAAATGCACTAGAAGAGAAAAAACTAAGAAGCAAAATCAGCATTGCAAAATTCTTCATTCTTTATTTCCTGGTTAGGGTGTGTTGTATGCCCAAAAGTCTAGGAGATGAGTATTAGAATGACTAATATTTTTTATTAGGTTTTTGTTAGTTTTTATTTAATGTAAGTATTTTTTTTTATTTTAAAGAATCCAGGCGCTTTTTGATACCTTCTTCGCGCCCAATATTTGTTGGATGATAAAAAGTGGGAGTGCCCTCTGGTGCGTACTGTTGTTTCACCCAATGATTCTCATAACTGTGTGGATATAAATACGGTTTTGTATTTGGTGGTGGATAATTTCTTAAATGATTCGGCACTTCAATCGTTGAATTTGATTTCACATATTCGAGTGCTTCATTGATTGCCATGTAGGCAGCGTTACTTTTAAACGTAGATGCAAGATATGTTGTTGCATGTGCCAAAATAATTCGCGCTTCAGGCATTCCAATTTGTGAAACTGCTTGAAGAGCATTCATCGCGAGACTTAAAGCTGTTGGATCAGCGTTGCCAACATCTTCACTCGCAAAAATAACTAAACGTCTGGCGATGAAAACTGGATCTTCTCCACCATCAATCATTACTGCTAACCATAGGATGGCCGCTTGTGGATCACTTCCACGCATTGATTTAATGAAGGCAGAAATAACATCGTAATGACGATTGCCACCTTTATCAAATGCACGAGCGTTTTCTATAATGAGTTCTTTAACAGATTCTTTTGTAGGATCTTCTAGTTTTAGTGCAGCTTCAAGTGAGTTGAGTGCAACCCTTGCATCACCACCAGCATAACTAGCAATCGTGTGAACAAACTCAGAATCAAATGTTGAATTTATTCTTGTAAGAGCATTATCTAAAATCTTTTCAATCGACTCTGTCGTTAAAAGTTTCAACTCTATAATGTGCATGCGAGACAGAAGTGCTTTGTTCACAGACACGCGAGGATTCTCTGTCGTCGCTCCGATTAAAGTAAATGCACCAATCTCTATATAAGGAAGAAGGGCATCCTGCTGGGCCTTATTGAAGCGATGGATCTCATCAATAAAGATAATCGAATATTTTCCGGTAAGAGTTTTGTAGTCTTCCGCCTCAGCGATAATCTTCTTTAGGTCAGCAACTCCACCCAAAACAGCATTAAATGTATGGAATTCCTTCTTGGAAAGCTTGGCCAGAAGGCGAGCAAGAGTCGTTTTCCCAGTACCCGACGGTCCATAGAGGATAATGCTGGGGAAGTTTTGTTCGCGCAGATATGGGTACTTTTGAAAAATTTCCGAATGTCCGATAAACTCTGAGAACTCCTCTGGGCGAATTCTGTGGGCCAGAGGTGCAAAAGGGTCCTCATGATGACTAGATTTCCTAGATTTAGACGTAATTTGCCCTTCCGGAGCTGATTCTTCGTCTGTAGAGAGATCTGTGTCAAAGAGTGAGGTTTGTTTTTTTACCATAACTAGTCCGAAAGTCGTTGACTGGAAACTGGCGCTATCTTACATTGTTAAAACTTTTATAACTACAATTTTTGTAGTCCGAATGCCAAGAAAGAGGAGGTGACTTAAAATGGCTCAAGATCCACAATCAGCAATTACTGTTATGATCGACGAAAGATCTGGTGTAGAGCGTTCTTTGAAGAAATTCAAAAGAATGTGTGAATCATTTGGTGTTGTACGCGAGTACAGAAAACGCCAAGAGTACAAAAAACCTTCTGTAAAGCATAAGGAAAAAACCGAAGCAGCAGATAAACGTAGAAAGAAAACAGCAATGAAATCAACTAGAGTATCTAAATACTAATAGTATGAAATTGAAGGCCTCGAATGAGGCCTTTTTTTTTACCTTGAAGGCAAGCTATGAACACTCAAGAAATCAACGAAAAATTAAAGACACTTACTGAATGGACTTACGATGAAAAGACTTTGTCTTTGGTAAAAGCATTTCAGTTTAAAAGTTATTTAAAGAACATCGCTTTCGTTAATGCCGTTGCCTGGGTTGCCAATAAAGAAAATCATCACCCGGACCTAGAGGTGAGTTTTAACCGTTGTATTGTCAAGTTTACTACACACGATGCTGGTGGAGTTTCAGAAAAAGATTTTACTCTGGCAAAAATTGTAGACTCTTTATAGTCATCTAATCGTTCTCTCACAAAAATATCTATCTTATTGATTCATGGCCTCTTATACTATTTGTATGAAGACCTCTAAATCTCTCAGTATTGAATTTGCAACTCTGGCATTGATTGTAAGTTTAGCGATGATCTACTCACATGAGTCGGGATTCGATATTTTTCTTGCAGGCCATTTTTTTAATTCCACTGATCAGTGGATGTACCGCGATTCTTTTGTCTTAGAAAAGATTTTACATAAAGGCGGAGTTATTTTCAGCATCGTTCTTTTGGTCGCTTTTCTAGGCCGCTGGCTTTATCTTTTCAAAGTTGATGGTGACAAAAAACAAAGGGACTATGCAGGCTTTGTTTTTCTTTCATCAATACTCACTATTATCACAGTTTTTTTTCTAAAGAGATGGTCTACGCTTCCTTGTCCTTGGAATAGCGTGGCCTTTGGCGGGGGTGTAAATCCTCCTGAACTATTGAGGGCCTTCGCACTGGATCTTCCCAATGGACACTGTTTTCCTGCCGGGCACTCTTCTGGGGGCTTTTGCTTTTTATCACTGTATTTCGGATACACTTTTATTTATAGAAAAAGGAATTTCAAAACTTTAGTTCCTGGTCTTTTAATCGGAACCGCTTTTGGAATGACACAGCAGATGCGTGGTGCCCATTATTTATCTCATGACTTAACAACGATATTACTAAGTATTACAATCTCATGGATTATGTCTTTAATTTATTCTTATTATGATAAAAACTATGAAAATTAAATTATCACAAAATCAGCTTACACTCATCATCTCAATATTTTTCGTTCTCTTTTATAATTTAGCCTTTTTTAGTAAGACATTCGCAGTTTATCCAATTGATACTCAAAATATTTTTTTCTTAGCATCCATTGTGATCATCTTAATTTCAGCAACTAACCTGATGTTGAGTCTATTGCTTTTAATTATGAATTCATTTTTGAGAGTGGTGCGCTTAAAGGTCGTTTATAAAAGATTTTTTCTTGTGGTCTTCTTTCTGGCGATGCTTGCGGCCTACGTGATGGATACTTACAGCACTGTGATTGACGATACGATGTTATTAAATATTTTAAAGACAGACGCTAAAGAATCATTAGATCTGGTAACGATAAAATTATTTTTCTATATTATCTTCCTTTTTGTTCTCCCTATGTTTTTGATTTTTAAAATAGAGGTCAAGGAAGTATTGTTTAAAAAGGATTTGGTTTTAAAGTTAAAAACTATTTTAATTTCTCTGGTTGTCATCTTTGTGATGACGATTTCATTTGGAAAGTTTTATGCATCTTTTCTGCGTGAACAAAAGCCTTTAAGGTATTACACAAATCCGACTTATTGGATTTACTCAATGGGGAAATTCGGCAGCAGCTTCTTTAAGAATCCTAGTAAAGCACTTGAGGCCATTGGGAAAGGTTCCATAATCCCGGTACATGACGTTGACCGTGACATGGTGATTTTAGTTGTAGGGGAAACTGCAAGAAGAGATAGTTTTTCACTCAATGGAAATAAAAATGAAACCAATCCGCTACTTAAGAAAGAAAATGTCCTGAGTTTTACCAACGCCACTTCATGTGGGACTTCAACCGCGATTTCTGTGCCTTGTATGTTTTCATATTTTGGGCGTAGTAAGTTTAATGTAGACGATGCCAATTCAACTGAAAACCTTCTGGATGTTTTATCACATACACAAGAGGTAAATATTTTATGGCGAGACAATAACTCAGACTCTAAGGGAGTCGCAGTAAGAGCAAAATTTGAAGACTATAAAACGTCTGCAACCAATACGATCTGCGATGAGGAGTGCCGTGATGTGGGGATGCTGGTGGGGCTGCAAAAACATATTGATAGTGTTAAGGAAAAAGATATCCTGATTGTTTTACATCAAATGGGGAATCATGGGCCTGCCTACTACAAACGATACCCAAAAGAATTTGAGGTTTTCAGGCCTGTCTGCAAGACTAGTGAGCTTGGGAAATGTACCAATGAAGAAATTACCAATGCCTATGACAATGCTATTTTATATACCGATTATTTTTTATCTAAAGTCATCACGCTTTTAAAGGCCAACAGTAGCAAGTTTAATACGGCCATGCTTTATGTAAGTGATCATGGAGAGTCATTGGGAGAAAATGGTATATATCTGCATGGCCTGCCATATATGATGGCACCTAAAGAGCAAAAAGATATTGCAATGATTATGTGGTTTGGTGGAGGGATGGAAGCTGAAACAAACTATGTATTACTAAAAAAGAGACTTAACGAACCTTATTCTCACGACAATGTTTTTCATACAATCCTGGGAATGTTTGAAGTTGAATCTTCTGTTTATAAACCAGAAATGGACATTCTTGATGGTGTTCATATCCAAATTAATTCCACGAAAAATAATTGAGTCCATCTGATTAATACTCTATGACGATAGGGTATTAACAAAAAAATATTGTCACAGACGATTAAAGTGTTTTGTTTTTATTTTTATGATTTCACTCTAAGTGATTAGAAGAAAATAAAAGCATAATCAAAACACTCTGCTACACAATAAACATTGCTGAAATTTAATCTAAATTTTCTATCAATTTTTATCTATGTTTCATATGCTTCCTCTAAAGTTATACGCATGCCAAGAGGGCAAGGAGATATAGTGAATATCGTTTATGTGTCAGACCAGTACTGGCCATCAGTAAGTGGCGTTCCCGTTTCAATGGATTCTTTTAAAGAAAACTTTTCTTCAATGGGGCATACAATTAATTTGCTCGTCCCTGATTATCCAGAAGCTGCAGAGTGGGATAAATCTAACAATTCAACAAATGTTTTTCGTTTCAGCTCACGTTCTGTTTTCTTCAATAAAGAAAATCGTATTGTGAGAGGCTCGGAAAAAAAGAAAATTTATGCCAAGCTAAATGCTCTCAAGCCAGATTTAATTCATATCCATACTGAATTCTCTATGGCGAAAATTGTCATCAAATACGCTAGGAAAAATAAGATCCCCTTAGTTTTAACAGCTCATACTAATTGGGAAGAGTTGATCAATGAATATGTAAAGTTCATTCCTCATAAACTTGCACGCTTTTATTGTCGATCTTTGTTACGTAGAGTTTTTAATAAAGCTGATCGTATTATCGCACCGACAACACTGATGGCCTCAAGATTACACTCGTACAATATCAGCAGTCAGATTGATGTGATCCCAACAGGTGTTAACGTGAAACATTTTTCAAGGTTAGCTCTCAACGGCAAAATGAGTGTGAACTATAAGCTTGATATGATTGCTGACAGAGTACGTGGTTATAAAACATTGATGTATGTTGGAAGACTCGGCAGAGAAAAGAATATTAAATTCTTAATCGATGTCTTTCATAAACTGACTGAAACTCATAACGATATTAAATTTGTCATTGTCGGTGGAGGCCCTTCACGTAATGAACTCCAGGCCTATGTCCGTCATTTAGATTTGGAAGACTTAGTTTTATTCACTGGATTTGTTGAAAGAGAAATGCTCAAGGATTTTTATTCTTTGGCCTACGTTTTTATTTTTGGATCAAAAGTTGAGAGTCAGGGACTGGTCATTCTTGAGTCAATGACTTGTGGAACACCTGTTGTGGCCATTGGTGAAATGGGGACCAAAGCGTTAATGCGCAGAGGGCGCGGTGGCTTCATGGTTAAGGACGATATAGATTTATTTATCGAAAAGGTGGATTTACTATTAAGCGATCCAGAGGTCTACAAAAGTAAGGCCGCTGAGGCCCTGCAGGAAGCAGAAGAATGGCGAAGTGAAATCATGTCCGAAAGAGTTCTCACACTTTATGAAGATTTACTAATTGAAAAAGGAAGATTTAATGCAATTCAAATTTATGAAACACATTCTCTTGATAGCGTTGACAACACTGACTATCTCAAGTGCAGTGGCAGCTGATAAAAAAGCAGATATCAAAAAAATCTTAGATGGTGTGGATAGACTTTATCGTTCGGAACATAGTTTTGGTACGCTGGAGATGCGCATTGAAACTCCTGACTGGAAACGTACACTGGACATTAACGTCTGGGCCTCTGGATTAGATAAAACATTTATCAGAATTTTATCGCCACAAAAAGATAAAGGTGTCGCCACTTTAAGAATTCAAAATGATATGTGGAACTTCTTTCCAAAGATCGACAAGACGATGAAGGTGCCACCTTCGATGATGATGGGATCATGGATGGGGTCTGACTTCACTAACGATGACTTAGTTAAAGAGAGTACATTTATAAAAGATTATGATTCGGCATTAACTGAACCTACTGTCGCTGATATCACTAATTATTATATTGAATTAAAACCTAAGGCAAAAACGGCAACTGTTTGGGATAAAATTATTCTGATTGTTAACAAGCAAACGTCAATTCCAGTGCGCCAGGAGTACTACGATGACAAAGGTGTGAAAATCAGAGAGATCGTCTTTAAGGATATCAAGAAATTTGGCAATAGAAACATCCCCGCTGTGATGGAGTTAACACCTTTTAATAAGGCCGGACACAAGACGACGATTGAATACAAAGAACTGAAGTTTGACAGTGTTGACGAAGCCGTCTTTTCTCAAATCAATTTACAAAAGCGTATTTAAATTTATGTTAATTTTAAAAATAGCATTTCGAAATATATTCAGGCAGAGGCGTCGCTCGGCATTTACTATCTTAACGATGGTAGGGGGCTTTGTTCTTTTCTCTCTTGCCTTATCTATTTCTGAAGGGACTTACGGAACAGTTATTGAAAAATTCACGAAGTCCTATACTGGACACCTACAGGTTCATAAAAATGGTTATCTCGATAAACCGTCACTTTATAAATCTTTAGATGACTATGCGACACTCAGTAATGAAATTAAAAAAATCCCAGGTGTAAAATCATGGACTCCTCGAGTTTACTCAGGAGCTCTGGCCTCAAAAGATAAAAAAACTTCGATGGCAAGGATCATAGGAATTGATCCGGAGGCAGAGGCCAGGACTACATCTATTAAGATGAAAGTGAAAGAAGGTGAGTATTTAAAAGCAACGACTGAAGTTAAAAATAATGTCATCATTGGAGCGGGCCTTGCTGAAACTTTGAAGTTGAAGCTAGGAGACGAAATGGTACTGGTTGGACAAGGGGCCGATGGCTCAATCTCCAACGATATTTTTATCGTGAGCGGAATCTTAAAAGGCGATGTTTACTCCAAAGATCGAAACTACTGCTACATGGATATAAAAAAGGCACAGTCCTTTTTATCTATGGACACTAACTTCCATGAAATTGCCATTATCGTAGATGAATATCAAAACGCTGATAGTGCAGCTGCATTTTTAGATGAGAATTTTAAAAAAGCAGGTCTCTCAAATCTTGAAGTTCTTCCTTGGGCCAAAGTTGAAAAACAATTTTACAACACTATGGTTTTTGAAAAGAAAGGGATGCGCATTTGCTTGATCGTTATCGTGATTATTGTGGCCATTGGCGTACTTAATACTGTGTTGATGACTATTTTAGAGAGGACAACAGAGTATGGAGTGCTAAGGGCGTTGGGGACCAGACCTTTGACACTTTTTTGGATGATTATTTTAGAGAGTGCCGGGCTTGCCATTATCTCGATCATTATAGGATTCATTATAAGTTTTATTTTAAATTATTGGGTTTCGATTCATGGAATTGATTACCCCAATCCGATTGATATCGGAGGATTCACTATTACGACGATGTACGGTCTGATTTATGCCGGTGCCTTTATAGGTCCTGCTATCGTCACTTTTGTGACGGCCTTATTCGTGAGTATTTTTCCCGCAATTAGGGCGATGAAAATCAGCCCGGTTGAAGCGATGAGGATGAATTAAATGTGGTTAGTACTTAAGCTCGCATGGAGAAATATTTTTAGAAACAAGAGGCGCACGATTCTCTCGGTTCTCGCTATTGGAGTGGGGCTAGCTGCGATGATGTTTGCCGATGCTCTTATCGTAAGCCTGGGTGAGACGATGGTTCGTTCGGCGACTGAAGACTTCTCAGGTAATGCCCAGATCCATCAAAGTGAGTTCGTAAAAAACTTAGAAGTGGAAAAAGTCATCACGAATAGCGAGCAAATTTTAAAAGACTTAAAAAGTGAAAACGAATTACAAAGTTTTACTCCAAGAGTTTTAAGTTATGGAATGCTTACTTCAACTTCCGATGCCAACAATATTATTGTGTACGGGATCGATGCAGAACAAGAAAAAGGCGTTTCAAGAATTTCGCAATTGATGGTGCAAGGGGATTATTTAAATGCCCAGGATGACCGAAAAATTCTTATCGGTAAAAAACTAGCGGACAATCTTAATATTGGAGTTGGTGACAGGGTTGTTGTGACGGTTGCAAAATCAGGATTGGGAGAGCTTTCTCAGGAGATGTTTCGCGTCGGTGGGATTTTTGCTTTTGGTGTGCGTGAGATGGATGAAAATGTGGCGTTTATTAATTTAAGCGTGGCACAGAGTATTCTTAACCTTGGAAGTAATATTCATGAAATTGCATTGAACTTTAAAGACCTGAATATTCCCGCAAAAAAACATTACTCGATCGCTACCAAATACTCTAAAGACGGTAACGTCGTGAGTGGATGGAATAAAATGTTTAAAGACCTGGCCGCTATTTTAGAATTCACTCAGTTTTCGCTGGGGATTCTGGCCGTCATTTTATTCGGCATCATTGCTTTTGGGATTATGAATACATTGTTTATGTCCCTATATGAGAGGATGTTTGAATTTGGCGTTCTTCGCGCTGTAGGAACCAGGCCAAGTGTTGTGGCCAGAATGATTCTTTATGAAGCTTTTATGATGGCCCTGGTGAGTACTGTTGTTGGTGTGATCATCGGAATTATCTTAATTGGATTCTTTTCCAAGTATGGAATCGATTACCGCGGAATTGAATACGCTCACTTAGTTTTTAAAGACAAAATTTACCCTCACTTTCGATTGATCCAATTTACTCTTTATCCTGTCTGTCTGATTGTCTTTGCGACGCTCGTGGGGATTTACCCTGCGATTTATGCAGCAAAAATTATCCCGGCAGTCGCATTGAGGAAAAAGTAGTGCAGTTAAAAATTACGAACGGAGAAAATGTATGATTCAAAATATGGAAAATATGGGCGGTGACATTTTACGAACTGAAAATGTCATGAAAACTTATATGTCAGGCGAGATCGAAGTCACAGCTTTACATAAGATTAATATTGCCATCAAAAAAGGTGAGTTCACTGCGATTGCGGGGCCATCTGGTTCAGGGAAATCAACACTACTTAATTTATTAAGTGGTCTCGATAGACCAAGTAACGGAAAAGTTTTTATCGATCAAAGGCCAATCAGCGATATGAGTGGAAACCAACTATCAGACTTCAGAAGAGATCACATTGGATTTATCTTCCAGTCTTATAATTTAATTCCCGTTTTAACGGTTAAGGAAAATATTGAGTACATTATGCTTATTCAGGGAATACCTGAAGGCGAGCGGGCAGAACGTGTGAATGATGTCTTAAAAGATGTAGGACTCACAACAATGGGAAATAGAAGGCCTGCTCAGTTGTCTGGAGGTCAGCAGCAGAGAGTGGCCATTGCCCGTGCGGTTGTCTCTCGTCCAAGTATTATTCTGGCCGATGAGCCGACGGCCAATCTTGACTCTGTTACGGCCGACAACCTGATTGATATGATGAGATCGCTTAACGAAACGAAGGGCATCACATTTTTATTTTCTACTCACGATAAAAGAATCATGGATCACTCTAAAAGATTAATTATTTTAAAAGACGGAAACATTGATAGTGATACATAAAAAAACCATCTATCTTTTCAGCACACTTTTATATGTCTTAGCTTTTGCCAGGAACTCTTACGCACTCAATGGAAGTTATAAAACATATTTTTCGGAATCGAAGACTCCTTATGAGGACTCATACGCCGGTGAGCTGACGAGTACCTTTAGACCTAAGTACACATGGTCACCTAATGAGAATTATACTTTTTATGCGGCCTACGCGTTATCAGTTGACTGGCAAAAAAGATCACCACTTTTATTAGCTGGGCCCAAGGCCAAACAAGGATACCGCGTTCTAGACTTAGACCAGGAGCTTTATTCTTCTGATAAGGACAATCAAAAATCATCCCGTGTTTTACTTAACCAAAACCTTGATCGATTTTATGTAAGTTACAGCAAGAATGCATTCAACCTTAATGTCGGGCGAGCGCCTATTGCTTTTGGGTCTTCCAAAATAATTAATCCCACTGATGTCTTAACTCCCATTTCTTATCAGACCTTGGATAAAGAAGAGCGAGTAGGAATAGACACGATTAGAGTGAATTACTCACTTGGGGCCTTGAGTTTATTGGATATAGGTTATGTTCTTGGACATAAATTAGATTTTTCAGAAAGTGCAGTTTTTACCAGATTAAAAACCAATGTATGGGCCACAGATGTCTCCATCATGCTGATGGATTTTCAAGAAAACTTAATGACGGGAGTCGATTTTTCAAGATCTATTGGCAATGCAAGTGCGTGGCTTGAAAGTGCCTATGTTGTTCCTAAGTTTTTTAATCAAGATGAGAAAAACAATTTTAAAAGTTATTTACGAACGACAATAGGATTTGATTATAAACTAACTGAATCCATTTATAGCTACATTGAATACCACTACAATGGAGCGGGGGCGAGTGATCCCAAGCGCTACATGTTTTTGCAGAGTCAGCCGGCCTATCAAGAGGGAGGAGTTTATTTGCAGGGAGCTCACTATGTGGCCCCGGGAATGACTTATGAATTAAGCTCACTCTGGAAATTAACCGGACAATTTTTATTAAACTTAAGCGATCATTCAATCTTTAATAATCTGGCATTAGAGTACAATGTGGCCCAGGATGCTTTTATTGATCTAGGTGCTTATGTGCCTGCAGGAAAAAAATCGCAATACATTCAGAGATCTGAATTCGGATCTTACCCAACTTCAATCTACACATCTCTTAGATTTTATTTTTAGTTTTTATTTTAAAGTGGGATCGAGCTCTGTGCCCATTTCATATGACAGCTCTGCAAGCTTCATTTCATAGTTATAAGCAGCTTCAACGAACTGCTGATAGATTTGTGCTTTAAGCGTATAAGACTCGATAATATCCTTTGCTGGAGTGATCCCCATGGCAACTCCGGTTGCGATATTATTTAAAAGTTTCTTAGATGATTTATAAGATTTTTCCAGCTCAGTTGCCTTAAGTCCTGCTTCCACTAAATCCAGGTAAATCTTTTCAATTTGAATCGGAAGATTTTTCTGAGCATAGGCCTGTTGAACTTTGATTGATTCTAAGTCAATTCTGGCAGCACTTACGTTACTTGATTTAACTCCAAAATCAATTTCCCAGATAAGTCCGACACCGATAGAGAATTCAGAAGTATTATATGAGTCATAAGCGAATTTTGAGGTCTGTTTAGTAGAACCAGGAGTTTCTCTCCAGTCGTATGAAGAAAAAATTCCGAACACTGGAAGCTGAGATTTTTTTTCACTCGTTAAAAAAGAGGTCTTGGCATCCACTCCAATATTGGCCTTTCTTAGGTCGACATTGGTCTGAGCAAGCATATTATTTAGATCGGCAAGTGTGGGAATCTTTCTTTGATTGAATTCAATCCAATCCTGCTCAACTGTCGGGGCTTCTGTTTGGGAGATGTATTTTAATCCCAAAAGGCCTTGAGCTAAGCCTTTTTCAATTTCATATTTTTTTACTTGAGCAAGGGATCTAAAAAGAGTCAGCTTAGTGAAGTCTTCATCGCTATTTTTCTTTTTATTTTCTTTCATGCCCTTTAAGACATCGTCTAAGTCGCTAAGGGTTGATCCAGCAAATTCATTAAGGCTCGAAGCGTACTGAAAGCCGTAATAGTATTCTTTCACTTTTCTAATCAGCTGAGCTTCTTTCTTTTCAACATCGAGAGCTTTCACTTTCATGTTCCCGTCGGCAGCTTTGATTAAATCATTCTGGCGGTTGAAAGCAAAAAGAGGGACTTTTAAATCAATTTTAGCAACGTAAGTGACAGTGTCGATTCTATTTGATTGAGTAGACTCAAGGGGGTTCCCAGTGACACTCTTATTTGGGCCAACACCACTTAAAATAGAAAGTTTTGGTCTGGTCTCACCATTGATACGCTCAAATAGTGTTTTTGCTTTTTCAACTTCAAACTCTTCAATCTTAACTTCCGGATGAACTTTCGCAAGCTCAATGAGTTCTTTTAATTGGTACGCCTTTGCTTGCGTATCAACACAGATAAGTAGAGTGATGAGGAAGAAAAAAAGATTTTTCATTAAGTTTTCTTGTTAAGTGCCTTTAGGCGATTGTTAAGAAGTTCTTTCACTCCATTCCAACCTTTTTCTTTTAGTGCTTTGTTCATTTTATCGTTGATCGTTTTAACCCACGATTCTTCATCAATAGAGACATCGATAACTTTCCATCCTGATGTGCTTTTAACTAGTGAGTAACTCACGTCCGTCTTTTCACCTTTTTTTGCAACTGTTGAAGGAACAGTGGCCTTAGTCCCATCAACTAAAGTGCTGCCGTAAGTGATCTTTACGCCTTTAAGGAATTCAGGTGCCTTAGGGTAAACTGTCTTTGTGATGATTTCTTTAATGCTTGTTTCGAACCATTGAAGATCCGATGTTGATCTCTTTTTTGCTTCTGCTCCAAGAATGTTCAGGGACATTTGTTTAAAATCGAAGTTTCCATCAAGTTCACTTTTAAGTTTTGGATTATTAAGAGGGTTCTCTTTTTGAGCTAAGGTAAAAATATTTTGGATCAGAGCTTCAGGGGCCACGTCGGCCGATGTTTGAGCTTTGACGAACACGGGAAGTAGCAGTAAAAGAGTAAAAAATAACTTCATATTTTTGATCCCAGGAATTTAATAAATTTAGGGCTCAATATAGAAACAAACGGGTACCAATGTCTATTCTAAAATGGAATTTAAAGCATTTTTATATCATGCCGGTTATCGCAATCATTTTCAGTATTTGGGGGGCCATGCAAGCACCAAAACTGAAAGTTAATATGGATCTTTCCGGGCTCCTTTCTGATACCAACCCGGCCGTTGTAGAGATGAACCACGTTTCGGACATGGTTGGGGGCGGCGGTTACCTGATTGCTCTGGTCGGACCGATGGTTTCTCCGGAAAAAGTCCTGCCTCAAATCACTGAAACACTTAAAGAAGTTCCTAGAATTAAATACTCTTATTACGAGAGAGAGACTTACTCGCTAAAAGATAAGGCCCTTTTCTTAATCAGCAAAAAAGAATTCAAGCAAATGTTAACCAATGCTCAAATTCTATTTTCAGATAAGAAAGTGGACACAACAGGACTCGATTTATTTGGTGATGGCGACCAGACTGAAGATATCAAAGACGCTAAGAAATTCTTTTCTGATTTAAAAACAAAAATTCCTCAGGACCGCTACTTTTTATCTCAGGATAAAAAATACGCCATGCTTTTAATTAAGCCGGACTTTGGTTCAACGGACCTGGATTCTTCAGAAGTTTTAATCGGCAATGTTAATACGGCGATGGCAAAGAAGTTTGGAAAAAAAGTTCCTTACCAATTGAGTGGACGTTATGTTGAAAAAATTGAAGATAAACAACAGTTTGATCGCGACATTGCCAAGACTTCAATTATTTCGACAGTCCTTTTAATTATCGTTTTATTTTTTGGCCTAGGAACGATGAGAGCTGGCTGGTTTACTCTTGCCGGTGTTTTCATGGCGATGGGGCAGACGGTTGGTCTTGCTTATCTTTTCGTTGGGCGAATCAATATTTTAACCGGGTTTTTACTGGCGATTTTATCGGGACTTGGATCTGAGTACGGTATCCACTTTGTCCGTCGTTATATTAAAGAAAGACAGAGCGGTAAGAATAAACTTGAGGCCATCGAAGAAACTTATCTGGTAATGGGACGCTCACTTTTTTCTGCAGCTCTAACATCAGCAGCAGCCTTTTTCATTTTATCTATTTCAGATTTTAGAGGATTCTCAGAGTTGGGGATCATCGCTGGGATGGGGATCGTTTGTATTTATTTTACTTTCATGTGTATCTTTCCATTGGGAGCAAGAATTCTTCCTCACAAGAAAGAAGGGCATATTCAGGAAAAAGTTTCGAGATTTTTCTACGCTTACCCGTTTAAAACAAAACATGCGGCGTGGTGTTTGATCTTAATCCCAATACTGGGATACGGAATTTATAATGCTTATTTCGAGTACGATTTCGAAAGACTTCACAACTTCTCAAAAAAGACTCAGGAACTTAACAAACTGACAGATAATCTTTATGGAAGGGCGATTACGCCTTCTGCGATTTTAACCCGCGATTTAGAGCAGGTTAAGTCGTTAGAGACATGGCTTAAGAGTGAGGAAAATGATGAAATAATTGATCAGGTTATTTCATACAATACGCTTGTGCCGGATGATATGCAGACTCGTTACTCTCGCATTCAGAAAATGAAAGGAAAGATTAACGAACTTTCACCAAAAGAGATCGAAGAAAAAACTCAGTTGAGTTATGAGCAGGTCCAACGCTGGTTAAATACATCACCTTATGGAGATGAGCTGGTTCCTGATTCTCTTGCTGGAAATTTTGGTAAAGATAAAA
Organism: Bacteriovorax sp. PP10; assembly: GCF_035013165.1. NCBI lineage: Bacteria > Pseudomonadati > Bdellovibrionota > Bacteriovoracia > Bacteriovoracales > Bacteriovoracaceae > Bacteriovorax > Bacteriovorax antarcticus. The sequence continues at coordinate 1,324,191 of NZ_JAYGJQ010000001.1, forward strand.
ATATTATTTTAGTTTACCCGAAAGAGCGCCAGGGGACTTATGACAATATTAACCGCTACGCTGGAGTTCTCCTGAAGGCCAAAAAGCTTTTCCCGGGAATGGAAGTAGGGTCTGATACATTAGTATTCTCTGCGATTTTAAACCACATCATCGAAGATGGAAAAATCGTTTTAGTTCTCTTCTTAGTTGGAGCATTTTTTGTGTTCTGGCCGGACTTTAAGAATCTTAGATACGCACTGATTTTAGAAGGTCAGTTGATCATCGGATGTCTTTTACTCGTGGCCTTAATGGGACTATTCCATGAGCCGTTTACGATCTTAAACGTCGCCATTATTCCTGCGGTACTCGCGGCCGGAATTGATATGGGGGTGCATCAGATCCACGATGAAATTGAACACAAGGATCAGCCGTTACCGAACCCGAGAAAACGTGGAGAAGCTCTCTCTGCGGCCAGAAGAATTTCAGGGCCCGTTCATTTGGGAATGCTGACATCTATCTGTGGTTTCGGAGCACTACTTTTTGCTGAAGCAAAAATGCTTAACGGAGTAGGTTGGATTTCCATGATGGGACAGATTTCAATGTATCTGATCTGTATGGTTCTCTTCCCAATGCTTAAAGATTACGTTTACTCATTTAAGAAAAAATAGTTATTTCGCTTTCTTTTTACGTTCAAATTTGGCCGGGAAGTCTGGTAATAAAAAAGACTCCTGTGCCATTTTTAACGGATCCTTCTCAATCAATTTAAATAAATCATCAAAGCTATTAATGACAAAATACACCGGCTGAAGAATATCAATTCTAAAAGGTGTGCGAAGAGCGTCCATGGGATCAAGCTCACGTCTTTCTGGAATGTCACTTTCAACAGAGTAGATCACTTCTGATTTCGAAGATAAAATCCCGCCACCGTAAGCTTTAATTTGTCCCTCTTCTCTGATGAGACCAAACTCAATGGTGAACCAGAACAATCTAAACATTCTCATTTGTGTTTTTTTATCTGCTAAAAGAGCAAGCTTTCCATACTGGTGCATGAACTCAGCGTAAGGAGCGTTTGTCAGCAATGGACAATGCCCAAAAAGTTCATGAAAGACATCGGGCTCCTGGATATAGTCAATATCTTCGGGAGTGCGGATAAAGTTCGCGGCCGGAAATCTTTTGTTCGCCAGCAAACTAAAAAATTCTTCAGGCTGAATAAGAGCGGGAACAGGTTCAACTCCCCATCCAGTATGTTGTTTTAAAATTTCAGTGATCTCAAAATGCTGAGGGATCTTATCAGTGAAATGTAGTAGCTCTACACCTTTTAGATACTCTTTTGAAGCGCGTGTTTGCATTAATTCTTTTTGTCTCTTAAGCAAAAAGGCCCAGGTTTCATTTTCAGTATTTCCATAATGAGCACGCCCATCCTTATCAAGAGGGAGTGATTCATAGACGTGTTTTGCTTTCATGACAGCTCTCTTTTATAAATGGATTTTCTCATGGAAAACATGGCGTACAAGGCGGGATAAATTAATTTATCCATGAAGGCATTTCCAGTTGAGTATTCGATATCATCAACCACGTTGCACATATTATTTCCAGTGCGCTCAATTCTATGAACATGCAACCAATGCTTAAGTGGGGGAGGAATGATCACGCCACGATCGACGAAATAAATTTCATCTTCACTTTCATAATAATCAGTGATGTGACTGACCCATCTTTGACCTGCAACTTTTAAGTGAACTTCATCACCTTTTTTGCATCCGTCAAAACGCTCAACAACTAAATTAACCACCGGAGGTTTGAGTGCCTCAAAGAGTTTTAAGTTGAATTGGGCGAAAACCTCGCGGAAGTTTTTTTGAATTGGGGTCGATATGAGAATTTTCATTCTTGTTTCTCGGTCTTTTAAAGGTTTTGCTTAGTCTTATTAGGTTCTTAAAAGTTGATAAAAAGCATCGGAACAGAATTAATTTTTTTTAATTTCACCTAAATGTCATTTTAATCTCGGTGACCGATACTTGGTACATGAAAACGTTGTGCATCTTACTTTTTACCGTTTTTTTGGCCATGGCGGCTGCTGAGGATACTTCTCAGAGAGCTTTCCCCGGAGCTGATGCGGCAGCAAAGAAAAGTGCAAAGGTAACTAAGAGTACCAAGGCCTATCGCAAAGCTAAAGAGGAATGCCTCAAAAAGAGCGAAGAGCTTAAGGGAAAAAAATTAACTGATTGTATTGTAGATTATCAAAAAGAAGCGAAATAGTTTGCTTCTACCTAACCTAGGGAGTTTTATGAAATCTTTATTAGTAATCGCTATGGCACTTGTTTCTGTTTCTTCATTTGCTGCTGACCACAAAGATGCTGCTCACAAAGCTGCAATGGAAGCTTGCAAAGAACACTCAAAAGATAAAAAAGCTATGGAAGCTTGCGTAACTGAAAAAATGAAAGCTCCAGCTATGGAAGCTTCTGCTCCAGCTGCTGCTCCAGCTCCAGCTCACAAATAGTCTTTAAAGAAATTTAAGATAATTGTAGGGGAACTCATTGAGTTCCCCTTTTTATATCTCTATAATGACTTCACCTATGAGAATATTAATAGTCGAAGATCAGCCGAAAATGGCAAGTTTTATCAAAAAAGGTCTAGTTGCCCAAGGGTACATGGTCGATATATCTGAAACCGGAATGGGTGCAGAGAGTATGACTGTTGAAACCGAATACGACCTGGTCGTCCTAGACGTCAATCTTCCCGATCAAAATGGAATGGATACCGCAAGACATTTAAGACGCGACGGATTCCGTATGCCGATTTTAATGTTAACGGCACTCGCTACAACCAAAGATAAAATTCATGGCCTTGATTCTGGAGCAGATGACTATCTGACGAAGCCTTTTGAGTTCGAAGAACTCCTGGCCCGCATTCGTGCACTTCTTCGCCGCAACCACGGAAGTGAAAGTTCAAAACTTCGCTTTGGTGATATTGAACTGGATTTGGTTCAAAGAAGAGTGGTGCGTGCTCAAACTGAAGTGAATCTGACTGCTAAAGAATTTTCACTTTTAGAATACTTCATGAGAAATCCCGGGCGTCCTATTACCCGCATCGAAATCAGTGAACACGTTTGGGATGTTAACTTCGATACCAATACAAATATCATCGACGTTTATATCAACATGTTAAGAAAGAAAATTGATTCGCCATTTGATAAAAAAATGATCCATACCATGGTTGGATTTGGTTACATCTTAAAAGATTAATTATGTTCCTATTGCAAAAAATCAGTCTGAAACTGAGACTCTCACTTTTGTTTGGTCTCATCTTTACCGGAATGCTTTCTGGTTTTTGCTATATTCTTTATACACAATTCTCAAAAATTCAGATTGCCGAGTTCGATACCAGTCTTTACAACTACGCAGTCGATGTGGCCGAGTCTTTAGACATCGATAAATTTGGTGATGTTGAATTCGATTCAAATATTTTAAAGCTCAATGAAAAAATCCTGCCCTTTACACTGAAAAATAGTTTTATATCAGTATTGGATATTAACGGGCACATTATTGAAACGCGCCCGCATTTACATGAATCACAATTTTCGCCTTTGACTGAAAACGTCGTGGCACGTGTCTTAAAACAAGGTGCAAGTTTTTCAACGATGGTTTTTGAGAAAACTCCTCACCGAGTGATTAACTATCTTCTTCCGGTGCTTCATAAAGACACTCCGTTAATCCTGCAGATCTCAGTTCCAGAAACAGACTTCTTAATCATTAACCGCAACCTGATTAAATTTTTCTATATCAGTGTTCCGGTGATGTTATTTATCTCGCTGCTTATCGGATACTTTTTTGTGAGACGAGCGCTGTCGCCTATGATGGAGATTATTAATAAGACAAAAATAATTGAAGTCTCTAACCTGGAAGAGCGTGTTCCTGTTCCCCAAAGTAAGGATGAGATCTGGCAGCTTGCAGACACCATCAACCATCTTTTAAGTCGTCTGGATGAAACCTTCAGTGCTCAAGAGCGCTTTATTCAGGATGCTTCTCATCAGCTCAAAACACCACTGACTATTATGAAAGGTGAATTGGAAGTTTTTAAATCAGAAAAAAGAAGTGAAGTCGAAACGAATGCGATGATTGAAAGTGTCTCTCAGGAAGTAAACTTCTTAATCAAGCTGACAAACAATCTTTTAATTCTTGCCCGCGTAGATAGCGGGACAATTAGTTTAACATTCTCACCAAATCGCCTGGATGAAATTGTCATTTCACAGGTTTCACGTTTATCAAAACTGGCCGTGATGAAAAACATTTCTCTACAGATTAATTTTGATTCTTTTTACAATGCTACAGAAGAAGAACTCACTATTATGTGTGACCGCGACCTGGCCGGAGTTTTATTTTATAACCTGATTGAAAATGCCATCAAGTACTCGCCGGAGCATTCAACTGTCGAAGTGGTTGGGATTCATAAACCTGGATCTCTGGTTGTAACGGTGTCGGATGAAGGGGACGGAATAGAGTGCGATAGCCTGGAGAAAATCTTCGAGAGATTTTATCGCCTGCAAAGAACAGCGACGAAAGCACAGGGAAGCGGGCTAGGGCTTGCAATCTGTAAAGTTGTGGCCGATTCATTAAACGCTAAAATCTGGGCCGAAAAAAATGTCGGTCGTGGATCAAAGTTTTACTTCGAAATTAATAACCAAAAATTATCTTAAGCGGCCTTTAAGTAAAAGCACTTAATCTGGTCATTTGAATACAACGTTGAAAATGGGCTTAGCCATGAGTTTTCTGAAACTCTGAACACAATTTTGTGATCGAAGCTTTTAGGAGAGTTCTTTAAAAGTGATTTTGGAAATAGTGCCAGAGGTGAGCCTTCAAAATGAAACTCGATTTTTTTACTTTCAGGTAATTTTCCTGAGTATAAAGCAGCAAGGCAAATGTAAGCGCCATAGTCGTGAGCTTCAATGACTAACGTATCACTCTTGCATTTAACGATCTGATCAATCAAAGCTTTCGCATCCGCGTTCAAAGTAAATGGACTGATTTGACGGTAATGATTTAGCACTCGTCTGTGGCGAGTTGATAATTGCTTTTTTTCTTCCGGTGAGAAATTCAGGAAATCAAATGACGACATCATCGTCTGGTCAAAACCTGCTTCAAGGGGTTCAGTGCTATAGTTCATCAGCGTTTTCTTCATAGACTTAGCTTCAGGCGAAAACAAAATTTTACCTTTGAAGTTATGAGACTTTTGCATCGATGAGTCCTTGTAGAAGGGGGAGTTCCCTAATAATAAACCCTTTCGGTGCAGTTTTTAAAAAGCTGAGAAAAAGTTGAGGGGGTCTTGCAGTTTTGAGCATTTATTGGACGTAGGAGCTTTTTATTTACGCCTCATTTTGTGGTAAATGACCTGGATTTTAGAAAAGAGCAGCATATGGCGGGGACGGGGCCTTAAATTAGGCCTAGTCTCTCAATAACCTTAATTAGTATCCTATTTATCCATTTATATAGAGAAAAAGAAGGGCCTCGTTTCTCTTTTTTTTTCCTATTTTTATCTCTATAATTTCTAAATATGAAACGCCTATTGAATACTAAACTCTTTATCGCTGTTATTTTTTTTTGCATTGGTTTTTTTACCAATCATCTGCTGACAAAAGTCAGAGGGGCGCCTATGATCGCCACTAATGACGAGCGCTTTCCCGTCGATATTGATGACTTTGATCATACCAGCATGATGGATACGATTAATCGTTTAAGTAAGGAAAGAGCAGAAGCACGTGCCAGCGCTATGGGAGATGTTTCAAAGCGTGAAGACGACGACAATGTTTATTATGATATCCCACAAAAAACAATCAATGGGGTTGAACATAGACTCAATGTTGAAGTCAAAGATGGTATGATTAAAATCAGTGAAGACCAAAAATCATCTGGTGATACGTTGGTTGAAACTTCATCTGAAAGAATGTTCTCAATTGATCCAGGTCTGGATGGCGACAAAGCAGAAGTCATCAATGAAAAAGACAAGATCGTTATCAAGATTCCTAAAAAATAATTAAGGGGCCCAATATGAAATACTTATTACTACTACTTGCTCTTGCTATCGCCTTATCAACGGCATCGCATGCAACGACTCTTGAGATCGTTAGAGAGCACTCTCGTGTCTCTTTTGATGTTGATTATATGATGATGACAAAAGTAGAAGGGCAATTCAAAGGCTACCATGGCTTTTTTGAAATCAATGATAAAGAAAATCAACTTTCAAATATCAGAGTTGAAGTGACAAGTGACACTGTTGACACGAATGATACGAAAAGAGACTTCCATGTGAAAGGTCATGAGTTTTTATACGCCGCTGTTTACCCTGATATCATTTTCAAAGCAGCAGGCCCTGTGACAATTTCAGATGCTAAAAAATTCGAAGTAAAAGGTGATGTGACTCTAAGAGGAATTACGAAACCATTGGTGCTTACGGGCGTTTATAAAGGTAAAGGAAAAGACCCTTGGGGGAAAGATAGCTACTTCTTAGAAATGACAGGAGAAGTGAATCGCAAAGACTTTGGTATTGTTTGGAACAAACAAGTTGATACAGGCGGATACTTACTGGGTGATATGGTGAGATTAACGATCATCGTTCAAGCACAAAAGATTGGTGATAAAACGCCTTTTTCAACTCATATGATTCCATCGACGAAGGGGATTGTTGAAAGACATGACTTAAAGACGGGGAAGATCAAGAAACTTACGACGCCAACAGATCCAAAAGATCAGTCAGCGCCGAAGAAATAATTATTTAAAACGGAAAGAGAAATTAATCATTGGTCTGACTGTAGATGTTGTAACGTCTACGTTAGTCGTTTCATTCGATTGAGTGATCGAGTGGTACACAATACTTGCTCCGATAAAGAAGTTTGTGTTCACTTTCATTTCATAACCAAGACCTGCAATGTAGCTATGTCCTGTATCACTTGATCCATCGAATTTCACGTATGGATGCCATGCCAGTGCCACTAAAAAAGTCTTGTCTTGATTGAAGTAATAATTAATACGTGGACCAATTTCAGTTGTTCCCACTCCGCCACCAGTCGACTGGTTATCTGTCACAATAAAGTTGGGTCCAAGATAAAGTTGCTCTTTAACTGCTACAGGCATAGCAATAAAAAGGTGTCCTTCTTTTTTTGTGTAGTCAGTTTTGTCTACAGTCGTCGAATCGTAGAAGACTGACATGTCAAACATCAGGTCTGCTTTAGCGACTGTTGATCCAAGCAATAGTAGAGCTGTTAATAAAATCCTTTTCATTTGTTACTTACTCCTTAAGCAAATTTAACAACACAATAATTCTTTTTACCTTTTCTAATAACCAGACATGTTTCAGAGGCCAGGTGAGATTCATTCATCACGGCCATCATTTCAGGAACAGTATCGTTATTTAAGTACACACCCTTTTGTTCTACAGAGCGTTTTGCTTCGCCCTTACTTCCAAATAGAGGAGTGGCAGCTAGCATATCTAAATACGGGATTCCAGCTTGAAGGTCAGAGCGTTTTAATTCAACTGATGGAACATCTTTGAAGATGGCAATCAGGTCTTTATCTTTTAGGTTCGTGATCTTCTCACCGAAGAAAATTTTTGTTGCTGATAGGGCAGCATTCAATCCTTCTTCTCCGTGAACAAGTTTTACAACTTCAGCGGCAAGAGTTTTTTGTGCTTCTCTCATGTGCGCTTCAGTTTTAGTTTTTTCTTCAAGCACAGCAATTTGATCCAGGCTTAAAAATGTAAAATACTTTAAGTACTTCACAACAGAAGTGTCATCACTGTTAAGTAGGTATTGGTACATCTGGTATGGAGATGTCATTTCCGGGTCAAGATAGATCGCTGTTCCACCTTCTGACTTTCCGAATTTATTTCCGTTAGCATCAGTCACTAGTGGAATAACAATCCCGTAAACCTGACGTGAGTCCATTTTACGAGTGTAGTCGATACCAGCTGTGATGTTACCCCATTGATCACCGCCACCCATTTGCAGGATAACGTCGTTGTGAAGAGCAAGGTGACGGAAGTCGTAGGCCTGAAGCATTTGGTAGCAAAATTCTGTAAAGCTTAATCCCACTTCTGATTCGAGTCTCTTTTTCACAGAGTCTTTAGCAATCATGTCAGAAATTCTAAATCTCTTTCCAACGTCTCTTAGAAATTCAAGGAATGAGAATTTTCCCATCCAATCATAGTTATTCACCATGATCGCAGGATTTGGTCCATCGAATTTTAAAATTCGTTGGAATTGCTTTTTTTGAGCTTCAATATTTTCTTTAATCACTTCTTCAGTAAGTAAAACTCTTTCAGTACTTTTTCCTGAAGGGTCACCGATCATTCCCGTTGCACCACCTAGAAGAACGTAAGGCCTGTGACCAGCATCTTGAAAGCGCTTCATCGTGATGATAGCAAACAGGTTTCCGATTTGAAGAGACTTTGCTGTTGGATCATAACCAATATAAAAAGAGATTTTCTTTGTATTTAAGATTTCTTTGATTTCAGGGTTTGAAACATCAGCGATCAGGCCGCGACTTTCTAATTCTTCGTAAAAATTCATGAGATATTTTCCTTTGAAATGAATAGAAGAATTATGACAGAAAAATGGCGATAAGAGAATCCTCGCGAAGGTGATTCTCTATATTATTGAGTTATTTGAACTTTTTTTATTTGAGAAATGCTTGTAGATCGCTAATTAGCGAGTCTAAACGCTTAGAGTAATTTTGAATCCCGGCGTAGTCCAGCTTGATTTCTTTCGTCGCTAGTTCTGCGCGATCTTCTCTGATATTTTGGAAACGGGCCGCGAAGCCGACATGAGCGTATTCCGCTTCTTCACGACGGTTTTCGTCGGATGCATTATTCATTTTAGTGGCAACCAGGCTGATAAGGGCCATGGCCTTTTGTTGTTTAACATTCAGACCTTGTTCCAGATCCTGCAACCACATTGCTTCAACCGCCTGTAGTTTTCCTTCTTTCACGTCTGCAAGATTCGCCTTTTGAGCGAAAGCTGGTGTGGTAACTAGGATAGAAAGGACGATTAAAAACTTCATAAAAACTCCAAGCATACTGCTTATAAAACCAACAGCTGTTTAAAAATAAGACAGCTTAAGTCCTTCTATTACTCCCATAAGAGTTGATTTTTCTATTGGGTGAAGACTCTCTACCTAGTCATATTGCAGTAGGGATGCCAAGATTGGGGAGAGGCGATAAATATGGATAAAATAGTGTTTTACGACGGGCAGTGTGGGTTATGTCAGAGGTCTGTCTCTTTCCTTGCTAAAATTGATAACAAGAAAGAACTTATCTTTGCACCATTAAACGGTCAGACCTATAAACAATTTTTTAAAGGCAGTAGCGATCTTACGACGGTGGTGTTTTATAACCGTGAGCAAATCTCTGTGAAGAGCGAGGCCATTATCGAAGTTTGTAGAAGCTTAGGTGGTATAAAAAAACTAGCTATGCTCCTTAGAATTATCCCTCTGAAACTAAGAGATAAGATCTACGACTTAATTGCGGATCAACGAAAAAAAGTTTCATGTATCATACTATCGAAAGATGAACGTTTTTTGAAATAAGAGACATTCTTTGTTATAATCCTTTTAATGGAAGTATCAAAAAGTCATCCTCACAATTCACGCGGCGATAAAGAAAAAATCTGGATTCCAGTGATCTCGCTTATTGTAGGAATTGTACTTTTATTTTTTAAATTCTACGCCTACAAAATTACGAATTCCCAATCTATTTATTCTGATGCTCTGGAAAGTATCGTCAACATTGTTGCCGGCATTATCACTTTGATCGTTATTGTTGTTGCTGCAAAACCTGCTGACGATGACCATCCTTATGGACATGGAAAAGTCGAAAGTATGGCCGCGAGTTTTGAAGGTGGGGCGATTTTATTTGCAGGGCTTTTAATTATTTTAAAGGCCGTTGAAGTTTATTATCGCGGCGAGATTGTCACTGAACTTGATATGGGATTACTGATTACTGTTGGAACAGGTGTTGCCAACGGACTGATGGGTTATATCATTTTGATTCGAGGGAAGAAGTTGCATTCGGAAGCATTGAGATCGAGTGGAACGCACTTGATGACAGACATGATGACGAGTATTGGTGTTGTCATCAGTTTAGTATTGGTGAAGTTTACAGGTTACATGTGGATTGACCCGGTGATTGCGATTATTTTTGGATTTATGCTTTGTATCTCGGGAGCAAAAATTCTTATTCGTTCTGGTTATGTTTTGATGGATGGATTGGATAAAGAAACTTTGCAGGTTGTCGCTAAACTTTTTGAGAAGAACTATAGACCGGGTGTGATTGATATTCATTACACGAGAGTGATTCGAAGCGGGAGCTTCCATCATATCGACTGTCACATGGTGATTCCTGAATTTTGGACTGTGTCTGAAGCTCATTATTTTAGTGATAATTTCGATATGAGTTTTTTGAAAGACTATCCGGTTGAAGCTGAATTGCGAATTCATCTTGATCCGTGCAGGAGAGTTTACTGTGAAAATTGCGAAGTGAAAGACTGTCCTATCAGAAAGAAGGATTTTATTAAGAGGATTTCGTTAGATAATATGGAAGAAGTGACGTCGCCGATAGAAAGCCGATAAAAAAATGCAGCCGCAGCTGCATTTTTACGACTTATAAAAATATAAAGAGTCTAAAGTTTTTCGAAGAGTTTATCGGCTAAACGGACTACTTTTTAAGGCCAGCAACTTTTGTATTAATCGCCATCTCATACTGCTTTAAAATATCAGAATCAAGTTCCGTCTTCTCAATCGACTTAATCGATTTCATCGAATTTTTCATTTCTTCGCACGAGTGGATTCCACCATCACCATCGACCGGACGGTTTCTTCCGCCTTCTTTCATCCAAGTGATTTCTCTGCTACAAAATTTACAACGGGCCATGACTAATCCTTGCGTTTTCCTATACAATAAATGCCATCTTTATGGCATTATAGGAGTGCTTATTATAACAAGGGATAACCATGCTAGATATTAAATTCATCAGAGAAAATTCTGACATTGTGAAGAATGCCTGCAAATTAAAGAACATTACTCTAGATATTGACCAACTACTTGCACTGGATAAAGAGCTAGTAGGGCTCAAAACTGAGGAACAAAACCTTTTAGCTCAAAAAAACGCACTAACAGCGAAGATTCCCAAGGCTTCTGCTGAGGAGCGCCCAACTCTTATTGCTGAGAGTAAGGCCCTTGATGAAAAGGCCAAAGCTATTAAGCCTCGCGCTGAAATCGTTGAAGCAGAACTTCAAAACCTTCTGTGGATCACTCCACAAATTCCTTCTCCAAAAGCACCGGTTGGAAAAGACGATAGTGACAACGTTGAAATAAAAAAACACGGAGTCCTACCGAAATTTGATTTCAAGCCTCTTGATCACGTAGCTCTACTTGAAAAAAATAACTGGGCAGACTTTGAGCGAATCGCAAAAGTTTCTGGTTCGCGTTCATACTCTCTTAGAAATGAAATGGTTTTAGTTGAAATGGCGATGCATAGAATGGCCATGGATAAATTAATGAAGAAAGGTTTTAACCTTGTTTCAGTTCCAGCATTCGCTCGTGAAGAAGCTTTATACGGAACAGGACACTTCCCGGCAGGAAGAGACCAGGCCTATTTCATTCCAGAACATAATCTTTATCTTGCAGGAACTGCTGAAGTTCAAATCAACTCACTTCATGCAAATGAAATTTTAAAAGAGTCTGAGTTGCCTATTTTATACGCAGGATACTCACCATGTTTTAGAAGTGAAGCAGGATCATACGGACGTGACGTTCGTGGTTTAATCCGCGTTCACCAATTCATGAAAGTAGAGCAATTTGTTATTTGTAAAAATGACCCAGGTGAATCAGAGAAGTGGCACCAGAAGCTTCTTGAAACATCAGAAGAAATCGTTCAGGACTTAGAACTTCCATATAGAATTGTAGAATGCTGTACGGGAGATATGGGAACTGGAAAAGTTCGTATGTACGATGTTGAAGCATGGGTTCCATCAGAAGAAAAATACAGAGAGACACACAGCTGTTCAGCACTACACGATTGGCAAGCTCGTCGTACTCAGACAAGATACAGAGACGGGGAGAACAAAGTTCAATTCGTTCACACGTTAAATAACACTGCGATTGCGACTCCAAGAATCCTGGTGCCATTTTTAGAAAACCACCAGCAAGCTGATGGCTCAATTAAGATCCCAGCTAAACTTCAACCATACATGGATGGAAGAAAGTTTATTGGTAAGAAAGAAGAATAAAAAACTAATTAGAAATCGTAAATAAGTGCAAGGCCCTTCGTATCCCAATCAAAAATAGGGACTATTGTAAGGGCCTCTTTTTCTTCCGCGCCATCTGCTTTTTTCTTATCTACTTTCGATATCCCAATTCCATAGGCCATACCAATAGTCGCTCCAGCAAGAACGTCGTGAAGATAATGGCGGTTGTCGTTGATTCTGCTTGCAGCAACAAATGATGAAAGCACTAAAGCAGGAGCACCCCATTTCCAACCGTGCTCTTCAAGAACGTATCCACTAAAAGCAAAGGCCGTTGTCGCGTGTCCTGATGGGAATGAATTCCTCTCATTGGTTTTTCCCGGACGAGGCTCTCTAATGGCATATTTTAGTCCTGTCGTTAGAGTGGCCGCATAAGCCGAGGCCTTAAGCATTCCGATGGCACGAGTGTATCCTTTAGGGTCTCCATTGACGCCTGCAAGGGACATCCCAATAGCGTAAAGAGCATTGGGAACAAGTTGTCCGGCAAGATCGCCAAACTTAGACAAGCTTCCCAGCGGTTTATCGTTACTCAAATCTTTTTGAGTGTAGTCGACAATAGAGTCTTCAAAAATTAAAACACCAAGAGTAAGGGCACCACCAACATAGAGAACATTGCGTGCACTGGTGGTTACCGGTGAGAGGGCCTCTGTTTTAAGGTCGCTTGTATCCCAAGCAAAAGTCGTTGAACTAAACGTGAGCATTAAGAGAGTAAATAGCTTCATTAAGTAAGTCCTTATAAGTTAGATTACAGTTTATTCTCTAAGGCATTTTTTGCAATATAAGATATTGATCGCACCAGATTTTATGTGCACTATCTGACTAATTTCACTGACCAAAACAAATTACTTGTGAAGATTCCCTAACATAAACAAAAAATATCATAAATTTTGTCTAACTTGCACCGATAATAAAAGCATGGATATCAAAATTATGATCGTTGATGACGATCAAATTACATCAAGAATATTATCGCAGAGACTAAGCAAACGCGGCTTTACGGTTGTTTGTGTTGGTTCGGGTAGAGAGTGTCTGGAGTCGCTTCAGTTCGATACTCCTGATCTTATTATGCTTGATATTGTGATGCCTGAGATGAGTGGTATTCAGTTACTGCAGTCTATCCGTTCAGTGTATTCATCGATTGATATCCCCATCATTATGGCGACAGCAAAAAATGAAGCAGAGGATATTGTTGAGTCTCTAAAGTTTGGGGCCAACGATTATATTCAAAAGCCAGTGAACATTGATATCGCTGAAGCGCGAATCAACGCTCAGATCAATGCCGTTCGAAACTATAGAGATGCAATGGAGAAAAAAGAAGTTGAAGCACTCAACACTTTAATTGCAACTTACAACCATGAAATTAATAATCCGCTAACGATTGCTTTTGGCCTTTTAAGAAAGGCAAAAAAAGAGCAAAGCCTTGAGTACTTTGATAAAATCGCTGAGTCGCTACAAAGAGTGACAAATATCGTAAAAGAGATTGAGAGAATTACCGCAAGAACTGAGTATGTCGATTTAGAAGTTACTCAGAAAATGTACAAAATTCGCTAGGATCTAAGTAAGTCATTCCCAATTTCATTTTAGATTTAATATTAGAGATGACTGTCTCTTTCATGCTTTTTTCGTAATGAAGGTATTGAGGTGGAGCGACATTTAATTTCGTGGCCATCATTGAATAGTATTCACTCTTTCTAAATTTCACATCACTTACGATATTAAAAGTTTCACCCCATACAGACGTGTTAAGGACTGTTGTGATGGCCTTAATGCAGTCATCTCGATGAACCAGGTGAAGGAAGGCATGTCCACCTGTGAGTTCAGTTTTTCCTTGCAAGTTATAAGAGGGATGGCGTCTATATCCATAAAGTCCGCCCAGTCTTAAAATCGTCGCATGCGAGAATCTATTTTTAATATAATTTTCAGTTTCAAGTAAAAGAGGAGAGCCTGTTGAACAAACATGATGTTCAGCTTCCTCATTAAGGTTACCAAGGTTTTTTCCATAAACAGAAATTGAGCTGATAAAGATAATTTTTTTATCAGAAGGGATTTGATCAAAGAAATGTTTTACGTGACTCACGCCTAAAGGTGGCACCATGTAAATTAAGACACCGGAATTTTTGATACTTTCCGGAGCAAGATCGAGGGCCGCATCGAATTGAATGTAAGGAACATCGTCCTCAGCAAATTCAGCACTTTTATCATGGGCAGTTGTGGCGATAATATTATGACCGGATCTTTGTAGATCCAGCGCCAGCGCTTTTCCTAACCATCCGCACCCAATTAACGATAAAACTTCTTTCTTCATTTGATTAGCTCCAGTCTTCATATTATCATTGAGCAAATTTAAATCCTATAGGAGTTTTTGAATGAAAAATATTTTTGTGACAATAATGGTATCTCTTTTTATCGCTACAAATGCAAATGCATACACTGATCCAAAAGTGGGTGGGCTTGTAACTCTAAAAAAAGGTCTTGAAAAAAAGATCACAAAAAATGGTGTGCTTTATGTTTTCGCTAAACAAGCAGGCCCTGACTCTGGCCCGAATGACAGAACTCCACCAGTAGCAGTTATTAAAATTGCCAACCCGACTTTCCCTCAAGCGTTCGTGATCACTCAAAAAAACGTTATGATCCCAGGATCAGAGTTTAAAGGTCCACTTCATGTGATCGCTCGTTTTTCACCAGACGGAAATGCTCTAAATAAGTCTGGAGCAATCGAAGGAATGGATCCAAAGTTTCCATCTGCTGATTTAGGAAATAAAAATCTTAATATCGAACTAAACGTAGAATTAAAATAATATGAGTACGGTTCCTGACTATTCACTATTTCCAAATAAAGAAGAGTGGGGAACCGGCGACGAGGCGATGGATAATAAATTATCTGTCGCCTTGAAAAAAGTAAAAGATGATTTAACTCTCGCAAATATCAAAGAGTTTTATCTCTACGGACTCTCTCTTAAACCCCGCGCTTACAATCCTGCATTTCATACGACTATCGATCTAGTAACGAAAGCTTTTCTCTTTTGTTTTGATCCTGAAGGATATAACGATCAATTGATGCAGAAAATGAAAGGGGATTACGAAAGTAAAAAGAAGATCACTTTTCAACTTACTGATGTTGCAAACATTCTTACTGAGCTTAAAACCAACAAAGTTTACCGCTACAAAGGTCAGATCGATTTTTATTTGAGTCGTATCGAAATAGCTGAGCGAAATCCTTTTGTAAGACAAGCTCTCAAGCGTTCTCCAATAGATTTGCATACTAAGATCATCATGAAAGACTTTAGAGCATGGATGAGCGGTGAAAGTGTTCGCACAACTTACGATGACGCTTTCTTTAACGCGCTAAAAGTAGACAACCAAATTCTTTTAATCGAAAATTTTGGCGAATTTTGGTATCATCAAGGTCAGATTTTCTCATTTCCACTTTTCGAAATTTAAAAAGGAGACCTCCATGGATCTTAAAAACATTTTAGATCACTTAGATCTAAAAAAATTCCCGTGCCATTTTGTGGATGTGAGAATTGAGCGTACTCAATCCAGTAGCTTTTTATTCAGAAATGGAGAGTTGGTTTCGGCAGCAGAAAAACCAGTTCTTGGGGCATTTGTCAGAGTTCATCACCATGGCTCATGGTTTTATGCTTCAACAACAGCAATCACTAATCTAGAAGGTGAAATCAATAAACTTATTGACCAGGCCAATGCCGGAAAAAAATCATCGAACACTTACGTTGTTCCGGAAAACAATGGGGTTCATCATTTAATTAATAAAGCGGCAGATGCTTTTTCAAAAATCCCATTAGAGACAAAAGTAAAACTAGGGGAGAGCTATCTTCCTTTGATCAAGAAGATTGATAATTTAAAAGAATCTGGAATTCACTATACGGACATTTATAAAGAGAAGTTTTATAAGTCTTCAGTTGGAACAGAATTCTCTTATGACTTTAATCAGGCAGGGTTTGGTTTTAGTGCTGTCCTGAAAAAAGATGAGGAGCTGGTTGATGACTGGTTTAGAGTTCATGTAACTGATTTCAAAAAACTTCATAACCTTGAAAAAGATATTCTGGATTTCTTTATTGAGTCTCAACGCTTCCTTGGAGCTGAAACAATCACTCCGGGTAAGTATAAAGTTGTCCTTTCTCCTGAGATCACAGGTGTATTTACTCATGAATCGTTTGGCCATAAGTCAGAAGCAGACTTTATGATGGGAGACCCCGAAGCAACGAAAGAGTGGAAAATTGGAAGTACAATCGGAGCCACGTGTTTATCAATCGTCGATACAGGTATGCATGATAACACTTCTGGGTATTGCCCAATTGATGATGAAGGAACACTGGCCCAAAAAACTTACCTGATTAAAGACGGTGTCCTGACAGGCCGTTTACATTCAACTCATACAGCGAACGTGTTGGAAGAAAAAGCGACTGGAAATGCCAGAGCAATGAATTTTGAGTTTGAGCCTATCGTACGTATGACTTCAACTTATATTGAAGGTGGAAATGTTTCTTTTAATGAATTGTTAAAAAGAGCAGAAGGTGGAATTTACTTCTACAACTTTAAGCATGGTTCAGGCGGAAGTACTTTTACGATTGCACCCAATAGAGCTTATCGAATTAAAGATGGAAAAATTGCAGAACCAGTGAGAGTTTCAGTTCTTTCCGGATCAGTTTTTGAAACATTAAAGATGATTGAAGCTTGCGGTGATGATTTTCACCTGGAGAGTTCAGCTTTCGGTGGATGCGGAAAAATGGAGCAGTCTCCACTTCCAGTTGCTGATGGTGGACCTTCTATCTTAGTTAGTGGAATGCAAGTTAGTTAAAAACAAGGATTAAAAAATGAAATATGATATTTTAAAAACGACAGAAGAGTCCTTAAGTATTGAAGTCATCGCAGGGAACATTAATTCTTCGCGAAGTAAAAATATTACTAAAAAAGGTGTTCGCCTTTTTGAAGAGAATAAAATTTATACGACTTCATTTGTTGGTGATATTAGTGACGGTGACCTGTTAAAAAAAGCGCAAGGGGCAAAGACTGTAGGAATTCCTTACAGCTATGAACTTCCATCTTTTCAAAAGATGAGTGTCATTGATGAAGAGAGTTTAAACGCACCTTTAAGTAAGATCGTAGACGAAATTGAAAAAACTCAGGAGCGTCTTAGAGGTTTTTCAAACCAGTTCGTTTTTAATGGTAAGTTCAGCCGTGAAATCCATTCAGCGACATTAACGAATAGTGAGGGGGTGACACTTGAAAAGAAATTCGCTGCTAATGAGTGGTATTATCTTTTCAAAAAAGTAGGATCTCCCAATTTGATGGATGGATATTTTCAAGGACGCTCAAGAATTCTTGCCTTGAATGATATTGATGATGTTCTTAATAAGAATATTCCTTATCTGGAAGCTTATAATAACGAAATTAAATTCCAGAATGGAAAGTACCCGGTACTTTTTTTAGAAAGTGAACTGACTTCAAAACTTTCAGAGTCTTTTCTTGCTGATAAATACTGCGAAGGTTCTGCTCTTTACAGTGGAAAATTAGGTCAACAGATTTTCAGTAAAGATTTTTCTTTGTACGATGTGAACTACTCCCCAGAGCATGGAATTTATCGCAAGTTTGATGAAGAAGGAGTCGTTCGAAAATTGGTAAAACTTCCATTGATCGAAAATGGAGAAATGAAGAATGTGATTGCCGATCTTCGCAATGCTAAAAAGTATGGTGTAGAGGCAACTGGTAACGGAAGACGCTCTTTTGATTCGGCCATAACAATGAGTTTTAACTCTTTGGTTGTGGGAGCAGGGAAGAGATCAACGCAGGAAATTTTAAACTCGCTTGATAACTGTATCGTCGTCTTTATGGGACACGGTGGGGACTTCACAGATAAGGGAGACTACTCAACTCCCTTACAATTGTCTTATCTGGTTCAAAAAGGGGAGATCATTGGACGCCTTCCTCAGCTAACAGTGAATACAACAACGAATGATATGTTTAATAGCCGCTTGATCGAAATCGCCAGAGATGGATTTCAAAAAGACTATCAACATCCATCAATCTTCACTGAAATGGATGTAAGCGTAAATTAATGGAAATCATCAAACTAAAACCAGACAGTACGTACGAAGAAACTCAAAAGCTGAGAGCAAGTGTCGACTGTCTGATTTTTGATAAAAAGAAACTCGCAACGAAAGACTCTTTTATGGTCGACGATGAAAACTTCGATATCAGAAAGCAGCCCTTACGTTTAGCTGTCATGAGCCTTCACGATCTAGACAGCACCTGGAACATCCTTACAGACCGTTTCAGACGCAATACCATGATCATCGCTCCAGATGATGAAGTCAGAGACAATCCCGAAATTGTGCAATTTTTAGAGTCTCAAGGCGTGGCCTTACTCATGACTAAAAGATTAGAGAATGGAAAGTTAAGTTATGACGGGCTCGTAAGAAGTCTTACGAGCCTGCGCTTTAACACCCTTTTGGTTGAAGATAAAATTGATATGATTGAAGAACTATCTATTTAGGTTTTGAAACACTATCGACTTGTTTTTTAACTTCGTTGGAATCTATCTTTGCTCCTTTTAATAATCCAACTGCTGCATCCGGATCTTTTCTCACAACATCTACTGCTGTGTCGGTAATTGAGTTCACTTGGGAATCACTCATCGCCTCCAGTTCTTTTTTTGCTTTTTGAAAATCAGCTTCAGAAATTTTGCCTTGTTTCTTCAGGGCCTCCATACTTGTTATAATGTCTTGTTTGGAAACTTTGATATTGCTTAATGGATCGGTGTCGAGATTATCATTGGCAGATAGAGGAGATTGAAACAGGAAGAAAGTTAAGAGAATGACTAGTAGCTTGCCCATGATCATCTTTGAATCCTGATAGGTTTTTAACTTGGCCCAGAATATCACGGGTCTCAAATTTAGAAAGGAATACTCCTAAGTAGCTAATTCCTTATATCCATTTCGCAGATAATCCCAAAAAGGGTGCCTCAAATTTATGGGGTAAGGGAGTTCCTGTCTGAAAGAGTACTGTTTAATAAAGTCAGGGGAATCAAATGGCCAATCAGATCCTGCTCTCTATAATTTGAGAAGCTCTCAAAAAAATTCAAGGAGGATTTATGAAATTTTTAGCTATAGTGTGTTCAGTAATGTTCTCAGTACAAGTTTTCGCAGTTACTCCATATACGTTTCACTGCACGTTTTCAGGTGACTCATGCAAGATTTCAGAAGTGACTAAAATGGATGAAATCGAAACAGGATTATTCGGTGGAGTAGAAGGCAACTTCGAATTATATTATGAGAAAAAGTCTGAGACTATGTACATCTATCTTGGAGATGACTTGAAAGGACTTTCAATTGGTGCACATACAATGGCACAACAGAATGAAGCAAAAAATGGTTTAGTAGGAATTATTTTAGGTGAAGACTCATCTACATTTAAAGAACTTAGTATCGCTAGACCTGTTTTAAAATAATGAACAAAAAAAAAGGCCATCTTCAAGATGGCCTTTTTTATTTCTATGCTTCAGCGAAAGAGTCGTCGTATTTAACGTTGTGGTAAACCTTAGTCACGTCATCATCACCTTCAAGGAGATCAACTAACTTAGTTACGATTTTAAACGTATCTTTATCAATCTCTTTTAAAGTAAGAGGAACGCGCTCTAGACCAGCTTCATCAGCAGTGATCTTTAGTTCATCAAGTTTAGTTTGGATTGGCCCGAATGCTTCCATCGGCCCTGTCACAGTGAAGAACCCGTCTTCTAAAACGACATCATCAGCTCCAGCATCAATCATATCCAGAGTGAAGTCATCTTCAACCAGGTCTTTTTGTGGGATTTCAAATACAGCTTTGCGCTCGAATACGAATTGAAGACAACCAGTTGTCCCCAGAGATCCGCCGCACTTGTTAAAGAAGTTACGAACGTTTGCTACAGTTCTTGTTCCGTTGTTTGTAGAGGCTTCAACGAAGATCGCTACGCCATTCGGGCCGTATCCTTCGTAAGCAATATCTGAGTATCCTTCGTCTTCGTTTCCTAGACCTTTTTTGATCGCACGATCAATGTTGTCTTTGGGAACGTTGTATTTTCTAGATTTTTCTAAGGCAATTCTCAGCATGAAGTTACTTTCGATTTCTTCACCACCGTTTTTAACGGCCTTAGTTACTTCGCGAAGGCATTTTGTATACATTAGAGAGCGGATCTTATCCTGGTCACCTTTTTTCTCTTTGATGTTATTCCACTTACGTCCCATGAGTCTTCCTGTTGAATTAAATTGTATGGTTAAAAGTTTATCAGTTTTTTAATGGAGCTTCAAAATAAATAAAACCGTCGCCTGTATGTTTTAGAAAAAGAGGCGCACGGGTCTTAGCAAACTTCTCCAGTAGCTTAGTCATTTTCAGATTACTAGTGTGGTATTGACCATAAAAATGAGTGAGTCCCACCTGAAGAGCGCGGTCAGAAATTGTATTAAATAATTGAATCCCGAGACCTTTTCCCTGGTAACTATCAACGATAGTAATACCAATTTCAGCATAAGTCGGGCGTTGGCTGTCTTTAATTGCTCTGATCACTCCACCTGGAAGAAGTTTTCCATCCAGATGGTGAACAGCAACGTAGGCAAGGTGATTAATTTGATCAACTTCAGTGAGGAACTTCAGTTCATTTTCAGTAAATTCTTTTTTGCTGGCAAAAAATCTCTGCCTGATTGATTCGGGAGAAAGCATCTGAAGTCCCACTTGCAGTGGGATCTTGTCTTCAGGAAGAATCTGTCGAATCTCAAAAAAGTCTTCTTTCAAATTATTGTAGTCCTAAGTATTCATCAAATGATTTTTCAACGTCGATGATTGTTCCGTCAGGTTGGATATCAATAATTCTATTGGCAACCGTCTGTACGAATTCATGGTCATGACATGAGAAAATTAAAGTTGAGTCGTATTTTTTAAGCCCTTCGTTCACCGAAGTAATACTTTCAAGGTCAAGGTGGTTAGTAGGACCATCCATGATTAAAACGTTCGGAGCTTCTAACATCATTTTAGAAAGCATCATACGAACTTTTTCACCACCGGATAATACGTTGGTCTTCTTCTGACTTTCTTCACCCGTAAATAACATACGTCCTAAGAATCCGCGGACGAAAGATTCGTCTTTGTCTTCAGAGAAGTCTCTTAGCCAGTCTACCAGGTTGTATTTTCCTTCAATGAAGAATTCAGTGTTGTCAGCAGGGAAGTATGATCTCTGAGCTGTTACACCCCAGTTAATCTGTCCAGCATCCGGCTTATCTTTTCCAGCAAGCACGTCCATAAGAGCGCCACACTGTTGATCTGTTCCAAGAAGAACGATCTTATCCGTTTTTCTTACCTGGAAAGAAACGTTTTTAAACATAACTTTTCCATCAACAGACTTAGATAGTTTCTCAACTGTAAGAACGTCTTTACCAATTTCTTTTTTCGCTTTGAAATGAACGAATGGATATTTTCTTGTCGATGGTTGAATATCTTCAAGGGTAATTTTATCAAGAGTCTTTTGTCTAGAAGTGGCCTGTTTCGATTTCGAAGCGTTCGCTGAGAAGCGTGCGATGAAATCTTTAAGCTCTTGCATTTTTTCTTCAGTCTTTTTGTTTTGGTTAGACTTTAAAGTCATAGCAAGTTGAGAAGACTGGTACCAGAAGTCGTAGTTACCTGGGTAAATTTTAATTTTACCGAAGTCGATGTCGGCCATGTGAGTACACACTTTATTCAAGAAGTGACGGTCATGGGAAACAACGATAACTGTGTTTTCAAATGTAGATAAAAAGTTTTCTAACCAATGGATCGCTTTCATATCCAAATGGTTGGTAGGCTCATCCAGTAAAAGAATATCTGGTTTACCAAAAAGTGCACTCGCTAAAAGTACTTTTACTTTTTCTCCACCGTTTAGTTCTGCCATTTTTTTAGTAAGAAGTTCTTCTTTGATTCCAAGACCTGATAGAAGTGTCGCTGCTTCAGATTCAGCTTCCCATCCGTTCATCTCACCAAATTCAGCTTCAAGATCAGCAGCACGAAGGCCGTCTGCATCCGAGAAATCTTCTTTAGCGTATAGAGCGTCTTTTTCTTCCATGATTTCTAAAAGTTTTTTGTTACCCATGATAACAAGTTTTAGAACTTCAATGTCTTCGTATAAAAAGTGATCCTGTTTAAGGATTGAAAGACGTTGTCCCGGAGTGATGAAAACATGTCCTGATGAACTTGGAATTTCACCAGATAAAATTTTAAGGAACGTAGATTTTCCCGCGCCGTTAGCACCAATTAATCCGTAACAGTTTCCTGGAGTAAATTTAATATCTACTTCATCAAATAGTTTTCTAGCACCGTATCTCAGGCCGACGTTCTGGCAAATAATCATAATTCAATTCCTCATTTTAATTCGTAGTTTCTTGTAGCGTAAATGAGAGGAAAAGTCAGGGGATATTCGTTCGATATTTCGCCTTGTTGGGGCGCCCCAGCATAATTTTAGGGATTCTTTCGTTTACGAATGATGTTTTGGGGGAGTAAGACTAAATAACTACATTATTTTTATCGACTCGCTGGGTTGTAAAACCGGCTTGAGAAAGGAGAAAAATGGAAAACGAAAACGCTACCACACAGGAATTCCTGCCAAAATACGAAGCTGCCCGAATCGCAGTCGAGCGCGCTCGCCAAATCGTGAAAGATAACAACGATATGATCTCTAAGCTTAAGTCTGAGTCTAATATTGACGAAGATTCCGAGTTTGATCCTTTTGTAGAGGCCGAGAATTTCTCTCACAACGATTCATATGCTTTTGACCTATATAAAATAAAGTCGTCTAATGGAGTAAGAGATTTTATTAAGAATATTTTCGGAGTTCACTAATCATGAGCAAAAAAAGCGCGCGTAGACATTCCCTAACATCAGAAGAAATTGCCTTAGGAAAAAAACGTATTTACATCATTGTAGGTATGATTATCATTGGACTTGCTGTAGCACTTTATAAAATTAACAGCTAAGTAAATAAAAAGGACATTAATAGTGAAGAGTCTCGTTCCCGGCCAACGTTTCATGAGTGAGACGGAGCCAGAATTAGGGCTTGGTATTCTCGTTCATGTAGAATCCAAGACCGTCAAAATATCATTTTTAGCAGCAAAGACAGAAAGAGTTTATGGATCAAAAGGCGCACCGATTAAGCGTGTGGTTTTTTCTTCAGGTGATGAAGTCACTTTGAGATCCGGACAAAAGCTGACGATTGATGATGTGATTGATAACGATGGCCTTGCCGCTTACAGAAGCGCGGATCAAGTGTTCGATGAACGTGAACTTTCTGATTCATTAAGTTTCAATAAACCAGAAGACCGCCTGTTTAATGGCAGCGTGGATTCACCGGGATTATTTGAACTAAGATTTCAAACACTATGGAATAAAAACCGTCTGACTCAATCACCAGTGCGTGGTTTTGTTGGTGGAAGAATGAATTTAATCCCTCACCAGTTTTATGTAGCTGAACAAATTGTGGATCGACCGATTCCAAGAGTTCTTCTTGCTGACGAAGTTGGTTTAGGAAAAACAATTGAAGCGGGTCTTGCTCTTCATCAGCTTATTTTATCTGAGAGAGTCAAGCGCGCGCTTATTTTAGTTCCAGACTCATTGGTGTATCAGTGGTTTATTGAAATGCTAAGAAAGTTCAATCTTTCTTTTGTGACAATGAATCAGGAAACACATCTTGAACCGGGGACAAATCCATTTACTGAAAATGACTTTGTCATTGTGAATATTGGTCTATTAAAAGGTGCTGAGATGGCCCGCAACCTGATGAAGGAAGCACTATGGGATATCATGGTTGTCGATGAGGCCCATCAGTTAAAATGGAGCCAGGAGCACGTTTCAACTGAATATAAAATTGTTCAGATGATCGCAAAGAGATCAAAAGGTTTATTACTTCTAACGGCGACACCAGAGCAGTTAGGAATGGAAGGACATTTTGCTCGTTTAAAACTTCTTGATCCGGATCGCTTTTTTGATTATCCAAAATTTTTAGAAGAGACAACTCACTATGAAGAAGTGGCAGCACAAGCGCGCGAGCTTCTGAAAAAGGGTGGAGCTGAGAGCGAGGCAAGGCTTGCTGAGCTTCAAGATCTCCACGGGCCAGGAAGAATCTTCTTTAGAAATACAAGAAACAGAATGAGCAAGCACTTTTCTTTTTTCCCAAAGAGAATCCTGCACGCTTATCCGCTAGAAAGTAAAAAAACATTGTACCTTGGTCTAGAAGACGAAGAGACTATAGGCCCAAGTTTCGACATGAAGCTGGATTGGTTAACTGAATTCTTAGGTCGCCACATCGGTGAGAAAATTCTTTTAATCACAAAATCAAAAACCAAAGTTATGTGTCTGGAGACTTTATTAAAAGATCGTTTTCCAGGTATGAACGTTGCTGCTTTCCACTCGGGACTGTCATTTGTGGCCCGCGATCGTCAGGCCGCTTATTTTGCTGATCCGGAAGGAGCAGACATTCTTTTATGTACGGAAGTAGGAAGTGAGGGGAGAAACTTTGAGTTTGCTCACCACTTAGTTTTATTTGACCTGCCAATGTACCCGGACCTTTTAGAGCAACGTATTGGTCGTCTGGATCGTATCGGACAAGACAGTGATATTCACCTTCATGTTCCATATATCATGAGTTCATATGATGAAATTTTATACCAGTGGTTTAATACTGGAATGGATGCCTTTGTTCACTCTGCAAAAGGGGCGAGCATTGTTCATCAACAACTTCAGGGTCTACTGGAAGAGTTTTTAAATAAACCAGAATTATGTTTTAAAGACCCACAAGTTCTTCAGGATTTTTTAGAAACAACAGCTAAAGAATTTAAGACAGTGACTCATAAACTTGAAGAAGGGCGTGATATTTTAGTTGAACTCAATTCTTTCAAAGAGGACGTTGCTAAAAAATTAGTGGATGAAGTTCGCAAATTTGATGAAGAAACGAACCTCATCAATTACATGAATAATGTATTTCAAGAGCTTGGTGTTGATATTGAAGACCTTGATGATGAAGTGTATTTCATCAGACCAAGTGACAATATGTACGTGCCTTATTTCCCTAATCTCCCGGTGGACGGAGTGAGAATTACCTATGACAGAAAGACTGCCCTAAGACGTGAAGACGTTGAGTTTTTAACATGGGATCACCCGATGGTTGTGGGGGTGATTGATTTAATTTTGAGTAACACTTTTGGAAACATGAGTGTCATGATGAGAAAAAAATCAGGACAGACTAAAACTTACATTGAAACGTATTTCAAACTTCAGGTTGTCGCTCCAAAGAGCTTGAGTCCCGAGAGATTTTTCCCGCCAACTCCAATTCGTATCTTAGTGGATAGCACAGGTGAGAACTTGAGTGCGAAATTTGATAAGTCTGATATTGACGAAAGAATCACTGGCGCTGATCAAGAGACAGTGAGAAAGGCAAAAGGACTTCCGAAGGCCGCTGTTCAAAAAGTTCTTCAGGCAGCTCATCAACATGCTCTTCTTGAGGCAGTTGAACTAAAGAAAAAGTATAAGCAAAACATGATCGAGCATTTAGATCGTGAAAAAACTCGTCTATTAAAACTGAAAGCAGTCAATCCAGTGGTTCGCCCGGAAGAGATTGATTCAATCACTGAGCAGATCGAAATCCTGTCGAAGTGTTATGAAGAAGCTGAAGTTGTAATGGATTCATTGAGAGTAATTTTCTAAAAAAACAAAACTATTCGAGAAGCAGTCCTTCAGTATGGAGGACTTTCTTGAATTCATTTAAAAGTTTCAAGTCATAATTACCAAGTTCATCAATCATCATGTCTTTTAAAGTCTGGGCAGGTGATGTTTTATTGGTAATAGTTCGTTTATCGTAGTTATTCACTAAAGATAAAATCTCCTCTGAAAGAGAGAGCTTTTTCTTTTTATTCGGACCTAATCCACTGAGAACTTCTTCATGATTGCTCACTAGTTCAAGGATGGCCGGAGTCACGTATGCTTTGTCTTTTAAAAGAGAGGCTGCGTCTTTTGTATGCATGTAATAAACGCGTTTATCATCATTGCTTAAAAGCTTTTTAGGTTTATAAAAAAGCTCCATATCAGCTTTACTCATATTGGTCATACCAATATCGTGGATAAGAGCGGCCGTACCGATATCATCCATTTCTTTTTCTGAGCATTTTAATATTTCGGCAAGTTTTACTGATAAAGCACAAACATTTAGTGAGTGTTTAATAACTTCTTCACTTTTATCTGCTTTTTTTCCAAAGATTTTTTTAAGCGCATCAGGGTTGTTTAAGATTACCTGGCGCATACTTTTTGCGGCCTTTTCAGTCGCGCGGTAAGCACTTTCACTTCCCGGGTCTTTTTGCATTCTTTCAACTGCAGATTCAGCAGCACCTTCGGCCATAGAAACTTTTTCTTCAATATCAACTTTGGGATTTGAAAGTGTTTCATCCAAGAGAGCGTCGAGAAATTTTTGGTAATTTGATTCATCACCTTCAGTGATAAAGAACTTGGCAATTTTCTGTGCTTTTAGTTTTAAAAACTTTTCTTCACTTAGTTGCTCGCCACGTTTTGCGTAACAAAGGTATTGCTCTTTAAAATGAATATACAAGTCGAACGTAAGTTCTCTTAGAGGTTTGACTGTAGTGATACGAAGGGGAGTGAATTCCATATGAGTATTTTAGAGAAAAAAGGAAAAATTACAATTTGGATTTTCGACTATTTAAGAATATTACCAGAGTAAAGCACTTATTAGGCCCTGAGGTTAGCGTCATTCGTTGTTAAGCTTTGCGAATTGGGGTAAAGTGAGTCAAATTTTTTAGAGGAAAGAGCACGATTATGATCAGTTTCAATAACGTTTCAAAACACTATGGCGGACAAATTCTTTATGAGAACGCTTCATTCATTTTACGCCCAGGAGATAAAGTTGGTTTAGTTGGCCCTAACGGTGCTGGTAAAACGACTGTCTTTCGCGTTTTGATGAAAGAGGAAGGTTTTGATGGCGGATCGATCACTGTTCCGGAAAAAATTCGTGTTGCTTATTTCTCTCAGAATATTGGAGAGATGAAAGGACGCACAGTTATTGAAGAAGTTATGAGCGGAAGTGCAAAAGCTTCTGAGCTTGCTCAAAAGATGAGAGTGATTGAAACAAAACTTGAAAACGATCTTGATCCAGATGAAATGGAAAAAGTATTAATCGAGTTAGGAGATTATCAAACTGAGTTCGAAAAACTTGGTGGATACGATCTCGATGTAAGAGCAAAAGAAATTATTACGGGTCTAGGAGTTATGCCTTACGACCACGATAGAGATGTTGGATTATTCTCTGGTGGATGGAGAATGAGAATTGCGCTTGCAAAAGTTCTGATTCAACAACCAGACGTTATGTTAATGGATGAACCTACCAACTACCTCGACTTAGAAAGTATCGTGTGGCTTGAGCAGTGGTTAAAAGATTATAAGGGCGCTGTCCTTATGACTTCCCATGACCGTGACTTCATGAACGGAATTGTAAATCGTATTATCGAAGTAGCAAACAAGCAGATCACAACTTATACAGGTGACTACGACTACTACGAAAAAGAAAAAGAGATCAGAAAAGTTCAGCAAGTTGCTCAATATGAGTCTCAACAAGCAATGCTACAAAAAGAAGAAGAGTTTATCGCGAAGTTCGCAGCACGTGCCAGCCACGCTGCTCAGGTACAATCCCGCGTAAAGAAAATTGATAAAATTGAAAGAGTGGAACTTCCACCTGAAGATATCGTTATGGACTTCTCGTTTCCAACTCCACCTCGTGGAAGTAACGATGTTGTTATGATGAAAGAACTTGCTAAGAACTGGACTCGTGATGATGGAACTCTTCACAAGATCTTCTCTGGATTAACTGCGACGGTAAATCGTCAGGACAAAATTGCAGTTGTCGGAGTCAACGGTGCCGGTAAGTCGACGCTTCTGAAAGTTATTTGTAATTTAACTGAGGCCAGTGGTGGAGAGTGTTCAGTTGGTCCATCAATTCAAGTTGGATACTTCTCACAATTCTCACTTGATTTACTAAACCCAGAAAATACAGTGCTTGATGAAATCTCAAACAGACTTCCTCATGCTTCAAACGGATATATCAGAAACCTTTTAGCGGCGTTTTTATTCCGCGGTGATGATGTTGAAAAGAAAATTAAAGTTCTCTCAGGTGGAGAAAAATCGAGAGTTGTTCTGGCGACATTAATGTCTTCTAACAACAATCTTTTAATTCTCGATGAACCTACCAACCATTTGGATCTAAAATCTCGTGACGTATTATTAAATGCCTTAAAGACATTTGATGGAACAGTTATGTACGTATCCCATGATAGACACTTTTTACATGGACTATCGAATCGCGTATTCGAAGTTGATAAAGGTGGAATCAGAGTCTTCGATACAAACTTCCAATACTATGTTGATAAGAAAAAAGAAGAAGGATAAAAATTATGAAGAAAATTGAATTTTACTTTGATTTTCTCTCTCCGTACTCATACCTGGCATGGACATGGGTAAGATCTCAACCTTACGAGTTTGAGTATTACCCGGTCAGTATGGCCACGATCATTGCTTCTTATGATACTAAAGGTCCGGCGCAAATCGAGCCGAAGAGGAACTACCTTTTTAAAGACCTGCTTCGTGCAACGAAGATGAATAATATTCCTTTTACCACTCCCAAAAATTTACCATTTAATTCGCTGTATGCACTTAGACTGGCCCTGATCGGCACGGCAGGTGACAAGCAAAAAGAAATCATTGATGTCATCTACAGAGCAGGATGGGAGCACGGATTAGATATTGGAAGTGATGATGTTTTAAAAGAGATCTTAAAAGAAAAGAATCTCTACAGTGATGAATTAATCGAAAAAATGGAAAGTAAGAATGCCCGCATTGAGCTTAAGAGCAATGTTGAGCGCGCTCTTCAAAGAGAACTCTTCGGTGTTCCTAGTTTTGTCGTCGACGGTGAAATGTTCTGGGGTTATGATTCGACAAAGTATTTAGAAATGTATTTAAATGGAATGGATCCGTTAGATAGAGAAATGTACCAACAATTTATCGCTAAATTTACACCGAGGTAAAAATGAAATCGTTACTAGTATCATTAATGTTACTTTCTTCAGTTAGCGCTTTTGCTGCTAACCCAAAAATCACTATTAAAACGAATAAAGGGGATATCGAAGCTGAACTTTTCGAAGACAAAGCTCCAATCTCTGTAAAAAACTTCCTAAGCTACGTTGAAAAAGGTCACTACAAAGGGACTATCTTTCACCGAGTGATCAATAACTTCATGATCCAGGGTGGTGGTTTTGATAAAGATATGAAGGAAAAGTCAGTTGGTGCCGGAATTAAGAACGAAGCAGCTAACGGTCTTAAAAACGAAGCGGGAACTCTTGCTATGGCAAGAACTAACGTTGTAGATAGCGCGACAGCTCAATTCTTCATCAATGTAAACGATAACGCATTCCTTGATCACCGTGATGCCTCAGACCAAGGGTTTGGGTACGCAGTTTTCGGGAAAGTGACAAGCGGAATGCCGATTGTGAACAAGATTAAGATGGTAAAAACAGGGTCTCGCGGGATGTATGAAGACGTTCCAACAGAACCAGTAGTTATTTTAGACATCATCAAAAAGAAGTGATAGGTTAGTCGCAACAAAAAATAGACGGGGATTTTATGCAAGTTCAAAAAAACAAAGTCGTAGCAATCGACTATAAACTAACAGACTCAAAAGGCGCGATGATCGATTCATCTGAAAGCCATGGTCCACTTACTTATATCCAAGGGATTGGTAATTTAATTCCAGGACTTGAAAAAGAACTTGAAGGTAAAAAAGCTGGCGACAACATTAAAGTTAAAATCGACGCAAAAGACGGATACGGAGAAAGAAACGATTCTCTATGCCAAACAGTACCTCGCGCACAATTCGAGTCAACTGAAGCACTAGAAATCGGAATGCAATTCGAAGTAGAAACTGAGCAAGGTGAACTTGTTGTTTCTGTAACGAAAATCGATGGCGACAACGTAACTGTAGACGGGAACCACCCTCTTGCAGGCGTAGAGCTTCACTTCGACGTAACGATCAAGTCAATCAGAGATGCTTCAGCTGAAGAAATCGCTCATGGACACGTTCACGGAGAAGGCGGACACCACCACTAATGAATTATCTTAAGACTTACCTTCCTTATCTTTTCGGAAATAAAGAAGGTAAGTCTTATGTTTTTCCGCAGGACCTTGATTGGGACAATTTGAATTTCGAAGAGTCCCTAATGATGTACAGTCTCAACGACGACATCGACTCTTTCATCAACACACTCGACATCACTAGTTTACTTCCATCGCAAATCTTTCATTTATTCAGCTATAAAAAACAACTTGATCATTATTTCTTCACGAACCTTACGAGTTTCTATCCGGAAGAGTATGAGCTTTTTTTAAAAGCGAAGAAGGGCGAAGTTTTAAAGCACGATGATGTTCAGGAAATTCTCAATTACAAAAACCATGAACTCTCAATGTTCGCCATTTTCAGAGAAGGCAGACATAAACCAGGAAAGATTTTTGTAAAGGATTCGTACAATCGCTTTGTTCACAATCTAAATGGAAGTGTATGGTCGATTCCAATTCTCGGTGTATCGGGGAGAGGGCTGCCATTTAACCATTCTAACGGAACAACTCCCTGTGGAGTCTTCACTGTTGATTCAGTCATGCCTGAGGCCAACCAGCACGCTGAGTTTGGGAAGTTTAGACGACTTATCGTGAACTTCATTTCTCAGTCAGAGGGTGAAGAGAAAATTAAACAAATGCTACCGACATCTCACTACAAAAAATCATGGTGGCAACAATGCGTGGTGGCCCGTGAGCTTGGTCGCAGCCTGCTTCGAATTCATGGAACAGGAACCATCAACAAAAATCCTTTTACCCCGCATTTTCCAATGATTCCGAGCTCGGGTTGCCTGACAACTACAGAGACTCATTTGATGGGATTGGTTCAAATCAATCACCAAAGGAATCTTCTTGATACCTTGATGAAGGCCCAAAACCTTCCAGTTACCTATGAAAACGAGTCTAAAATTCATGGTGTCTTGTATGTCATCGACTTCGATGGTACATATCAAACACTTGAATTTAAAAGCTAGTTACAAGGTTTCAACCAATGTACATCTCAACTAAAAAATTTACGGGCTTTCCCTGTACTCACCGCCAATGGAGAGACGAAGGTCACTGCAAATATGTTCATGGATACTCTCGTGAGTTCATGTTCTGGTTTAAAGCATCGTCTCTTGATAACAAGGGATGGGTTATGGACTTCGGTGGATTCAAAGAATTTAAAAAATTCTTAGACCACACTTTCGATCATACATTTTTGGCAAACCAAGATGATCCCGAACTTCCGTTATTTGAAGAGATGGATAAAAAAGGAATCATCATGCTTCGAGTTCTTCCAAGTGTTGGCATGGAAGGGACTTCAAAGTTTTTGCATGAGAAAATGAATGAGTATTTAAATAAGCACACTCAAGGGCGCGTTTACTGCTTTAGAGTTGAAACCAGAGAAAACGAAAAGAACTCTGGGATTTATGAAGAAGATAAAAACGGATTTACTGCTGTATAGGAATTTTTATGACAATGATTGACCCAAAAGCGATATTAAAAAAAGTAACACCGACTCCACAAGTTGAGACGGGATTAACTAACGATGAAAAGAAAGTAAAGATCACAGCACTGTTCACTGAGATCATGAATACGTTAGGCCTTGACCTGACTGACGACTCGTTAAGAGAAACTCCTCACAGAGTGGCTAAGATGTATGTAGACGAAATTTTCTATGGTCTTGAAGTGGAAAAATTTCCAAAGATTACAATCGTTGAAAACAAGTTTGATTATGACCATGCGGTTATCGAAGTGAACATCGTGACGAACTCTCACTGTGAGCACCACTTTGTTCCAATTATCGGGAAAACACACATTGCTTACATCCCGAAAAATAAAGTTTTAGGTCTATCAAAACTTAACCGTATCGTAGACTACTTTGCCAAGAGACCTCAGATCCAGGAGCGCTTAACGCTTCAGATTCACCAGGCCCTGGTAAATATACTTGAAACTGATGATGTAGCAGTTGTAACAGATGCAATGCATGCGTGTGTGAAGACTCGTGGGATTAAAGATGTGACGTCTATGACGAGAACATCGAAGCTTTCAGGAGCGTTTAAGCAGGATACATGTCATCGTGCTGAGTTCTTGAATACGATTCCTAGAGCTCAAGAAGTTATCTACTAAATTTAATACAGCTCTTTGGAAAGACTATTCTAAAGAGCTGTTGTAATTTTATATTTCAAAACATTATCTAGAGTAATTTTTTCCAACAATCCTCACATTTTTTATCAGCATGCTAAATGTAACGTAGTTATCTAATACAACAACGGAGTATTTATGAAAAAAGTGATAGTAATGATGGCCCTTATTGTCTCATCTGTATCAGCACATGCTAGAAGCATGTCTGCTCAAATTGCAGGAGCTCCGATTGTATCGACAGCAGTTACGACTTACGGAACTGGAATGATATCGAGTGGATGGAGTTTGAGTAAAGAAGCACGACAAATCATAGCTGACGGAGAAGAGTACGCTCTAACAGGTCAACTAGCTCCATACCTAAAACAAAGCGTAGAAAGCCTTCAAGCTCAATCAGATGATTTATCAACGGCTGAAGCTGTCGATCTGTTAATTGAAAAAGCTGTTTCTATTCTAGAGTAAAAATTAAATTCTATAATTTAAAAGCGCGATCTTAGAATCGCGCTTTTTTTTTGCTTGCTGACTACAGCAAGCTGAAATGATTTGAAAAAAATATAAAAGGCTTAATTATTTTTTTTAATGAGCTATGTTGCATTTAACAACAACAGACTCTTTTAAAAGGATGAATTATGAAAAAGTTTTTAGTATTAGCAGCTATCTTATCAACAGTTTTTTCTTTTCAAGCAAAGGCCGCGGCCATCGCAGGATCGTATCTAGCAACTACATTGGCATATGGATCACTTTATATGTCAGAACATAACAAAGTGGCGCAGGTCTACGCTGATGGGCAAGAGTTTTTAATGAATGGAGATATGTCATTATCGTTAGAAGAATTAGTTCGTAACACAAAAGCGACTCATCCAGAGCTATCTGAGTATGAAATTGTAGATGGATTAATGAACGAAGCAGGAGCAATCCTAGGAAACTAATGATTAGTCATTGTCTAACGTTAGGTTGACTTGTCTAAGACGAATCAATTTGTAGAATCAACCCCCTAAACCTATACTATTTGAAGTTTAGGGGGGTTTTAAATGAACGAACTACTTGTTAAGAATTTCATCAAAGTTTTAGAAAATGGTTACATGCCTGATCCGATCACAAGAGTTGGAATCAGATCGCTTGTGAAAGCGAGACTGCATGAAAGTTTTCGAGAGACCGCCAACGACCCTCAATACCTTAAAAATTACGCAAAAAAATTAAAGCTATCACCACTCGCTATCATGACGAATGAGGCGAATAAGCAGCATTATGAAGTTCCTACGGCCTTCTATGATTTAAGCTTAGGCCGTCATAAAAAATACAGTTCTTGTTATTGGGACCAAGACACAAAGACTTTGGAAGAAGCTGAACAAAAAGCTCTTGATCTTTCAATTGAGCATGCTCAAGTTCAGGATGGCATGCGTGTTTTAGAATTAGGTTGTGGATGGGGATCTCTTTCATTAGAGCTTGCCAGACGTTTCCCTAATTCAAAAATTGTTGCTGTTTCAAACTCCAAAACTCAAAAAGAGTATATTGATAACCAGGCCATCTCTCGTGGGTTAGAGAACCTGACGGTATTAACACGTGATCTAGGATTAGAAAGTAATTATGATTTTGGTACTGAGAAATTTGACCGCGTGATGAGTATCGAGATGATGGAGCATTTAAGAAACTATGAATTGTTTTTTAAATCTCTCGCACCTTCAATTAAAGACGATGGGAAATTTTTTATCCATATTTTTACTCACAAAGAAACACCATACTTCTTTGAAACAGAAGGTGAAGACAACTGGATGGGAAAATACTTTTTCTCAGGCGGGCAAATGCCTTCTCGAGATCTATTTGATCTATTCAATAACGACCTAGTGGTTGAAAAGAAATGGGATTGGAATGGAGATCATTACAGCAAAACTCTTGAAGCATGGTTAGATAATACTGATCAGGAAAAAGCACAAGTGCTCTCGATGTTTAAGAAGACTTATGGCGAAGGCTCTGAAGTTATCTGGTACAACCGTTGGAGAGTGTTTTTCATGTCATGTTCGGAATTGTTTAAATACAATGACGGAAAAGAGTGGGGAGTGACTCACTATCTTATGACGAAGAAAAAATAATGTTTAAAAAAGTTAAAACAGTGATTGTTGAGCAGATTAAAATGGGAGTCACCCCAGAGAAGCTTGCTCAAAGTGTAATGACTGGAGTGATTATTGGTATTATTCCTTTTTTAGGAACAGCGACATTACTCGCGGCCCTGACAGCGACCAAGATGAAGCTCAATCATGTAGTGACTCAAACGGTGAATTATTTGATGTATCCGGTTCAGATCATTATGATTCCTGTTTACATCAAAATCGTAGGGTTGATCTTTGATGTTGGGGACACTCCCGTGCGCCCGGATTTAATCTACGCTCAATTTAAAGAGTCTCCTTCAGTCTTTCTTATGAAGTACGGATTGATTGGCTTCTATGCTCTTTTTGTCTGGGGATTTTTAGCACTCGTACTTTATTTTATTTTTTATCCAATCATCTTAAAATCAATTGTGAAGTTTAAAGGGAGACGTGCCGCATGGAATGGTTAGCACTTTTTGGACTGGCATTGGCCGTGACTATTGTTGTGATGTTTCTCAGCTGGTTATGGGCCGTTAAGGTTAATAACTTTGGATTAGTTGATGCTGTATGGGCCTTTTGCTTTTTACTTCAGGCCATTATCTTTTATATTTTCTCTGATGGTTTTGCGACGAGAAAGATTCTTCTACTTGCAATGATTGGATTATGGAGTTGTCGCTTAGGGTATTTTTTAAC